>JAFTNJ010000043.1 GCA_017451915.1 Clostridia bacterium
CCTTCCTTCCTTCCTTATCTTCTTTGTGCAATTCTACAAAATTGCGGGAAAGCACTTGCGCAGGCCCTCTTTTTGTGATAAAATAAAGATGCCCCCGAATGATATATGTAAGGAGGATTTACGATGAAGAAACAAAATTTAAAAAGCATCATTGCAGTACTTTTCCTGTTTGCAACCGTGTTTGTGATCGCCAGTTGTCGGACGCAAGATCAATTTCCCGCAATCACAACCCGCCAAAAAACAACTACGACCATCGATAATTCCTTCGAGCCGCTCAGCACTACAAAAGGCATTACCTACGCAGCAACCGATTGGATCGGATGGGATTTGCACACCAGCAACTGTATGATCGTGCAGTTTGGTAGGGTAAAAGAAGGAAATATGACGATGTTTGACATTCCATACGTACCTGTTTCCATGTCGATCGTTCGCTATTTTACGCCCACACTGAGTCATAATTTTTTGGATAACCGTTCGCAATGGAGCTCAAATACCACGTTGTGGATCCCCGAGGAGCTTGCCGCGTTGCCGTTGAATGGAACGGTGGCATTGATCTCGGTGACCAAGGCTTCTGATTCCGCAGCGTCCGAAAGGCAATGGTCTCTTGCTCTTAATCTGGAAGAATACAACGATGCCGCTTGCGCTATTTATTTCCCAATTAAGGATGGGCTTTTGCAAGGCCTTTCCTCACCTGTTACGGTGAATGCTCCTGTTAAGGAATTAAACTCTCGCTTCTATTATTGCGTTGATAAAGGGAATCATATCATTGATAAACACGGTTTGCCTACGCCGCACTTTGCCGATGGTATCACGATTCAAGAGATTGCTGATTTCTATATTTGGACGGACAAAAATTATTATCCGTAAACGTTTTCTTGTTTCAAAGGAGGAAGAAAAATGAAACAACGCCACGTAAAATGCACCGTTGCTTTGTTTTTGCTTTTTGCAACCGTGTTCGTGATCGCCAGTTGCCGGACCCAAGGCGGGATTCCGAGTGCTTCGACCCAGGCCGGTACTTCTGCCAATGCTACAACGGCCGCCACCACCACGCCTCCCAGACAGACGGTTACCAAAGAAGCTCCTCCCGACTGGGGAGCTCCCAATCTGTTTGACTGCAACGCCGTGATCGTCACCTTTGGAGCCCTTACTCCCGAGAAAACCGTTGAGCAGAATCAGGTAAAATATGTTGCCGTGGAGGTTAGCATCGAGCGCGTTTTTGACGCCACGATGCAAGAGAGCGTGGAAAAAGCGGCTCTTTCCCTGGTCACCCACGTGTATGTTCCCGAGGCACAGAGCGCGCAGTTTGCTGAGGGGAGCCGGGCAATGATTATGCTTGGAGAGACGGTTAAGGATCCTGTCAGCGAGGTGCACCTCTGGCAATTTACCGTAATGACGCAGCAGGTGGGCTCGTCGCTGCTCGTGTTGGCCTTTCCCATTGTGGACGGAACGCTGACCATTCCTGCCCAGCTGCAGGAGCAGGATTCCTCCTCCAACGAATATCTGGTGGATGTGATGCAAGCCATTCATCAAGGAAATGCCTATATTAAGGATCGTCAGGTGGACGTTCCGCTTTTCCAAGAGGGCATGACCCTCGACGAGCTGGAAGCCTATTTTGAGTACGCAGATAAAAATTACTACGGTTAAATCAAAGCCGCAAATGCAATCGCGTGCGATCCTTAACCGAGAACACGCAAAAATGCACAAAACAGAAAAAGAGAGAGTTTCACGGTTTTCACTTCCGTGTTACTCTCTCTTTTGTTTTTTATCGGTATTCCAGCGTGATCAATGTATGCAGACGGAACGGGGGTAGTGACAGAATCACCCTGCCGTTCTCCTGATAAAAGGGAACCTGTGTTCCGTCGGGACGGAGCGTCGCCGATTGGATGGTTTTTTCGGTCTTGATGCTGACTTTGACGTCGTGAAGCTTTGGAAAATCCGGAAGGAGACAAACGTTTCCGCGGTTCACGGGAGGCGCGTAGAGCACGTGGAGCGCAAGGAATTTCTCCTCTTTGTTTTCACGAAGACGAACCCTTCCGCAGGACGGAAGCTCCTCGGTCTCTATCATTTTGTCGTAAAATTCGCTGATCGCCCGGATGGCATATCTCTCGAGAACGTAGTTGCCCGACTGATTGTAGGCCTTGAATACCGGGTGCGCGAAATAGAGGAGGTTGACCTTTTTTATAAGGGCAGGGTAGCTTGCGGGCGCGGTCTTGTAGGGGGTATTCTTGTGTCCCGAATAATGCCCGAAGGTGCGGCTGAAGTATGGCTCGTACACCTCTGCCAAGGCTTCGCCGTCGCTCTCGGTTTGATATGCGCTGGAGTAGGCGAGAAACGGCGTTTTATATTCTTCCACGGGGCATCTTATATAGTCTTGATCAAAGGGGGAGGGGGTAAGCTTTTTGATGCCAAGCGCATCAAAAATACTGTTATAGCTTGCAATGATCTTGCCGCCGCGCGCCGCAAAATCGACGAGCGCTGTTTCATCCTTTTTTGTAAAACGTACGTTGTCGGGGAGAATGACGCACGCGTATTTTGAAAGGTTGTCAGAGGACTCGATCACGTCGTATTCAAGATGCATTACCTGAAGCAGCTTCGACGCGCCGATATCGGAAAGCTTATCATGGCTGAGCCAAAGGGCCAGATCGGTGTACGCCTTGGTGTTCTCTGAATATTTTTCAATTTTTTCAACATAGTCAAAGGCATAGCCTATCACGGCATAGGTGCTTTCATCAAGGGCTCCCGACGGATGCATATGGTCGCCTACGTAAATGGAAGCGCCCACGCTCAAAATATCCGCGCACTCGTATTTGAGTGCCTCTTTGCTTTTAAATCCACCGAATTCCCCCCAATTGTGGTGGAATTTTGCCGTCATTCCATAAACCGTTTTTCCGTATTGCTCAAAGAATTTGGCACGAACAGGCATCAGGTCGTATCCGCCCCAAGCCGTGGGGAGATCCTCCAGTATGAAATGCCCCTGATAGGGATGGTATTCGGTGCGGTTCATATCGGCACCTCCGTTATAGAAAACGGGGGCGTCCTTTTTGTATTCGTGAACCACTCCGGTCAACCGCTTCATGGTTTCGATACGCTTTTCGGAATAATATTTTTTCGCGTCCTCGTAATTTTCGGGATCAAGGCCTTTTGCAAGCATCCCTTTTTTGCAGGACTCGCAAGCACAGGCATCCTTGAAAAAACAGATGTCGTAGAAGATACCGTCCGATACGTCGTAACGTTCGCAGATCTCACGGGTGAGTGATTCCATGTAATCGAGATAATCGGGATTGGCAAGACAGAGCGTTGCCCAGGAGCAATCCTTGATTGGATCTTCCGGATTTTCCTTACCCGTCGGCACAGAACCAATATAGAGGGGCTCTTTGGTTTCGTAGCGCATATGTAACCAATCCGCGTGTGCATCGGCATCCAGCTTGCTCCAACCTGCGGTGATGTAGATGGGCGCTTTGATGCCCACGCTACGTAGGGCGTCAAGCTGATTCCCCAAAAGATCAAAGTTAAGATTTGGATGCATGGTGCCGATCGTTGTGGGATAATAGGTATATCCGTGGTGGCACTTGGCAAATACCAAAACCTGTTGAGCGTGCGCCGATTGGAAGGTTTCGGCAAATTTCTGTTTATCAAACTGCGATCCAATCCCGGGGATCAGGTGGCTTGTATGAAAATCAATGCTTACACATCTCATGGAAGTATCCTCCGTTTTGCTTTGTTTATGCACTTTTATTCGTAATCCTCAATTCGCCATTCTTCCTTCCAGTCAATGTAGACCATGTCCCCCTCAAAGCGCAAGGGGAGCCAGACGTATTCGGCAAGGGAGGTGTTGGTAGTTGCGGTGCTGAAGTATTTGGGCGCACCGAATTTCTCCATCATTTTTTCCATTTCGTCGTATTTTTTCTCTTTTTTCAGGGCGCGGAGCTTCAAAATATCCTCGTAGGAAAATTTCTCGTAGCCCGGCATCCAACGGTCGGCACAGGCGATGTAGAGGTCCTTCTTCCCGGGGACCTTGAAGATCGAGGAGATCTGGGAGTGGAAGGAGGTGTGGCTCTCGTCCCCCACGTGGGGATCCCCCAGTACCTGATAAGGTCCGTGGTAATCATCGGCAATGGCCACCTCGGAGGGATTGGGATAGTAGCCCGTGGTGCCGCTGGTGATGAGATAATGCTTGCCGTTTCGCAGGCAGTGGGCGGTGGCTTCTCTCACATAAGGCGCCCCCTCGGGATGGGGGAAGTGGAGGGAATAGACGCCGCTCACATCGGTGTAATCCTCGGTCAGCTCGGCGCAGATGGTGGCGTCGTGTACTCGCTCAAAATAATAGTATGCTTTTCCCGTTTCCTCGTCCACCACTAAGTCAAAGTCCCCCGCACTCATGTTCAGGGGCATCAGCCCCTCGCGCACGATGGTATAGGGGCCGCCAAAGGCATCCGCCGTCAAAACCGTGGATTGCTGTGTGGTTCCGCCCTTGATCATGACCTTGATCCAGCAAACAAATTTTTTGGTCTTTTTATTATAGATGATATGGGGACGGTCGGCAAAT
Source organism: Clostridia bacterium (assembly GCA_017451915.1). GTDB lineage: Bacteria > Bacillota > Clostridia > Oscillospirales > CAG-272 > UMGS1865. The sequence continues at coordinate 4,547 of JAFTNJ010000043.1, forward strand.
GCCGTGGGATGCAAAGAGGATTTGGGATCATTCAGGTTTGGTGCAACAAAAAGCCCCATGTCCTCCCAGTTGTAAAGATCCTTGGAGCGGTAATAGCGCATACCCCATTGCCAGGTGTCGTCCGTGCCCGTGGTTTTTTCCTTGTTTTCTCCGTACCAGTAATAGTAGCCGTCCAGATACATCACCGAGCCGCCGTGGGCTTGGATGCGCTCTCCTTTGGTATCGTACCAGGGACAACCGTTTTTAATGGAATTTAACATGGCCTTTTCCTTTCTGTCAATCCTGCTTTTTCATCATGTTCAGCACCTCGTAGATGCCGCGCACGGGGATCACGTGGATCCCGTCACATTCGATTTTTCGCTTTTCAATGTTGCGGTAGGGAACAATGGCGTGGGTAAAGCCGAGGCGTGCCGCCTCCTTGACCCGGGACTCCAGATTGGATACCGCGCGGCATTCTCCCGCAAGTCCCAGTTCGCCAATAGCAATGAGATCGTCGGGAATGATGCGGTCGGTCATGGAGGAGATCAGCGCCATGGCAACCGATACGTCCGAGGCGGGCTCGTCCAGGCGAAGACCGCCGATAACGTTGAGATAAACGTCGTTTTGATAGAATTTCAGCCCTAACCGTTTTTCCAAAACCGCAATGATCAGGCACATACGGTTGTAATCAATGCCGTTGGTGGTGCGCCGCGGCGCGGGGAAGGCGGTGGGAGTGACCAATGCCTGAATTTCGGCAATGATGGGACGGGTGCCCTCCAGCGTGCATACCGCGCAGTTGCCCGAGATATTCTTTGGGCGTCCCGCCAGGAGCATTTCCGAAGGATTCTCCACCTCTAACAGACCGCGGTCGGTCATTTCAAAAACGCCGATCTCGTTGGTGGAGCCGTAACGGTTTTTGATGGCGCGGATAATGCGGTAGGCTTGCTGATGCTCACCTTCAGAATAGAGCACCGCGTCCACCATATGCTCCAGCACCTTGGGGCCGGCAATGCTGCCTTCCTTGTTCACGTGTCCCACCATGATTACCGAGATTCCCTCGGATTTGGCCTTGTTGATAAAGGAAAGGGCGGTTTCCTTCACCTGGGTAATGCTTCCGGGGGTGGAGTTGACCGTGGCCGAATACATGGTCTGGATCGAGTCGACGATTAATACCTCGGGCTTGACCTTATCGGTCTCTTTCAGGATCTTTTCAATGTTGGTCTCGGTGAGTAAAAAGAGGTTTTGGCCAATGACGCCCAACCGCTTGGCGCGGAGCTTCAGCTGCCCTCCCGATTCCTCACCCGAGATGTAAAGCACCCGACGGGAGGCTCCCAGCGCGTCGCAGATCTGCATCAGCAGGGTGGATTTACCAATGCCGGGCTCGCCCGAGAGCAGGACCACCGAGCCGTGCACCAGACCGCCGCCAAGCACGCGATCCAGCTCTCCCAACCCCGTATTCTGACGGATGTATTCCGGGATCTCCAGGTCGGCAAACCCCACGGCCACGTTGTCCGAAAGAGAAGGGATCATGCTGATGCGCTTTGGGGTCGCGGCCGCCGCGGGTGCGGCTTCCTCCACGTCCTCCACAAAGGAATTCCACGCTCCGCAATTGGGGCATTTTCCCATCCATTTTGCGGTTTTATATTCACATTCCGAGCAGATGTAGATCGTTTTCAGGCCTTTCATGGTCCTCTCCTTGTTTGTGTTCGTTGCTTTCATTATACCGCATTTCACGGCGCAATGCAAGGCTTTTTTTATTTTTCTGTTGGGTTTTCGTATTCCATCAGAGCCAGGGTCAGCAAAAGGGCCAGCTGCCGTTGGTATTCGGGCGTGGAAAGCCGCTCCGCCTCCGTGGGATTGGAAAGAAATCCGCACTCCACCAGCACGGCGGGACATTGTAGGTGGTGAAGCAGATAGATGTTGCTTCCCGCGGCCTTGACGCAACGGTCATTTTCGGGCTGCAGCGTGGCGGCCACCGTGCTCTGCATCTGCTCGGCAATTCCTTGGGAGGTGCCGTGGTTGGGGGAATACCATACCTGCAGGCCGTGGTATTGGGGGAGGGGATAGGAATTCATATGAATACTGACAAAGATCCCCGCGGGATATTGATTGCCAACGGCCAGCCGCGCCGCAAGATCCAGGGCTTTTTTCCGCCCGTGATAATCCTGGGTCCTGTCATAAAGGAGAATATCCTCGGTGCGGGTCATCACGGTGTGGACGCCGTTGGACTCCAACAGCGTTTCCATCAGGGCGGCAATGGCAAGATTCAACTCCTTTTCGGGGACACCCGCGCCGCTAACGGCACCTCCGTCCTCGCCTCCGTGCCCTGCGTCAAGGATCACCACCTCGGGAGAGGTGGAGGTAGGATGCAGGGTGGGAGTCTCGGCGGTGGCAATGCGGTTGGCAATGCCGGCCAGGAGCAGAGTCATTGCGGTCAAAAGTAGCAGAAACCAAAGGAACGAAAGGGGGGACGGTTTGGTTCGGGACGTCATAGAACGTCCTCCTTTCCTTGAGAGTATTCCATTTTACGAAAAAATCCTTAGGGTTTATGCGAAAAAGCCATTCTTTTTTCATAAAAATACAGGATATTCACTTTTTTCTGTTGACTTTTCGAATTTTCGTTGTATAATATAATAAGGAAAATATGCTCTCCATTCTATAGAATGGAGGATCAGAAAGGATACGTTTTCAAAATCATGGCAGAAATGACAAGAAAAGAAGCGCGCGAGGAGGCGTTCCGCCTTTTGTTTGAAACCGAATTTCAAAACGGTGAGGAGCCTGCGGCGATCTACGCCCTTTCCTGTGAGGATCGGGAGGTAGCGGAAAATTCCTACATCAAGACGGTCTATTTTGGTGTGCAAGAGCATCTGGAGGAAATCGACGCTTTGATCATGCGCCACTCCAAGGGATGGAAGATCAGCCGTATCACCCCGGTTTCCCGCTCCGCCATCCGTCTTTGCATCTACGAAATGCTTTACATGAAGGAGATTCCCTCGGCAGTCTCTCTGAACGAGGCCATTGAGCTGGTCAAGCAATTTGACGATCCCAAGATGAAGGCCTTCGTCAACGGGCTGCTCAACGGCGCAAAGAATGAGATCGAGGCCGGGCAGGCAGAATGATGACGGATTGCTTCGTTGGCTTTGACACCAGCAATTATACCACCTCGGCGGCGATTTGCACGGTCGAGGGGGAGGTGCTCGCCAACATCAAGGCTCCTTTGCCGGTCAAGGAAGGGGCGTGCGGTCTGCGGCAAAGCGACGCCGTGTTTGCCCACGTAAAAAATCTTTCGTCGGTGACCCAACAGCTCAAGGAGGCTCTGCGGGGATGCCGCGTTCTGGCCGTGGGATGCTCCACCCGTCCGCGTACCCAGGAGGGCTCGTATATGCCTTGCTTCCTGGCGGGACAGGCGGCGGCAGGATCCTTTGCGGCGGCACTGGACGTGCCGGTATTCTCCTTTTCCCATCAGGACGGACACATTATGGCGGCGGTGGCTTCTTGCGGCGCAGAGGCATCGTTGCTGCAATCCCCCTTTTGCGCCTTCCATGTGTCGGGTGGTACCACCGAGGTGCTTCGCGTCGAATCGGTGGAGGAGGGATTTTCGGTTTCCCTGATCGGAGGAACGGCCGATCTCAACGCGGGACAAGCCATTGACCGCGTTGGCGTAATGATGGGGTTAGCCTTCCCCTGCGGTCGGGAGATCGAGCGTCTTGCCGCCCAATGGCAGGGCAAGCTTCCGCCTTTGCGTACCTGCGTGCGAGACGGCTACTGCAATCTGTCGGGCCTGCAAAATCTTGCCGAGGGCATTTGGAAGACCCACAGGGACCCCGCCATGGTCAGTGCTTACGTTCTGGCCTTTGTAGGAAAAACGCTGCGGGAGCTGACCGCCCACCTGGACGCAAGCGCACCGGGGATCCCGGTGGTTTATGCGGGGGGCGTTATGAGCAATCGCTACCTGCAGGAGCTGCTCTCCAAGCGTCCCAATACCTACTTTGCCGAGCCGCAATTCTCGGCCGACAATGCCGCGGGCATTGCGCTCCTTTGCCGCCGTCGGTGGCAGGGACAATAATTTGAAAAAGAAATCACGAAAGGAGCCGTCCGTATGAACGAAAAGGGAATTTTTTCGGTAACCCAGATCAACGAATATCTGCGGATGCTGATGGACGGTGACCGCGTGCTTTCCGGCGTGTTCGTGCGAGGGGAGATCTCCAATTTCAAGCTCTATTCCTCGGGACACGCATATTTTACCTTAAAGGATGAGGAAGGGCAGCTGCGTGCGGTCATGTTCCGTTCCTACGCCTCCCGTCTCCTATTTGCTCCCGCCGACGGGATGCGGGTGATCGTTCACGGACGCATCTCGGTGTATGGTGCTTCGGGGCAATATCAGCTTTACGCCGATGAAATGCAGCCCGACGGCGCGGGCTCGTTGGCTCTGCGTTACGAGCAATTAAAGCGAAAGCTGGAGGCCGAGGGTCTGTTTGACCCTGCGCGAAAGCGTCCTCTGCCTCCCATGCCACGCAGGATCGGGGTGATCACCTCGCCCACCGGCGCGGCAATACACGATATGATGAATATTTTGGGGCGGCGCTTTCCCTGCGCCCAAATGATCCTTTTTCCTTCTTTGGTGCAGGGGGCCGAGGCTCCGGCACAGCTGATCCTGGGCCTGGAATTCTTCGGCATGACTCGGCTGGTCGACGTGATCATTCTGGGGCGTGGCGGCGGCTCTGCCGAGGATCTTTGGGCCTTCAACGACGAGGCCCTGGCCAGGGCTGTGGCGGCCTGTCCCATTCCCGTGATCTCTGCCGTAGGACACGAAAGTGACTTCACCATCTGCGATTTTGTGGCGGATCAACGGGCTCCCACCCCCTCGGCGGCAGCAGAATTGGCGGTGCCCGACAAAAAGGATCTGCTCCTGCAGCTGCACGGTGTTGGCGAGCGGATGCGTACCCTCATGGAGCGTCGCCTGGCACAGGAGCGACAGGATCTGCAACGCTTGTCCGAGGCACGGGTGCTGACCCGTCCCCAATGCCTGTTGGATCCCTTTTCCATGCGTCTTTCCCAACGGGAGGAGGCTTTGGATCGATGGCAAAAGCAGAGAACGCAATCCGAGCGGCTTCGCTTATCGGCTCTTTGCGGAAAACTGGAGTCCCTCAACCCCTTGGCGGTTCTGGCGCGGGGTTACGCTGCGGTGACCCGACCGGATGGCGAGTCCTTGATGCGCGCCGCCGATACCACCGTCGGAGAACGGATAGAGATTCAATTTGCGGACGGCAGCGTTCGCGCTTTGGTAGAATCCAAGAAAGGATAGGATCATGGCAAAAAAGACGATGACCTTTGAGGCGGCCCTTGGCCGTTTGGAAGAGATCTTGCGTATGCTGGAGGACGGGGAATGTCCCCTGGCCGATGCGCTGAAGTTATATGAGGAAGGGGTCTCCCTGGTGCGCTCCTGCACCCAACTGTTGGATCAGGCCGAGCAAACCGTAAAGATGCTGCAGCTGCAGCCCGACGGCTCTGCGGCCCTGGTGGATTTTGGAACCCCTGCGGAGGAAGAAGCATGACCGAAGAAGTATTGATGCTACTCATGGACCGTGACGCCACTCTGACCGAGGCGGCGTTGCGAAACTATTATACCGAGGACGAGGATATCAAGGAGCTGTTGGACTCCGAGCGATACAGTCTGTTTGCCGGCGGCAAACGGATCCGCCCCTTGCTGGCTTTGGAGTTCTGCCATTTGTTTGGCGGCGAGGACGCGGCGGTATTGCCCTTTGCCTGCGCGGTAGAGATGATCCACACCTATTCCTTGATCCACGACGATCTGCCTTGCATGGACAACGACGATATGCGCCGTGGAAAGCCCACCAATCACAAGGTATTTGGGGAGTCCACCGCGCTTTTGGCCGGAGATTCCTTGCTCACGGGTGCCTTTGAGGCGGCAGCCTCCAACGTGGAGGTGGGAAGTGACGTGGCCGTTAAGGCCGTGGCCTATCTTGCCAACTGTGCCGGTCGCTACGGTATGGTGGGCGGTCAGATCATGGATCTGGCGGGGGAGCACCGAAAACTGTCTCTGGACGAGCTGTTGAAGCTCCATTCCATGAAGACCGGAGCCCTGATCAGTGCGGCCTGCGTCATGGGCGCGTTGGCGGCAGGCATCACCTTCCGCGACCGTTGCATGGAGGACGTGGTCACTTATGCGGAGAACATCGGTCTGGCCTTCCAGATCGTGGACGATATTTTGGATCAAACCGGGGACAGTCAGACCCTGGGCAAGAACGTAGGTGTGGATGCTGAGCGCAATAAAAACACCTTCTTGAGCTTTTACACCGTAGAGGAAGCCCAGTATTATGCCGATCAGCTGACCGCGCAGGCGGTGGCGGCGGTGGAATCCTACCCCAACAGTGAGGCGTTGGTGGCCCTTGCCAAGTGGCTTGCCACCCGCAAAAAGTAATATGCGTGCCGACGTTTATCTGACCGAGAACGGGTACGTCCCCAGCCGTCGCCGCGCCCAGGAGCTGATCTCCGAGGGCTGTGTTCGCATCGACGGTAAGACGGTTCCCAAGGCCTCCTTTCCCGTAGGGGAAGGGGAGCATTTGGTGGAGGTACAGGACAGCCTGGCCTACGTTAGCCGCGGTGGCTTGAAGCTGGAGGCCGCCCTGGATCGGTTTCTTCCCAACGTTCAGGGCTTGATTGCCTTGGATATCGGTGCTTCCACCGGAGGCTTTACCGATTGCCTGCTGTCTCGCGGTGCCGCGCGGGTGTATGCCGTGGACGCGGGATGCGGACAACTGGCTGCCAAGCTTCAAAACGATCCCCGTGTCATCTCTAAGGAACACCTGAACGCCAGAGCTCTTTCGCCCGCCGACATCGACGGAGCGCAGGTGGATCTGATCGTTATGGACGTTTCCTTTATCTCTGCCACGTATATTTTGCCGCAGTTTCCCGCGCTGTTGCGGGAGAGCGGGCACGCCATTTGCCTGATCAAGCCTCAGTTTGAGGTGGGGAGAAGTATGCTCGGCAAGGGCGGCATCGTAAAGGATCCCGCGGCGCACCGCTTTGCGGTAGAGAGGGTCTTGCGAGGCGGACTTGGGGCAGGGCTTTGTCCCGTGGGCCTTATGGCCTCCCCCGTGGCAGGTGGCGACGGAAACCGAGAATTTTTAGTGCATTTTACCCCGGGTACGCCTGCCGAGGGAGATGCAATGATCGACCGGCTGATTCGTCAGCTGTGAAATTGATGGAATGTAAAAGGAGTGGACCCCCATGCTGAAGATCGCATTGCTGACCAATTTTAATATTTTGGAAAAAGCCAATGCCGCAATGACGGTTGCCAATCGCTTGCTGCAGGAGGATTGCGAGATCCTCATTGCCGCCTTCAATCGCGAGAAGCTGATGAAAATGAATAAGCACCGTAAGGAGTTTCGCTATCTCCCCTTGGAGAGCGTCTACGCGGAGGCCAATGTTTTGATCGTTCTGGGCGGTGACGGAACCATCCTGGAGGTGGCGCGTCGCGCGTCTCACCGGGGGACCCCGATCCTGGGGATCAACCTGGGACGTCTTGGTTATATGGCCGAGCTGGAGCTGAACGAGCTGGAGCAGCTCAAGCGCTTGTTTACCGGGGACTACGAGATCGAAAGTCGCGCCATGCTTCGCATTGAGCTGCGGTCGGGGGAGGAGCTGCGCTCCTACTGTTATGCCCTGAACGATGCCGTGATCTCCAACGGATCGGTGTCGCGGATCATTGATCTGGAGCTGTCCGAGGGCGGCGTTCCCGTAACCAACTACCGTGCCGACGGCCTGATCATCGCCACACCCACCGGCTCCACGGCGTATTCCATGTCTGCGGGGGGCACCATCGTGGATCCCAAGGTCTCCTGCTTTTGCGTTACTCCCATTTGTCCCCATTCCTTTATTGCCCGTCCCCTGATCTTCTCCGACCAATCGGTGCTGGAGGTGCGCAATATCTGCGCACGGGAGAAAATGCTGTACCTGACGGTGGACGGACGCATGAATTTTGAGCTTCACCGCAATCAGGTGGTTCGCATTACCAAGGCAAAGCTACAGACCAATCTGATTCGTTTAAAAACCGGTAGCTTTTACCGAAAGCTACGGCAAAAAATGAGCAATTCCCAAATGTAAGAATTTTGAGAAAGCGAGAAGAACCATGAAGCGGAACAGACAAGAAAAAATGTTGGATCTGATCTCCCGATACGAGATTGATACCCAGGATGAGCTGATCGCGCGGTTGCGCGAGTGTGGATACGACGTTACCCAGGCAACGGTTTCCCGTGACATTCGGGAGTTGAAAATTGCAAAGATGATGACCGGAAAGGGAACCTACCGTTACGTGCTTCCCAAGCAGGCCCCCAGAACTGCGGGGCCCAGCTTCAGCGCCACCCTCATCGATTCGATCATCAGCGTGGAGAGTGCTTGCAACATCATCGTGATCAAAACCTATCCGGGTCTGGCCAATGCGGTGGCCGTGGGGATCGACGGAATGAACTTCGTTCAGATCCTGGGTTGCGTTGCGGGAGACGATACCATTATGGTAGCCACCCGGGACGCCGAGAGTGCCTCTATGATCGCCGACCGTATGCATGAGCTGTTAAAGCAGATCTGATATGTTAAACGCATTACATATAGAAAACGTGGCGGTGATCCGCCGTCTGGATCTGGAGTTCTCCAAAGGCTTTTCGGTGCTCACCGGTGAAACCGGCGCTGGAAAATCCATTATTATTGACAGTATTAATCTCCTTTTGGGCAATCGCACCTCGCGGGAGCTGATCCGCTCGGGGGAGTCCTACGCCACGGTCAGCGCGGTTTTTGATCAACTGTCCGCGGCAACGCAGGCGGCTCTTTCCGAGCTTGGATTTTCCGCCGAGGATGGGATGCTGATGCTTTCCCGCACCATTCATCGGGACGGCAAATCCCAGACCCGCCTCAACGGGCAGGTCATTACCCAGACCCTGCAAAAGGAGATCGCCCGTATGCTTTTGAGCATTCACGGGCAGTCCGACAATCAAAAGCTATTGCAAAAAAATACCCATCGGGAGCTGTTGGATGCCTTTGCGCGTCCCGACGCCCTGCTGGAGGAATATGGCGCCGCCTATGAACATTGGCGGACGCTCTCTAAAAAACTGACCTCCTTGACCCGAGACGAGGGGGAGAAGCTGCGAATGATCGAGATGCTGAAATTCCAGATCTCCGACATCGACGCCCTCAAGCTCAAGGTTGGGGAGGAGGAAGCCCTGACCAAGGAACGGGATCGGCTTTTGAATGCCGAGCGGATCACGCGGTATGCTGAGCAGGCCTACCGTTTGCTTAAGGGCAGCGACAAGGGGGCCGCGTTGGACCTGATCGCCCGTGCCAAGCAGTCACTGCGAGGCCTTGGCGGTATGGTCGAGGGAGCCGAGGAGCTGGAGGAACGCCTGGAAGCGGCGGCCTCCGAGATTTTGGACGTTGCCGAGAGTGTATTGGGATACCTGGACGAGAGTGACGAGGATCCTACCGCGCGCATTGATCGCATTGAGGGCCGCTTGGATGGAATCTCCAAGCTCAAGCGAAAATACGGAAATTCCGTGGAGGAGATTCTTGCCTTCCGGGAACGCGCCGCCGCTCAGCTGGAGGAGACCGAATGCTCCGACCAGGCGCGGGAGGAGCTGGAGCGGAAGGTTGCCAAGGCCGAGGCCGAGGTGCAAAGGCTGGCAAAACAGCTACACGCGCTTCGCCGCGATGCCGCCAAGGAGATCCAAGCCCTGGTTGCCGACGCGCTTTGCTTTTTGGATATGCCCAGGGTGCAGTTCGCAGTCCGTGTGGAGCTCACCGAGCCGAGTGCCACCGGCGCGGATGACGTGGAATTCCTCATTGCTACCAATCCCGGGGAGCCCCTGCTTCCCATAATCCGCATTGCTTCGGGAGGTGAGCTCTCCCGTATTATGCTGGCGTTGCGCTCGGTGCTCAACGACCGTGACGGTGCGGCTACCGTGATCTTTGACGAGGTAGACACCGGTGTCTCGGGAAAGACGGCACGCAAGGTTGGCATCAAGCTCAAAGAGGCCGCAACCCGTGCGCAGGTGCTGTGCGTAACGCACTCGGCACAGATCGCCTCTCTGGCCGATACTCATTACCGCATCACCAAAACAGAAAAGGACGGCCGTGCCGAAACCACGGTCAAGGCCCTGGAGACCGAGGAATGCGTCGAGGAGATCGCCCGCATTTTGGGCGGCATTGAGATTACCGACGTACAACGCACCGCCGCAAGGGAAATGCTGGAGGAATATCGGAAATGACCCATCAAAAATCATCTGCCAAGTCCGCGCTTCAGCCTTTGCGCTTGTTGCAGGATCTTTCCTTTGCCATTGTTGCGGGACTGATCGTAGGAACGGCGTATTACTTTTTTCAAAACAGCAATGGCTTTGCGCCCGGAGGGGTAGGGGGATTGGCAACCATTACCCACTACCTTTTGGCCGACCGTGTCAGCTGGTCAATTCTGATGCTGGCCTTCAATCTGCCAATCTTCATTCTGCTGTCGGCCTTTGTGGACCGCAAGCTGGGGGGAATCCTGGTGCTTTACATGGTGGTGCAATCCTTTACGCCTCAGCTGTGGAGTGCTATGGGAGCCAATCCCTACTGCGCGGCCAATAACGCGGAGGATTTTAACATTGTTTTTGCCTGCATTGCCACCGGTGTGATCTCCGGCTTTGGTTTTTCCATTATGCTGAAGCGCTTTGGCGCCAGCGGCGGGACCTATGGGATCTCGGCTCTGCTTCGTCGGGCGCGTCCCGAAATGAATCTTGCCTACGTTTCCTTTATCATGGACGCTTCGGTGGTCTTTATTGCCTTTTTCGTCTATGGAATGAAGGTCACGCCCGTGATCTGTACGCTGTTGAATCTCTTTATTGCCAACGTCATTGTGGATCACGGCCTGAGCGGCTTGAAGAACGGATACAAGTTCGAGATCATCACCGCCGATCCCACGGGGCTTTCAGCCGAGCTGATGCAAAAGCTGAAGCACGGCGTGACCCGGATCCAGGTGCACGGCGCGTATACCGACACCGATAAATACCTGCTGATCTGCATCATCAATAAGCGGCAGATCGGAGATATGATGCGAATTCTGAAGGAACATTCCGACGTTTTCGCAAGCTTTGAGAAGGTCAACGAGGTGTTTGGAAATTTCAAACGAAAGGTGTAAAAAAGGAGAGAATCATGATCAAAACCAACGCCATGCGTATGCTTTCTGCCGCAAAGATTCCCTTTGAGGTTATGGAATACGAGGTGGACGAGAGTGATTTGAGCGGGCTTCACATCGCCGCGCAGATCGGGCTCCCCGTGGAGCAGGTCTTTAAGACCTTGGTGGCAAGAGGGGACAAGACCGGGCCCTTGGTCTTTTGTATTCCCGTAGCCGAAGAGCTGGATCTCAAAAAGGTGGCCGCCCTGACCGGGAACAAGCGCATTGAGATGGTGGCGGTCAAGGAGCTGTTGGGGCTCACGGGGTATATCCGCGGCGGATGCTCGCCCATTGGGATGAAAAAGAAATTTCCTACGTGGATCGACCAAAGCTGTCTTGCCCACGCACGGATCACCGTCAGCTCGGGGGCCCGCGGTGCCCAGCTGCTCCTGGATCGGGAGGCTTTGTTGCAATTTGTACAAGCCAAAACCGCCGATCTGACGATAAAATAATCGAATATAGTACTTGAAACCCACACCAAGATGGTGTATAATATAGTGTTAGAAGAAAAATGCTCCCACGGAGTGGACATTGAATAGAAAGGATCTTTTATGCAAACCATTAAAAAACGCATTGCAGATAAAATCGTTCTCGGTGTAAAGCGGATCAATCCCGATGCCGAGATCAACGCCCAAGAGGTGGCGGGAATGCTGGAGTATCCCCCGGATGCCAACATGGGAGATCTGGCTTTCCCCTGCTTTAAGCTGAGCAAGACCCTGCGCCGCGCTCCCGTGCAGATCGCCCAGGCCATTGCCGAGGATTTTGCCGATGAGGCGGTGGCGCGCGCCGAGGTCGTTGGAGGATATTTTAACCTTTCCCTTGACGGCGCGTATCTGACGCGTCACACCCTTGCCAACGTAGCACAAAAAGGGGAAAAGTACGGCTCTCCGGAGAACGGTGACGGTAAGGTGGTCGTATTCGACTATTCCTCTCCCAACCTGGCAAAGCCCTTCCATATCGGACATCTGGGAACCACTGTGATCGGACATTCGCTCCGTAAGCTCCATGAGTTTGCCGGTTACCGTTGCGTGGGTATCAACTACGTAGGTGACTGGGGCACCCAGTTTGGCAAGCTGATCGTTGCCTACAAGAAGTGGGGCGACCGCGAGACCGTGGAGAACGGCGGCGTGGACGCGTTGGTGGATCTTTACGTGCGTATCAACAACGCCATTTCCGGAAATGAAGAATTGGGCATCCCCGCCGATCCCGCTTTGGCAGACGAAGCGAGAGCCGAGTTCTGTAAGATGGAACAGGGCGACGAGGAAAATCTGGAGCTTTGGCGTTGGCTGGTAAAGCTTTCTCTCAAGGCAAACGACGAGATCTATGCTCAGTTGGGCATTACCTTTGATAGCTACAAGGGAGAGAGCAACTACTCCAATGAAATGCCCGTTCAGGTACAAAAGCTGCGTGACGCAGGTCTTTTGAAATTGGATGACGGCGCCTCGATCGTAGATCTTTCCGAATATAATATGCCTCCTTGTCTGATTCTCAAGCGTGACGGCTCTTCGCTTTATCCTACCCGTGATATTGCGGCGGCGTATGATCGCAAGCAGCTTTACAATTTTGACAAGTCGGTTTACGTCACCAGTGCGGGCCAGAGCTTGCACTTTGCGCAATGGTTCAAGGTAGTTGAACTGATGGGCTACGACTGGGCAGATAAGCTGGTTCACGTTCCTTACGGAACGGTTAGTATCAACGGTGCAAAGCTGGCAACCAGAACAGGTAACGTAATCTTGTTGCGCGATCTCTTTGCGCTGGCGACCGAGAAGGTTGCAAGTATTATGGAGGAAAAGAATCCCGATCTGCAGAACAAAGAGAAGATCGCGGAGGAGATCGGTGTTGGTGCCATCGTTTTCTATTATCTCTCCAACACTCGTATGAAGGACATCAATTTCGTTATGGAGGACGCGTTGTCCTTTGAGGGCAACACCGGCCCGTATGTGCAATATACCTATGCCAGAGCTTGCTCCATTCTTTCCCGCGCCGAGGGTGTGGAAAAGGGAGGCAAGCCGGTAATCAGTGCCCCCGAGGAGGTTGCGTTGGCCAAGGTGCTGGCGACCTTTGAGGAAAAAGTTCGTGAGGCCCTGGATACGTATGAGCCCTCGGTCATTGCTCGTTATATTTTGAGCGTGGCGGCAGCCTTCAACCGCTTCTATCACAACTGTACCATCCTTGGAGCCGAGGACGCGGCGGTCAAGGCTACCCGCGTAGCGCTGACCGAGGCCACCAAGATCGTTCTTGGCAATGCCTTTGATCTGATCTGCTTGAAGAAAACCGAAAAAATTTAATTGTATATAGATGGAAAGGAAACCGTAAACCATGTCTGGACATAGCAAATGGGCGAATATTAAGCACAAAAAAGAAAAGACCGACGCCGCAAGAGGCAAGATCTTTACCAAGATCGGCAAGGAGATCACCATTGCCGTAAAGGAAGGCGGCGGAGATCCCACCTCCAACTCCAAGCTGCGTGACCTGATCCAAAAGGCAAAGGCCAACAACGTTCCCAACGATAACATCGAGCGTTGCATCAAAAAGGCGCTGGGCGGCACCTCCGAGAATTACGAGGAGGTTTCCTATGAGGGCTACGGCCCCGCGGGCATTGCCGTCATTGTTACCGCCACCACCGATAACCGCAACCGTACCGCCGGCAACGTGCGCGCGTACTTCTCCAAGTACCATGGCAACATGGGCCAGACCGGCTGCGTGGGCTACCTGTTTACCGACGTTGGTGAGATCGTCATCAACAACGAGGATGGAGACGTGGACGAGGATAAGCTGATGGAGACCGCACTGGAAGCCGGCGCGGCAGACTTCAAGGCCGACGGTGAGGTGTTTGTTGTTACCACCGAGCCCGACGACGTTTATGCCATTCAAGACGTCCTTAAGGATGCCGGCTATGAGATCCTCTCTGCCGAGAAGACCAAACAGGCTTCTAACTACGTTACTCTGGAGAATGAGGAAGACATTAAGTTCATGAGCCTCCTCATTGAAAAGCTGGAGGATGACGATGACGTTATGGACGTATACCACAACTGGGAAAACTGTGACTAATCATTATTAAACAAACAAAAGGGAAGCGCAACGGCAATGGTTGCGCTTCCTTTTTCTTTATGTTGATAAAACCATGATAAAAAATCACCCTTTGGTTTTATGCTCTTGCTCCAACTCCAGCAAGTGTACCAGCAATGCCGAGATCAGTGCAATCACAAAGGCACCAATGATGTATTCCGCCAGTTCGGGGTAGTAATGGTTGGCGTAAACGGGATCGGTTGCGCGCAGAGCGGTATATTCCTTCAGAAAAAAGCCCAAAATGAGGGCAAGACCGCCAAATTCCAGATGTAACATCCATTTGGAAGGGGAGAGACGCCGCGTGCGGTGTTGTTTTTTCATCGCTTCCTCCTTTCTCGTTCTGTATGTTTATTCTTTTAAGTAAAAATGAATATTCCTCCTTTTTATTATACAGCAGGTGCAATTTCCTTGTCAATGCAAAGATATTTCCTCTTTTGGAGAAGATTGAAGGGTGCATATAAAAAAATCTATTCTATAAGCATTGGCAAAAATGGTATTTTCATTCGCTTTTCTTGCATGATTATTCCAAAGAAACGATACAGACCGTTAACGCGGTCTGTTTTTTTGTGATGTTTGCAAAAAAGAATGGAATTTTTGTTAAGATTTACAGCCTTCGCGCGTATGCTATAATAAGATCGCAGACCACTGTGAAAAAAACGAAAGGATGGATTGGATGAGAATGATGAAGGACCTTGGCATACGCACGGAGGAAACGGCACAAATGACCCTGAAGGAAGAGTGTGTTCTCTACGGAGGGCTGTCCCTACTCTACCGCTTGATTGCGGAACGTCGTCGAAAGCAGACCCGCTTTTTTGTTTCCGTGGAGCTGAACGGCGAGCGCGCAGGCTCGTATTTGGGAGACGATTTGTTAAGAGCCTGGGATACCTATTCCAAGCTGGTGCGCGGCGCGGTCACTCCCTGCTCTTTGCAGGAGGTTTTAAGCGATTTGAAGGTTGTATAAGAAGAAAAATTCAAAAAGCCCTTTACATTTTTGGCTTCTTATGGTAAAATAACAGGAGAGAGCAACGCTCTCTCAAATCCCATGAAAAAGGAAAAAGCCGGAGCGCTTTTACGGTACCTGCTATGAGATGTCCCGCTTGCGGGTGTGAGGAAAGCAAGGTCGTGGATTCACGGCCGGTGGCGGAGAACAACAGTATTCGCCGCCGCAGAGAATGTCTTTCCTGCCAAAAACGATTTACCACCTTTGAAATGATCGAAACCTTGCCCATCATTGTGATCAAGAAGAATGGCGGCAAGGAGCTGTTTGATAAGCAAAAGCTGCTTGCCGGTGTTATGAAGGCCACACAAAAACGTCCCGTGGACGCGGTATCTCTGGTCAATGAGATCGAGGGCGAGCTGCAAAATACCCTGCGCCAGGAGGTCTCCTCGGTGGAGCTGGGAGAAATGGTCATGGCCAAGCTCAAGGTGCGGGATGAGGTTGCCTACGTCCGCTTTGCCTCGGTGTATCGGGAGTTCAAGGATATCGATACCTTTTTAGAGGAGCTGAACGGGCTCAAGGTGGATGCACTCAACGAGAAAGCCGACCAATGAGCGTTTCCTGGAACCCCTGGCACGGTTGTGTGCGCGTGAGTGAGGGCTGTGGCAACTGCTACGTCTTTCGCATTGATGCCGCCCACGAGAAAAACGCCGGGGAGCTTCGCTTGAACGCCGATTTTTTGCTCCCCCTGCGGGAAGGAAAAAACGGATATAAGATCCCCTCGGGGGAGACGGTATATACCTGCTTTTCCTCGGATTTTCTTCTGGAGGGGGCCGACCCTTGGCGCGAGGATGCCTGGCGCATGATGCGATTGCGCCAGGATCTTCATTTCGTGTTTTTTACCAAGCGGATTCAACGGCTTGCCTCGGTGCTTCCATCCGATTGGGGGGAGGGCTACCACAACGTAACCGTTGGTTGCACCTGCGAGAATCAGGCGCGCGCCGACCAGCGTTTGCCCATCTTTTTAACGCTTCCCATCCGTCATCGCATCATCGTTTGTGAGCCGCTGCTCTCTGCCATCGATCTTCGCCCCTATCTGGACCGTCAAAGAATCGACCGGGTTTGTGCCGGAGGGGAATCGGGGGAAGGGGCACGTCCTTGTGATTTTTCCTGGGTTGAGACCATTGCCAACGATTGCCGCGCGGCCGACGTGGATTTTCATTACCACCAGACCGGAGCTCTGTTGCGCCGGGACGGAAAGCTTTATTACATTCCGCGCCGTATGCAGAGCTTGCAGGCAAAGCGTGCGGGGATCGATTATGTTCGTAAAAAAGTGTTGTTGTAACCGCTTCGGATTTTTCAAGCTTTAGGAAGAAACCGAATTTTAACCGTAAGGAGACCGAAAACGTCATGAAAAACAAGAAGCTTGGGGAGATGGGCTGTATTTTATCAATTTTGTTTTTCCCCTTATTTGTAATCATGGAATTGGCAAAGAAATACAAATAGAGCACTTGAAAAAATTGGTTTAATAATTCGTTACACAATCACCGCCGTACCTTTGGGTATGGCGGTTCTTTTTGTATAACGAAAACCACCAGCAGTGCTGGTGGTTCCCAAAAGCTTTAGCTTTGCCCAGATTATTTATCCAAGCGAAGCGAGGAGTCAAGAAGCCTTCTCCTGCGGGAGAAGGGGGACCACGAAGTGGTGGATGAGGAGTTACTTTTCGTTAAGGACACCTCATCCGTCACTTGTCGCTTGCGACATATGACACCATTCCCCCACTGGGGAA
>JAFTNJ010000044.1 GCA_017451915.1 Clostridia bacterium
CGAAAAGATCTCTGAAAATTTAATCACGGTTGACGGTGTTGCGTGGGAAGCAACGATGACGGAAGGTTATGGCACGGGTATAATGTGGATGGGTATGATAACCTATCACGAGGATACAGGTATTCCTCATGCCTGTGCTCCCAAGTTAGTTGAAAAGGTTGAGCCTACCTGCACCGAAAACGGTCTTGAAAAACATTATGAATGCTTCTGTGGTAAGAGCTTTGAGGATGCGGAGGGCAAGGTTGAGATACCCGACCTTGTCGCATGGGGGGCTATAGATGCTACGGGTCACGACTACGGCACGACTTGGAAAACCGATGCAAACGAGCATTGGAACGAGTGTGCTTGCGGAGATAAGGCAAACAAAGCAGCTCATACCGATAGCAATAACGACGGCAAGTGCGATACTTGCGAATATCAGATGAGTACCACTCCCGATAATCCCGATAATCCTAACAATACGCCCGACAACCCGAATAACACTCCCGATGATCCGAGCGACGATAAAGATGGACTCGGTGCAGGCGCGATTGTAGGTATCGTAATCGGCTCTGCCCTCGTAGCAGGCGTAGGCGGCTTTGCTCTCTTCTGGTTTGTTATCAAGAAAAAGAGCTTTGCTGACCTCATCGCAGTATTCAAGAAAAAATAATAGGCGTTAAACAATATCCCCTTGTCTTTCGGGGCAAGGGAAACAGTTAAAGGAGAAAAAGACAATGAAAACAAAAATTAAGTCAAAGCTCATGTCAATTCTGCTCGTACTCGTAATGGTGCTTTCCATTGTACCGTTCGGGGCGTTGCCCGCATTTGCGGCAGGTCCGACAGAGATCGAAGAGCTTACGCTCTCATTCATGAACTCGAGCGAGATCCCTGCCGTTGGCGACCCCATCAAATATATGCTCGGTGGCAGGCTGACGGAGACCGATGACCGGATCGAGCTGACAGGAAATGTTCTTCTTTGGCGCATTGATAACACTTCGGTGGTGGTCAATCAGACCTATGATGATACCGGTATGTACTATGAAGCCGGTCGCACCTACAATTCGGAAATTGTAGTTGAAGTGTTGAACCCGGATCAATACACCATCGGAGAAAATACGAAAATTATGCTGACCAATCCCGGTGATTTTACCTACACTTCAGAAGTGTCGAATATTATAGATACCGGCAGTTCGTTTTATGCCTACATGAAGCTGACCATCACCATGAATGGTGAGCGTACCTATCCCGATATCACCAAGGTGGTGTTTAAGGATTTGGTCAGCCCCACTGATGGAATGTCTGTAACCGAAAGCAGCGCGGATATTTACTACAGCAACTGTCAGATGACTTCCGGCTTATGGATGGGTAACGTGTGGGGTAAAGACGAGCACGGCAATAATACGTTCGTTGCAGGAGAGACCTACACCTACCAGGTGATACTGACCGCCAAAGATGGATACAAGTTTGATGAAAACCCAACCATTCAGCTGACCAGCGGCGGCGTACTCCAGAGTCCTTCTCACTACGCATTTACCAATGATAACAAGACCTTGACTCTAAATTATACCTACACTATCCCCAGCGTTACGTGGTTGGATTGTGTGGAGGCAACGATAAAGCGCTATGAGCAGAATCTGACGCCTATCGCCGGTGAAAGTTGCACGCTGTTTGACAATACACTTGAGGTTGATGAGGCCGCTCCTTATCATATTGTCGGCGAGCTGGGCAGAACGTGGTACAGCGAAGATGGCACGAAGCTGGGCAACAATGACCTGTTTGAGGCCGGAAAAACCTATTATTTTGAATATGCCTACAGCATCAAAAATGAATACAGGCATCTGTATCGTTTTGTTCCCGACAATCTGACGACCACGATCACCGGTGAAAGCTACACCGGCAATGGCTTCAAGAAAGTCGAGCGCGTGGAATCCAGCAACCTCGATGATACCTATGTGAAATTCCGCTACTATTTCACCGCCCAGTTCCCCTCGGGCATAGGCAGTAGTGCAAGCAATCCCGCTTACTGCTACTCCTACGAGGAATTCAAGTACGCTATGGAAAGCCCCAACATCCGCTACGTGGCGCTTGGGAACGTGGATGATATGCTTCCGCTGGTCAGCATGAGCGACGCCAGCCCCTATGGTGACAACCGTTGCCCCGGTATTTGGGTCCGCGGCACCAAAGACCTGATCTTGATGGGCAACGCCCAGTTTACCGCACCCAATGCAACGGAAAACGTACACCGCGTTTATGAGAATCTGCTGTTGGTTCAATCGGGCTCCCGTCTGACCATCTCGGGTGCGGGCGGTCTGACCTTCCACGGTAATGCGGTGGGCTGGCCAACCTCCGTCATTCAAGTGACGACAGACGGTGTTCTGTTTGTTGACGGCGGCACCATAACCGGCGACACCGGCAACAGAACCGCCTTCTGCTACGGTATCAACGTAAACGGCGGTAAGTTGTATGTGAACGGTGGCACCGTGGTCGGTACCAATCGTCACAACCAAACACCCATTTCCGCAATTTTGCTGTATGACGGTGTAGCCAATATCCATGATGGAACATTCTACAGCAATGTTTCCGACGGTGCCGCAGGCTCCAAGCATTACGGTCTTATGATTGAAGAAAATGCTACCTGCTATCTATACGGCGGCGGCTTTAAGGGAATCAGTATGCCGTATGCCTCTGTCATGAGCGATTATATCGAAAACGGCTACACCCTGACCGTGGACGGCGTCAAGACCGATCCCGCAAGCTGCGGTACGACCAGCGGCTTTGTGGAGGTCTATCAGGAGATCTCCTCGGTCAATATCCACGTCAATTCCCCTGCGGCGGGCAAATCTCCTGCCATCTACGATTCGGAGGTCTACCTGGTTCCCGAGGGTGCTATCGTGGAGTCGATCACCTGGTACGAAAACGGTCAGCCCTGGAACACCACCACCGGCAGCGCACGCTTTACGGCGGGCAATACCTATACGGTCGTGATCGTCCTCACCGCCGATGACGGCGTGAAATTCGCCAATCCTCTGACCTCTGCTACCGTTAACTACAAGAACGCTACGGTCTCCACCATTGCGGGCAACGCCGAAACGGGTGTCATTCTGACCGTAGACCTTGGCGAATGCCCCAACATCGTCCCTCAGGTAGACCTGACCATCACCGCGCCCAAGGAGGGCAATACTCCCTCTTACACGATCGGCTGCGGCAGTGATGCCTACTACGCCGTTGGCGGCAGCTCCAACTACACCGAGTACCGCACGTGGTATATGTCCTCCGACAACGACGATTGGTGGGAGATCAACGGCAGTCACAAATTTATGGCGGGCTACTACTATAAGTTGGTTGTCGACATCCGCACCAACAACGGCTATGAGTTCCCGTTGATCGACGTGGGTACGATTCAGCCCGACGTGACCGCCACGGTCAACGGCTACTCTGCCAACGTTATCAAGGCATACGATCAGGATCCCTCCCGCTATATCACCGTGGAATATAACTTCGGTGAGTGCAATGACAGCGTGGTGGAGAGCATCACCATCACCAACATAGACGCTCCCGTGGCAGGACAAACCCCCGATTATATTGCCAACTGCTTCGGTACCGGCTATTCCATGGCAGGCACCAACTCCGGTAACTGGAAGGTCAACGGTATCGTCTGGCTCCGCGACGGTAACAACTACACCGGCTCGATCATGGACAAAACCGAGAAATTCCAGGCAGGACATGTGTACACCGTTATGATCGACCTTGTGCCGGACTACGGTTATACCTTCCTGTTTAACCATGGCAACAGCATTTATGCCGCAGCCAGCATCAATGGCAATACCGCGCAGATCAACCTTGAAAACTGCTCCGCCAATCAGTATCAGATCTGGTACACCTTCACCTGCGGCGCAAAGACGGTGGATAAGGTTGCCATCACCGACCTCGAAAACCCCGTGGGCGGCAATACCCCCGACACGGCCGTCACCGTAGGCGATCCCGAATCCTATGTTGTGGAAAGCGTAAAGTGGTTCGACATCGAGGACAATCCCGCCGCCGAGATCTTTGAGTCGGGCGTTCCTTACTACGCTTTGATTACAGTTGCTCCCGCCACCGGCGCCGTGTTCGCGGATGCCGAAGCCATTGATGTGACCGTCAACGGCAGTGAGCTGGACAGCGTGGAGATCAAAAACGGCAAGCTCCTCGTCTACGTCATCATCCGCAAGCCCGCCTCCGCCCCCATCGTCAATCCCTACGCCTTTACCACCCAGCCCACGGGCGGTACGGTTAACGCAGGTGAGTCCCTTAACGTAGCATGGCAGACCAGCTTCATTCCTACCAGCACAGAGATACAGTACTGGGACGGCGAGGCTTGGGATCAGTGGGATATTCAGTACCCTCAAAACGCCCTTGATGATTACGACTTTGAAAGCCATGAGGCAGCATCCTACCGTTTCCGCATCGTAACGTATATTGGAAACGATGCAGTTGCTACAAGTAACGAGTTCGTCATAAATTGGGCGGGAGTCGCGCAGGAGTATATCTACGTATACACGCCCGGCGAAGGTAACGGATCGAATGATTTCGATTACGTGACGGAGGGAACCCAGATCACGCTGTATACCCCCGAATCTATGGGCTTTACTCCGATTGATGGGTTTACCTTCGATTACTGGAGCATTCGCAAAGGAACTGCAATGGGCACTGAGTTTGCGCAAATGCAGCCCGGTGAAACAATTATCATTAACGATAACACATACATCATTGCGATCTGGAAAGAAGCGCCTGCTTCCACTTACACTGTTGCTTACGGTGTAGGCGAAGGCAGCGGATCGGCTGATTTCGAAACCGATATTGCATTCGGTTCAAGCTTCACCCTGAAAGCCTTTGGTGACGTTGGAATTATTGCTCCCGAAGGAAAAGAGTTTGATTATTGGAGCATTCGCGTAGGCTCTGCTCAAAGTGCAGAAACGGCACAAAAGCAGCCCGGTGAAACAATTATTATTAACGATAACACCTATATCATCGCAATGTGGAAGGCTATTCCGCACACTTGCGTTGGTGTAGCCGAAAGCGGACAGAGCGCAACCTGTATCGTTGACGGTTGGAAGGATTATTACCGTTGCGAATGCGGAAATTATTACGAGGACGCAAATTGTCAAACGCCTATAAACGACCTTGAAGCGTGGAAGGTTGGCGCAGGCAAGATCGCTGCTTCTCACAATTACGGCACTCTTATCCCCGCAACTCCCGAAAAGCATACACAGACAGAGCTTGTGGCAGGCATAGCGGCTCACTACCAATGCTCCGTTTGTGATAAATACTTTACTTTCGGCAAGGTAGAAACTACGCTTCAGGAGCTTACAGGCGCGACTCCTTCTCACAGCTACGGCGCTTGGCAGACAAACGACGATAAGCACTGGAAGGAATGTTCTTGCGGCCTTAAGTCCGAGGAAAACAATCACGTATACGATAACGCTACTGATGTAACGTGTAACACCTGCGATCACGACAGAACCCTTCCTCATACTCACGGCAACGGTGTAAAGCAGCTCGGTCAGAGCGCAACCTGTACTACTCCCGGATGGAACGACTATTACAAGTGCTCTTGCGGTAAGTTCTATACAGAGGCGGATTGTACAAATGAGATCACAGACCTTGCAGCATGGAAAACAGGCGCAGGTAAGATCGAAGCTTCTCACAATTACGGTACTCTCGTTTCTGCTGTTACTGAAAAGCATACGCAGACAGAGCTTGTAGCAAGCGTAGCAGCACACTATCATTGCTCTGCTTGCGGAAAGTATTTCACAGAAGGAAAGGTAGAAACCACTCTTGAAGCTCTTACAGGCACGACACCTTCCCATAGCTACGGCGATTGGAAAACCGACACAGATAAGCACTGGAAGGAATGTTCTTGCGGAAAGAAAGCTGATGAGGGTAACCACGTTGATGCAAACAGTAACAACAAGTGTGATTCCTGTGATAAGACCTTGTCCGGCGGTGTAACACCTCCTCCCCATACTCACGATTATGGAACAACTTGGAAATCCGATGGAACAAACCATTGGAAGGAGTGCTCTTGCGGAGATAAGAAAGAAGTAACCGCACACAGCGGCGGAACGGCTACTTGTGAAGCAAAGGCAAAGTGTTCTGAATGTAATACAGAATACGGTGAGCTTGCAGAGCATAAGTACAGCGAAGCAACCTGTACCGCTAAGGCGAAGTGTTCCGTTTGTGGTGATGAAAAGGGCGAGCTTGCAGCTCACACCTACGTTGACGGCAAGTGCGCTTGTGGCGCAACCGATCCCAACTATCAGCCTCCTCACGAGCATAACTTCATCGAGGGCAAGTGCGAGTGCGGTGAAACTGATCCCAACTACACTCCCGGCACAGATACACCCGGTACTGATGTGCCCGGTACAGACGTCCCCGGAACCGATAAACCCGAGGATCCCGATGATGGACTCTCCGGCGGTGCTATTGCAGGCATCATTGCAGGCTCCGTGGTCGTTCTCGGCGGTGGCGGTTTCGCTCTTTGGTGGTTCGTATTCAGAAAGAAGAAACTCATCTGATTTCTGATTGAGCCAAAACCACAAAACTGAATAACTAAAGCGGTGAGCCTCGGCTCACCGCTTGCTTTGCGAAAATACTGAAACAAATATTTTCACTAACCACTTGACAATGGAAAAATAATGTGATATAATAGCTCTACATACTGAAACGTTTTGTTTCTTGGAGGCGTTATGCGAAGACAAGACGAATCAAAAAAGAGTGTGATACTTGATTTCATCGACGAGTATTACAACGAATATAACGAGATCCCTGCCGTGAGAACTATCGCGGAGGGCACGGGAATTGCTTTGGCAACCGTGCATCGTTATCTGCTCTCGCTCAAAGAAAGCGGCGAGCTTGAATACAACGGTCGCAAGTCGATCTCTACCAAGCGCATCGATTTGGAATCGCGTCACGCATCCGCGCCTGTACTCGGTTACGTTCGTTGCGGCGAGGGTGAAGAAGAAACAGAGGAAGTCATCGAGTATATCCGTCTCCCCGAAAGTTTAGTCGGCACGGGAGAGTTCTTCGTGCTGATTGCAAAGGGTGATTCGATGATCGATGCCGGAGTGAACGAAGGCGACTACGTTGTTATCCGCAAGCAAAATACTGCAAGCGACGGAGATTACGTTGTGGCTCTCTATGAAGGTCTTAACAATCTCAAGGAGCTTGTCGTGGATAACGGCATATACATTCTTCGTTCTTGCAACGAGGATAAAGAAACCTATCCCGACATCTATCCGAGAGATCTGAAGATACAAGGAGTTGCGGTCTGCGTAATGCACCGCTTGAAGAAAAGGAGGTAGTCGATGCCCCAAAAGAAATACGATCTTACCTCCAACAAAGGCAGATTTGAA
Organism: Clostridia bacterium; assembly: GCA_017451915.1. Classification (GTDB taxonomy): domain Bacteria; phylum Bacillota; class Clostridia; order Oscillospirales; family CAG-272; genus UMGS1865. The sequence continues at coordinate 7,371 of JAFTNJ010000044.1, forward strand.
AAAGATTTCAAGACGGAGGAAGATCGGCAGAAACGCTTGGACGAGATCGTCAATGCAGACTATAAGCAAAGAACTTTGCCGAAGAAGTATAAGCTTCCGACCTTCGATTGTCCCGCTTGTCATGCGAAGAATATTATGTTTGCAGGCGATGCCGTGGCAAAAAATGAAACGGTACTCTCACTTCTTGAAGAAAACGGCGTAGCCGATTACGTTATCGTTTGCCCCAAGTGTAAGCAATACATCGGTGTCCGCCGTCACGTCGGAACCGAAATGATTCATCGCGAATTTCGTTCTCTCGCGCCGCACGTTCGATTTGAATATGTTCACGTGTTCAATCACAGAGTTACCGGAGTTTATGAAAATAACGTTCTTCCTTCCGACGCGCTTGTGTTTGAAGGTGTAATAAATGACGAGATTGGTGAGCAACAAGAAGATGTGAGAACCATTCATTGTGTGCTGTCCCCCAAGAAACCACGCCCGCGCTCTCGCTTTGAATACGCACCGAGCTATTACGAGCGCATTCAAAAATACAAACAAAATCAAATTAAATAACACATATTTTTAGTGATCCATCCTCCCATCTGTGAATATGGGGGATTGTGAGGCTCGCGGAGATTTGTCGCACAGATGAATCCCCCACGCAATTTGCAAAGCAAATTGCCCGAAGTTCAGCAATCAATCTAAGGGTAGGTATCAGTTACATATCATCACACGCATAATCGGATTCAATTCCTATTATGTTTTGTTGTGGCGGTTGTAAGTGATACCTGCCCTTTTTTTGCGCTTTCAATGTCGAAATTTATCGAAGGAAAGGAGAACGAAAATGAAATCTACTTCAAAATGATACGGACTTGTAGTCCGTCTACTTTTCTTGACAAGCACTGCATTTGTGGACACAAAATGCAAAGGTGGGGAGTACCCCAGACCCCCGTACTGAAAAATTCATAATAAAAATTTATAGCAAAGGAGTAAAACAAAATGAAACAGACAGAGGAAAAAGTAAAAGGCGAGCGCAAGCGTACCCACCTCGTCAAGGTCTATCTGAGTGACGATGAGTATGAAAAGCTTTGCATGGATGCTGCGACGTTCAAACGTGACAAGAGCAAATATCTGCGGTTGCTCATTGATTGGATCGAGCCGGTTGCCCCGCCGTCGGTGGAAGTCAAGGAGTTTACCCGCGAGCTTCGTCGCTTGGGCGTGAGTATGAATCAGATCGCAGCGCGGGCAAACACGCTCGGCTTTGTGGATGACCTCGAATACCGCCGTTATGCCGACGAGGTGATGAAGGTACTTGGTGCGATCCAACAAGAGTACGCGAAGAAAGGAGTAAAGCTGATTGGCAACAACTAAGATTTGGGACGTAAGCGCACACGTCAGCAAGCTCCTCGCCTACGTCGCCAACAAGAACAAAACCACAATGGAGGTGGAGCGCGAAACCGATATCGAAGAAATGCGACTTGCCGCCGAAGTGCTTGGATTGTCGACAGATCACTTTGCTACGGAGGAAAAGAAATTTGTTACGGGCATTAACTGCACACCTGATAACGCTAACGAGGTTATGCTGACGCTCTTGGAAGGAACATCACCTTCCAACATCCAAGTCTACCACGGATACCAATCCTTCAAGCCAGGCGAGGTGGATGCGGACACCGCTCACGCTATCGGAATTCAGCTTGCCGATGAGCTATGGGGCGAGGACTTTCCAATCATCGTTGCCACCCATATCGATAGAGGGCACGTGCATAATCATTTTTGCATACCAGCGACGGGATTCTCGGGGAAACGGTATCACGATTGTAACGCTACTTACAAGCTGATGCGCGACACCTCGGATAGACTTTGCAGGGAGTATGGATTGTCGGTCATAGAAAATCCGAAGCAGCAAGGTTCAAAACATATCGCAGAGGTTCACGCCGAAAAGAAAGGTATCCCTACGATGCGTGATCAGATACGTGCCGATATTGATGCTGTGGCTAATAATGAATTTCTTTCCAAGAACTTTTACAACCGTATGCGGAGCCTCGGTTATTCTTTTGAGCGCCGAGGAAAGTATCTCCGCATCAAGCCATACGGATATAACAAGTTCTTCCGTTTGGACAAGCTCGGTGAGGGATATACCGAAGAGGATATTGAGGCGAGAATAAGAAACAATGCACGGGCGCATCAATGGACGCCGATCAAGTATTACGAGCCAACCTTACGCGAGAAACCGAGAGGTCTTTACGCACTCTATCTCCATTACTGTTATCTTCTTGGTGTGATACCCAAGGTGATCCCCAAGAATCCCGAAGCCTATGCCGCCATCAAGGAGGATGTGCGCCGCGCCCGTATGTACTCGGAGCAGGCAAAGTTCCTCGGCAAGTACGGACTTGATACCAAGGATGATCTCATCCAACACGCGCTTAAGGTTCGTGCGAAAATGGATGTGCTTTATAAGGAGCCACAGAAGCTCCGCAACAAAATGCGGTGGATGAAAGACCCCGCAGAAATGCAGCCGATACGCGAACAGATCTTTGCTATCTCAGACAAGCTCAAGCCGCTTCGGAAGGAGTACGCCATGTGCAAAGATATTTACGACCGTAGTGATGATATTGAAAAGACGGTAGAGCGCGTTGAGTTCCCGCAGCTCGTCGAACAGGAAAGGCAGAAATCCGCACTCAAAAAGAACGGACGTGAGGAGAGATAAAAATCAAGTTATCAAATTGCTAACTTGATTTCAAGTGGCGAAATTCTCCACTTGATCTTATGCGGCTTAACTGTCCGAAAAATCAAATGGTCATTTTGCCCTTTGATTTTGCTAACGATCATCGGGCGAAAAACGCCCGATGAAATCAAGCGTTCAAAACGAGCACTTGATCACAAGAGGGCAAAGGGTCATTTTGACACTTTGAGTACGGCGCTTCAAGTGGTCATTTTGACCACTTGAAAATGTAAAATCAAAGGCTCATTTTGAACCTTTGATTTTAGGATGGACACCGCGTGTCCACCGTACTTTGATAATTAAAACTGACGATCTTGACCGTACAAATTTGTAGCTGTCCACAAAAGCAGTTTTACGGTCTTGACCGAGTAAAAACAGCATTTTTCTATTTCTGAACCCCCCCAATCGTATCCCACATCAAAAATGCACTTTCTATTGGAAAATCAGCATTTTCCTACACTCTTGACCGAGCCTTTTTAAGCAAAAAACGCCTTACTTCAAAAAACAACTCAAATTAGGAGAAATTTAATGATTACACACAAGAAAAAGAATGAAAAAACAACCGAAATCTATTTTGATGAAACACCCGCGCCCGTAGTGATACGGACGCACAACACCGCATTGAAAAAGAGGCTGCTTATCTTTGCGAAAAAGTTTCCCAACCTCTGCCGGTTGACCGACGATGACGAGCTTGGATATCTTTCTTTCGAGATCAATAAGGACAGATTCTCCATCCGCCTCACCGCGCAGTACACCGAGGAACGCAAGGCGTTAGCAAGAGCCAAGATGATCGAGATCAATAAGAAGGAGGAAGTAGTATGAAGTCTGAAAAAGATAAATATATCGAAGAACGATATGCCGAGTACCAAAAGAAGTGGGCAGAAAATCCGCCTCAGCCTCCTGCCCACGTAGCTATTACCGACCGCGATGAAATACCCATACACTATAACGTATCTTCTTCCACCTTCGATTTTGAGGAAAAAGAAGGTCATACGACCTATGAGGTTTGCGGGCACTTTAACCCTAACGCGCGAGAAAACCTTCTTCAGAAAATTTGGCGAATGATGAAAGAAGAAAGTTTACAATAAAACTTTCGCTTTAGCGTTGTAAAGTGTTGAAATATTTTTCGAGTTGTGTTATAATAAAGACAAGCGATAATACTGTATCGGTTGTCGGAAAGGAGAAAATTTGAACAGACAACTGAAAGAAAACAGAATAACGGCTCTCTACTGCCGTCTGTCCCAAGACGATGGGCGCGAGGGAGAGAGCAATAGTATCGTCAACCAAAAAGCATTGATCAATGAATACGCAAGGAAAAACCACTTCAAAAATCTACGATTCTTTGTGGACGACGGATATTCGGGAACGACCTTTGACCGCCCTGCTTTTCGTGAAATGGAGAAAATGATTGAGAACGGCGAGATCGGAACGGTCATCGTCAAGGATATGTCTCGTCTTGGCAGAAACTATCTGCAAGTCGGAATGTATACCGACATTGTATTTCCCGAAAATGACGTAAGGTTTATTGCTATAAACGATAACGTCGATTCCGCAGTGCAGACCGAGTTCGATATGACACCAATCCGCAACTTCTGCAACGAGCTTTACGCGAGGGATACTGCTAAAAAGATCAAGTCCTCTTTTGCAGTAAAGGGTAATCACGGAGAACACCTTGCCACAAGACCGCCGTTGGGCTACAAGAAGGATGAGAAAAATCCAAACAAGTGGATAATCGATGAACCTGCCGCAGAAATCATACGAAAGATTTTTAAACTTTGTGTTAGCGGTATGGGACCTCAACAGATTGCGAAGCAATTAGAAGCAGAAAAAATCTTAACGCCTACCGCTTATCTCTACCCCCTGTTTGGCGAGCTTGGTGACAGAGATCCTTACCATTGGGATCATAACACCATCGGCAAAATTCTTGAACGGCAAGAGTATGTCGGCAACACGGTCAACTTCAAAACTACCGCTAAAAACTACCGAAGCAAAAAGCGTGTGATGAACGACAAAGATAATAGAAAGACTTTTGAAGATACGCATCCTGCGATTATTGATGCTCACACCTTTGAGATTGTTCAAAAGATGCGCCAAAACAAGCGCAGACGAACGGCGACGGGACGATTCCAACTCTTTTCTGGTAAACTGTTTTGCGCAGATTGTGGTGCAAAGCTCCATTTTGCAGGTAGCAATACCAACGAAAAAGAAGACCATTATACTTGCGCAAGCTATCGAAGCAATATGGGGACCTGCACGGCGCACTATATTCGAAACTCCGTGCTATACGATTTGGTTTTCAAGCATATCAAGAGTATGCTCGTGTATGTGCAGCAGTTTGAAGAAACATTTGTACGTCGAGAGATTGAAAAGGCGGACAAGGAACGTCAAATAACCGTAGAGAACGCGAAAAAGGAAATCGTAGTATTAAAGCGTCGAGATGAAGAGCTTGACAAAATTTTCAAGCGAACCTACGAGGATATGGTGTCGGGCAGAATATCCGAAGCAAGATTTGACACTCTTTCTGCAGGGTACGAACAAGAGCAAGCAAATATAAAACGCAAAATTCTTATGCTTGAAGATCTTGTAGAAAACGGTGAGGAGCAGGCGAAAGACTTGAAACAGTTACTTGTCAATGTTCGCAAATACACCGATCCCGAGAAGCTTACTCCCGAAATGTTGAATGATTTGGTTGATAAGATACTCGTCCACGCTCCCGACAAGAGCAGCGGACACAGAAAACAAAAGATTGAAATTTACTACAACGCTGTCGGTATCATTGATTTGCCCGCCAATACGGGAAGCAAACAAGATTCCTCAGCTTCAAAATTAGCCGTATAAACGGAGAAAGTCCGTGTGGCTTAAAACCACACGGACTCATAAGAGAAAACTTCGTTATCGCTACTTAGCATATCGTAGGTGCGCCAATCGGCGTCCTTTTTGTTTTGGCTGGGGCACTTGTCACTTCGAAGCTTGCTCTGCGAGCGAAGCGACGCAGAATTAGGTTCGCATTCGCCACTTATTTTGTAGGGGCGTGCATTGCACGTCCGCTTTTGCATTGCAATGGTAAGCGGACGACCGATGGTCGCCCCTACAGGCGGAGAGCTTGCGAATCCTCGCCGCAGGCGAGTACCCTAGTGCCAATACATTAAAATGGGGGGTAGCTTCCCATTTTGTCATTCTTCAAACAATCTTTCCATAGGTACGTTAAGAATTTTGGAAATAACATATATTTCTTTATCCGTGGCATTTCTCAACTGCCCCTCAAGCTTTGAATAGCTGGTTGGATTGATATCACAACCCATTACCTGCATTTTTGCGATAAAATCTTTCTGTTTTATTCCTTTTTCTTTTCTCAAACGCTCAATGTTTCTACCGACTATATTTGCGTTTCCGTATTCTTGTTTCCGAATCTTCATAAATTTTCGCCCTTTTATTTCTTTTTTAGAATTATATATCAAAAAGGTCTTGACATAATTCCGAAAAAGAATTATAATATAAATGATTCCAATTTGGAATAAAACACAAAAGGAGTATTAGTTATGGGAATTTTCGGAAAAAGCAACAAAACAATTCTTCAAAATGCACTTAAAGAAAGCATTAAAAATGGAACTATTAAACCGCAAACCAAAACTGTGACTTGTCCTCGTTGTGGACGTCGCTATTCTTGTACTTTTTAGGTTCAAATGATTCTAAAACCTGTTCTTGCGGGTATAGAATTTACAGTAATTGATTATTACTCAGTTTATGGCATCTATTAAGTCCATAAATAACAGATAAAAGACCAACTCGCAAGAGCTGGTCTACTGTCTGACAGAAAAGCCACCCAACAGGGTGGCTTTTCTGGTTTACTAAAGCACGGTTTTCTTTTTATCGCATAACCTATAATGAGAAAGAACAGAAAACCGGAGGTCGGTATGAATTACAGAAGCAATGACGCGGGCGAAAAGGATCTCTATTCCATCCTTCAAACCCTGCCCCGGGCCGTGGCGGTGATGCAGGGGAGCGAGCAATATAGCCGGATCGAGGGGACGGTAAAATTCTACCAGGCGCGGCGGGGCGTTTTGGTGGTGGCGGAGATCCGGGGACTTCCCGTTTCGAGGGGCGTGTGTGAGGATAACATCTTTGCGTTTCATATCCATGGAGGTACGTCCTGTACCGGAAACGCGGAGGATCCCTTTGCCAATGCCGGCACGCATTACAATCCCGGGGATTGTCCGCACCCCTATCACGCGGGGGATATGCCGCCGCTGTTTACTGCGGGCGATCGGGCGTTTCTCGCCTTTTTTACCGATCGCTTTCGCGTAAAGGAGCTTCTTGGCAAAACGGTGATCATCCATGACGGCATGGATGATTTTACGACCCAACCGTCGGGGAACGCGGGGAACAAAATTGCCTGCGGCGTGATAGCGGAAGTGAGACGATGACAAAAAACGACCCCTTCGTGCAGTATCCTTCCGGGGATTGCGCGAAGGGGGGGCTTTTTAGTGAATCAGAGAATTCCCTCCATCACCTCTGCCATGCCGCAGAAGATGACCTCGGGGCAACGGCGCAGGAGCGACGCGGGAACGTAGGCGCTCTCGGGATCCAGTACCGTGTGCTTCAGGGGGCCGTTCTGCCAGGGGCGGTTCAGAGCGATGTAGACCTTTTTGGCAGAGAGGATCTGCTTCATGCCAATGGTAATGCACCACTCGGGCATACCGTACAGGTCACCTCTCTGGTATCCGTAGGCGTTGATGGTGCGAGTCTCGCGGGAGATGGGAAGGATGCGGGTGCCAAGCGCCGCAAATTCGTCGGGGGTAACGCCTGCCTCTTCGGGGGGCTCGTTGAAGGCCACGTGGCCGTTGATGCCAAGACCGCCAAAGCAGAGATCCACACCGCCCAGGGATTCGATCAGGGCGTCCATTTCCGCCTCCTTACCGGGCGCGGGGAAGTGACGTTGCGACTCGGGCATGACCAGATCGGGGCGTACTCGGTCATAGAACTCCCGCTTCATTCTGCCATAGAAGCTCATGGGATCCTCCTTGGCAATGGTGTTGGTGGGGGTGGTCATATATTCGTCCATATTAAAGAAATGAACGTTCTTGAGGGAGATGCCCAGGCGGTTGATCATTTCCGCCAGAATGGGATACTGCTGGGTGGGGCCTACGGGAACGATCATTACCGTCTGTTCCCCCTTTTCGTTTCTCTTAATGATCTCCTCCAGCATGGTCAGCGCCATATCAAAGTAAACGTCGTACTCGGTGGGGACGGATTTTAACAGAACGTGATCCAAAATTTTCTTTTCCATAATCATCAAATCTCCTTTTTAACGGTTTTCGGCCTTTAGTCGTTGGATGGTTTCCCGGGTGGGGGAGCTGTTTTGGTGGGTTTCTTCCAGATAGGCGCGGGAGAAGTAGTTTTCCTCCATGGCTCTCTCGTAGGAAATGCCGCACACGTCGGCAACGATCCGCGCGCTGCGGTCGATCAGCTTTTTGTTAGACATGGCAAGGTTGGTCATCCAGTTGCCGTGAATGCGTCCCATTCTCGCCATGACCCCTGTGGAAAGAGTGTTGAGCATCATCTTTAGTGCCAGATGCTCGAAGATATCCATATGGGTGGGGAGAATTTCGATTCCCGCCCTCGCCGGCGTCATCACAAGGGACTGTGAGAAGCCCTTGGATGCGTCCTCGTACTCCGCAGGCGGCTCGTTGACGTCCACCCACATGGCAAGGGAGGGGTTCGTCTCGCGCTCGGGCATTCTTTCATAGCCAATTTCAAATTTTTCCAGAGCCGCCAGATCAATGCTGGGGATCTTTTCGATCTGCTTGGCGTTCAGTCCCAGCTCGGCGTAGCGTTCCCGACTCCATTCAATGCATCTTGGGGTGCGAAGGAAGCATTTTTGCCAGGCGGTCTTGGTGTTGCAGGTGGGATTTTTCACAAACGCCCAGGACTCTGCCTGATCCTTCATTTCCGAGGAACAGAAGGGCGGTGTCATAAAGGTGGGAGCGCGCTCGGTGGTGTCGGTGAGAACGTCCATGAGACATTCGTCGGAAAAGAGGGTCGCAAGGCCGCCCTGCTCGTAGACCGCCTGCTCTTTCACCGTCAGATCGGCAAGGAGAGAAAGACAGGTGGGGGAAAGAAGCGAAGCGGTCATCCGGGCAAAGGCGTCGCCCAGCTCTCCGTAGGTTGGAATAGGTTCCTTGATTCCAAGGGAGGCAAGAAGATCGTTCAAGGCTCCCTCCAAAGCCGCCGCGGCGGCGAATTGCTCAAAGGAGGAGGACTGCATACGCGTCGATCCCGTGAGGGCCATGGGACCGCAGGGAAGGATCAGGGTATGGCAGTTGGGGTGGGGATATACCCTTTGCATGCGCTCCATGTTCTTTATCATCGGCGCGGGATCCGAGCAGACCAGCATCCACACCGTGGCACCGTTTTGCAGGGCGTTGATGGCGGTGCCCAGGATCGAGGTGGTCTCCCCCGTGGCGGTAACGCCCACGAGCAGATCCTTTTCACAGAGGTTCCATTCCGCCGCCTGGGCCTCTCCGAGGCGTGTGGAATCCTCAAAGGATTCGGCGGCGCGGATGATGGCGTAGTCGCCACCCGTCATAATATTGCCTACCTGCTCCAGGTGGGCTTGCAGGGCAGCCTCATGGGCGGGATAGCGGCGGCAGAGCTTTGCAATGGCGGATCTCCAGGATTGCTCCAGACGCATGGAAAGTCGGCCCGAGGAGCCGCAACCTGAAAAGATGACGCGCCCGCCGTTTTTCAGCGCGTTGCGGATCGAATCGGCAAATGCGGCGTAAGCGGGGGTTTTCAGCGTCTCTGCCGCCCGCTTGGCCATTTCGGCATCCACCGAAAAGAGCGTGCGTACGCCCTTTTTTACATCCTCCCCGTAAGCGTCGGAAAGATTTCGGGTCAGGGGATGGGGCTGCTCGGCGTCGATGTAGCCCATGCGGTAGTCGCTTTCATTTTGTAAAAAGTCAAGAGCTTCTTGCTTGGCGCGCTCTCTCAAGGATTGGATGTTCATAGGCTTTCTCCTTTGCTCCAAACCATCTTGCCAAAGCCTTGAGGGGCAATGCGGCAGGAAAGGACGGTCTTGCCGTTCTCCTCGCGGATGCCGAGAAGGGTCGCACCGTCGGATTCGGTGAAGTCGGAGAGGGCGGGCATCCGGTACTCGTCCGTGGGGAAGGATACCGTCACCGTTGCCTCGGTATTGGCCGAGTTGATGACGTAGAGATGGCGTGCTCCTTCCACATCCTCAAAGGCTCCCGCCAGAGCGCATTTTTCGTGGGTGTAGTAGTTGAGGCGCAGGAAGGGGGAGGCATCCAGAAGCTTCATGTCACCCTCTACCACGGGGGGACGGAGCATCTGGGCCGAGCGGAAGAATTTGGCATCGCGCCAGCGGAGGTTGGCCAGCTTTTTGAGGAAGGGGAACTGCTCCTTGTCGTCCACGATCTCGGGATGGATCCATCCCAGCTGCTGACCGTAGAGGAAGCATTGTGCCATATGGAAGCGGAAATAGTCGGCATCGTCCCGCTTGTTGGCGGAAATGACTCTGCCAATGGTTTGGGTGTAGCCGCCGTAGACCGTGGGGAAGGCGGGCACCTGATTGGGCACGATCCAGGTCCAGGAGAGATATCCGTCCAGCGCCGAGACGTAGACCTCGGCAATGGCCTCGCTCACCAGAGCAAAGTCCTTGGGTGCCTGGGCGCGAAGTCCCACAATCAGCTCCTCGTAGGATCGCCACCAAAAGTCGCTGGCTCCCGGCTTGTGGAGATGGGTGGGATCAAAGCATTGATCATAGGCGGCGGCAATGACGTCCAGATAGATGCCGTCGGCGCCGTAGTCAGTATAGAGTTGTTTTACCACCTGGCGCACCTCGTTTTTCCAAAAGGCGGTGGAGGGGCACATACGGGCGAACTTGACCCCCTCTCCGTTGGGCTCGGTGCTGGCGTAGGACTTGTGCAGCACACTGCCGTCGGGATTCTTGGCGGTGTTGGGAAGGGCCTCGTTCTCGAAGCGGTAATCGTCGCCGCGGCGGTCGTGCATATCCCAGGAGTAGGCCGCCATGTAGGGAATGACGCGGATATCGGCGTTTTTCAACGCCTGTACGCCCTTTTTGAAATCGTGATGGGCGGGGAAGTAATGGGGATTGTCATTGTTAAATGGAACCCAGTGCCAGTTGTAGACGTGGTACGCCGTGGGAACGCCGATCTGTTCACGGAAACGGATGGCGGTCTTGTACCAATCCTCGGGGGAGGTGTCGGGATATTGCTCCCGCAGGGTCACGGGAACCGGGTTGGCGTCGGGGTTTTCGTTGGGGAGGAAGTGCATGATCCACACCGGGTTGTCACGCAACCAATCGGGGGTGTCGGCTCTGCCGCGACGGGCGTAAAACCATTGCGCCCCGGTATGGACGAAATTACGGTAAATCAGGGAGGCGTCGTACCAGTCTCCCGTGTAGACCTGCCAGATCATCTCTCCGGGCAGCGTTTGGGAATTGCCTGCCTGTCCGGGATATTCCGCGGGGAAGAGGGCCCCCATCAGGGTCAGATCCGATTCGGGCGCGCCTGCCATATACAGATGCTTGCTAAAGCCCGAGGAATCGTGGATGCCCATGTAAAAGCCGCCGTTCTCCCGGGCGGTTTCGTCGTAGACGGCGCAAAAGCCCATGGGAGCGCGGAATCCAAGGGGATATTTGGCGCAATAGGCCATGGAGCGTTTGTTGAAATCCTTTGTGACCAGTCCGCATTCCACGTTGGCAAAGGCGGTGCCCCGTCCAAATACCTGGCATTGGGGATAGGATATTCTTGTTACCGAGTAGCGCTCACTGCGGTTGACGCAATGGGTCTTCCAGCGGATGCGGTTGTTTTCCCCGTCGCAGAACGCCTCTGCTACCACCGAGATGCCCTCGGCTCGGCCGTTCAGAGGATCCGAGAGGAGGATCCTCGCGTATCCGTCGCGGCAAAGCACCTGCACGCTGTCCCAGCCTTCGCCGGCGTCCAGCTCAAAGCTGTGGCCGTAGGTCGTGTCCTTCAGGGTCAGAGTAAAGAGGGGCAGGGGACGGCCACCGTCGTTTCCAATGGGGCGGCTCCAAACGCCGCTGTTCGATTGGAGAAGCGTCAGCTCCAATGCCCCCGCCGAGAGGGAATATTCCTCTTTTGGGAAGGGCAGATAAACGGCTTCCTCACGCGCGGGGAAGCGTTGCTCCAGAGCCTCGCAGGTCCGGAACAGATCGGCGGGCTTTTCCAACAAGAAAAGGGCGCGGGGGCCGTTCTTGCCCGAGAAGAAGCGGAGGTCGGCCGCAAATTCCGCCAGCGTTGGGAAGGCGGCGATGTAACGGGTTTCCACGTGGAAGGTGGGAGCTCCGCCCGAGACCGCCAAAAAGTCCTTTTCGCCCTCCACCGAGACCGCCTTCTGGAAGCCGTGGGGGCGTGTTTTCATCTTCTCCCAGGCCGCGTGGGGCGTCATGGTGAGAAGGGTCTCGTAATCGGGCGCGTCGGGATTGTCCGCGGGGAAGGGGAATTCCTTTTGATAGGGCTTTCCCTCGGCATCGTATTCGTAGCCCGTAAAGCGATCAAAGTCGGCGTCCTTCCAGGAGACCTCAAAGAGTCGGGGCTCAATATCGGTCACGGGAGCGTCGCTCCCCAGGGATACCGAGAGGGAGAAGGCGGCCTCCTCCTTGTCAAAGGAGAAAAGGTAGTCTGCCGTGAGTCCTCGGATGGATTCGCCCAGCTCCTTTTCCATGGCAGGCGTACGGAGCAGGACACCGCCGTCCTGCTCTATCAGGCGGGTTTTGTGATGAAAGAGGAAGAAACGGGTCGCTCCACGCTTTAAGTAATCGTGAAAGACGAGGTGGCGAGTGCCGCTCTCCAGGGTAAGCTCTAGGTGCAGATCGTTCTGTTCGCCCACCGAAAAGATCGCTTCGCGGATCCTTCCGTTGAGGGAGATGGGGGTTCTTTTCATTTTTTGCCTCCTGACCGTTGAATTGATCGCCCCCGCCTTTGGCGGGATATCTATGCTTTCATCTTAATTGTAGCACAATACGCTTTTGTTAGAAATGGAAAAAAAGAGCCTTTTTTTGTAAAAAACGATACAAGAGCTTGGGCGGTGATTGACTTTTTTCCCTTGGTATGGTACAATAGAAAGAGAAGAAAGGATGTGACCGTATGAAGATAAAGGAAAAGTTGTTTTTGGATCGGGAGGGCTTGACCGAGCATGGCCCCATCAACATTGTGATTTTTGGAGACAGCGTCTCCCACGGCGCGGTGAACGGATACATGGACTACGAAAACGTGTACTGGAACCGCCTGAAGAAAATGCTGAACCGGGTACGGGATTACGTTCCCGTCAATATGATCAACGCCTCCATTGGGGGCACCACGGCGTTGCAGTCGGTGGCACGGCTGGAGAAGCAGGTGCTGATCCACCAGCCGGATCTCGTCATCGTCTGCTTTGGTCTCAACGACGTCAACCGCTCTCTGGAGGATTACCTGGCGGCGTTGCGGCAGATCTTTACCAAATGTCGGGAGACGGGCTGTGAGGTCATTTTTATGACCCCCAATATGCTCAATACCCACGTGGCCGAGGATACGCCGATCAAGCACTGGGAGTACGCGCACAAGACCGCCAAGGCGCAAAACGAGGGACGCATGGATCTGTTCATGTCCTCGGCCACGGCTCTGGCACGGGAGCTGGAGATCCCCGTGTGCGATTGCTACGCCAAATGGAAGGAGCTTTCCAAAACCCGGGACGTCACCATGCTTCTTGCCAATCGCATCAACCATCCCCTGCCCGAGATGCACGCGCTTTTTGCCGAGGCTTTGTATGAGATCCTCATTGGAGAGCCCCCGGCCGCGGGAGAGGGCGAGGACGCCATGTTTTGTGGCTGATCCGGTGGTTTTTTCCACCCAAAACGGCATTTCTACCGTTTGTAGATAGGCGATCTGCCTTCCACGTATTGAAAAATGGCGGTGCGCGTGATATAATGAGTCCACCAAAGTATTCAGGAGGTAGACCATGGGAAGCTTTGATTTTGGAAACTATATTTGTGAATTGAGAGAAAAAAAGGGCTGGTCCCAGAGCCAACTGGGGGAGAAGCTGGGGGTAACCAACAAGGCGGTTTCCCGTTGGGAGAACGGCGGCGCGTACCCTTCCACCGAGCTGATGCTCCCGCTGGCCGAGGCGTTGGGCGTGACCATTGAGGACCTGTATAAGGCCATCTCGGCGAGCAAGGTGCCCAAAACTCGTCTGCGCGGCTTTTTGGAGGCGATGACGCGGCACTCCCGACTCATTACGTGGATCTGTTTTGCGCTCATGCTCCTGCCCTACGGGCTGTTCCTGCTCTTTGGAACCGTAGAGCAAAAATGGACGCTGGTTGCCTCCACCCCCGTGATCTGCGTCATTGCTTACGGCGCATTTTATCCGGCCTTTCGATGGGCTTACAAGAACCCCTTTGTTTCGGAGAAGGTGACCGATATTTATACGGTGATTTTCCTGGGGCTGATGCTTTTGGGATATATTTCTACGGTGCAGTATCTGTTTTGGGATTTCCCCAACGGGTTCACTGCATCCTCCTGCCTCTGTGCCGCCATTGTTTTGGCTGTGGTGCGGGGGTTGAAGAGAAGATATAAGTGAATCCTTTCGAGCGTTCCGCTGTCTGCAAGGGCGACAAAACCAAAAGAGAAAGCGTAGCCGTGAGTGCTTTTCACGGTTACGCTTTTTTATGGAGCTTTTCCCTTGTGCTTTTGGACGCATTCTCAAAAAAGATTTCCCAAAACCCATTGCAAAAAATTCCCAAATGTGATATACTGTTCTCGTTTGCGCGAGGGCGCGTAGTTTTTTGAAAAAAGGAAGATGTGTTATGTCTATGGAATTATGGGGGCAGATCCTGGGGATCGTTGCCACCGTCATCATTACCTCGGCCTATCAGGCCAACACCAAAAAGGGATTGCTTATGATCCAAAGCCCCGGCATTGCCGTGCTTTGCGTCAGTTATCTTTTGCTGGGGGCTACCTCGGGCTTTGTGCTCAACGTGGTCTGCCTGGCGCGAAATATTTGCTGCTTCTTCGTTCACGAGGGCACCCGACGCCATAAGATCGTTACGGGAATCCTGATGTGCGTCATGGGTGTGATGGGCGTGCTTTCCTGGGAGGGCTATCTCTCCTTGATTTTGATCGTAGCTTTGGTGGCCAATACCTTTTTCATTGCCCTGGGAAGACCTCAGATCCTGCGGTACAGTATCATCGTAACGTCGTCCCTGTGCCTGATCTACAATATTGTGGTTTTCTCGGTTGGTGGGATCCTGTTGGAGGCGATCTCCGTAGCATCGGCCATCGTTGGAAGCATTCGCTTTTTGCGGAGTCGGCGGAAGGCCTCGGTTCCCGCAGACGCAAATTGAACCGTTTCCCGACAGGGATCCGTTAAGGATCCTGTCGGGATTTTTCTTTGCGTTTTTCCTTGACTTTTGATGGTGGGAATGATACAATAAAAGCAGAATTTATACAAAGGAGATACGAGGCATGAAAACCATTGCATTTCCCTACGGCAAAGGACACATTGAGCATACCTTTGGGGAGGAGCTGGTGGCGGTGTTGGAATCCTCCATCAATCAGTACCGTCCCACCGATTCCCAGGAGGATCTGATCCGCAAGGCCATGGCCGCCCCCGTAGGCTCGCCGCGTCTTTCGGAGCTGGCGCGGGGAAAGAAAAAGATCGTTATTATTGCCAGCGACCATACCCGTCCGGTGCCCAGTCGGCTGATCCTGCCTCCCATGCTGGAGGAGATCCGCAGCACCAACCCCACGGCGGATATCACCATCCTCATTGCCACGGGCTGTCATCGGGGCACCACGCGGGAGGAGCTGATCCATAAGTTTGGCGAGGAGATCGTGGAGAAGGAAAAGATCTATATTCACGATTGCGACGAGCGGGAGATGCTGGTGAACATTGGCACGCTGCCCTCGGGAGGTGAATGTGAGATCAATCGCCTGGCCTTTGAGGCCGACCTGCTCCTGGCCGAGGGCTTTATTGAGCCCCACTTCTTTGCCGGCTTTTCGGGGGGGCGCAAGAGCGTTCTGCCCGGCATTTGTGCCCGCGGCACGGTGCTGGCCAACCATTGCTCCGAGTTCATTGCCCACCCCTGTGCCCGCACCGGGGTTCTGGAGGGGAATCCCCTGCATCGGGATATGCTCTGGGCGGCATCCACGGCGGGACTTTGCTATATCGTCAACGTGGTGCTCAACGATAAAAAAGAGGTCATTTACGCCACGGCGGGGGATACGGTTGCGGCGCATCAGGCGGGAACCGAGTTTCTGTCCAAGCTCTGCGGCGTCCGGGCCCGTCCTGCGGACATTGCCATTTCCACCAACGGTGGCTACCCCTTGGATCAGAACATTTATCAGTCGGTCAAGGGTATGACGGCGGGAGAGGCCACGGTCAAAAAGGACGGCGTGATCATTATGATCTCCAACTCCAACGACGGTACCGGTGGCGACGACCTGTACCATCAACTGGCCGACGAGGCCGACATTCGGGTTTCCATGGAGCAGATCCTGCGCCGCGGACGGAATCAGACCCTGCCCGACCAATGGGAGGCCCAGGTGCTGTTGCGCATCCTTCTGCACGCCCACGTGATCTACATCTCCTCGGTGGAGGATCAGATCATTCGGGATATGCACATGATTCCGGCGCATAGCATCGACGAGGCGTTGGCGATTGCCAAGACGCTTTTGCACAAGGACGATCCGCAGATCGTTGCCATTCCCGACGGTATTTCGGTGGTGGTACGGTAAAAGAAAAAACAGCGAGGTGATTTTTATGTATCCGGTTGGTATTTCCTGTGGGGCTCCCATTTGCGAGGAGCTATTTCAACAACTTCGGGAGGGCGGCATCGAGCGCATTGAGGTTTCTTTGCGGCTCGATCCCAGCCTGGCCCTGGATTTTGAGGAGCTGAAGCGACTGTCTCTGGCGTACGGCGTGGAGCTTTGGTCCTTTCATTTGCCCTTTTCTCCCTTTGCCCAAATCGATCCCTCCCGTCCGGATCTGACTGAGGATACCCTGGCACTCCACAAGCTGCTGATCCAGCGGGGTACTGCCGTGGGGATCACCCGCTACGTGGTCCACGCCAGCGGCGAGCCCATCGCCGATGACGAGCGTTCCGCGCGCATGGATTGTGCAAAGAGGAACCTGGCCGCCCTGGCTGCGTTTGCGGCGGAGAGAGGCGCGGTGGTGGCGGTAGAGGATCTGCCTCGCACCTGTCTGGGACGGAATTCCGAGGAGATTCTGGAGCTGCTTGACGCCCATCCTGCCCTGCGCGTCTGCCTGGATACCAACCATCTGTTGAGCGAATCGCTGACCGACTTCATCGGGCGGGTGGGGGATAAGATCATTACCACCCACGTATCCGACTACGATTTTGTGGACGAGCGGCATTGGCTGCCCGGAGAGGGTCTGGTGGATTGGCCTGCCGTGGTGGAGGCCTTGAAGAAGGCGAACTATCAGGGCGCGTGGATATATGAGTTGGGGCTGAAGTGCCCCAAGACGTTGTCGCGGGAGCGGGATCTGGAGTATGCGGATTTTGGGCGCAACGCCGCCGAGATCTTTGAGGGACGTCCCATTACCAAATTGGGAACGCCTCTGCCAAAGGAATAAAAGGGAAGGCAATACGAGAGGTGTTGGGATCTTGTAACGATAAACGTGTCATCCTGAGCGGAGAAAACGCCACAGTGCGGCGTTTTCGTAGCCGAACCCGACCATAGGGAGGGCGGCACGCGTAGCGTGACGGGATCTTGTAACGAACCTTGCAATACCGATGCTTCATACAAAGAACCCCGGCGGTGTCCATATGGACACCGCCGGGGTTCTTTTCTTCTTTTACAGATCAAGGACGCAGTCCCATACCGCCCTCCAGGGTCAGGGTCTCGCCGTTCATATACTTAAAGTCGGGGTTTGCCAGCTGTACGCAAGCGCGGCCAATCTCGGTCTCGGGATCGGCGTAGTGACCTGCGGGGGGCATCTTTACGTTGGCCTTAAAGGCTTCGGGATAGGCCTTTTCAAAATTCTCCAGCTGGGAGGTCCAGGCCAGGGGGCATACCACGTTGGTGTTGATGCCGTCCTTTGCCCACTCGGTAGCGGCCACGCGGGAAAGACCGCGAATGCCTTCCTTGGCGGCGGCGTAGGAGCACTGGCCGTAGTTGCCAAAGAGTCCCGCACCCGAGGCGAAGTTGATGATGCTGCCCCGGGTTTCCTTCAGGTAGGGGTAGCAGGCCTTCATATAGTAGAAGGTTGCGTACAGACCCGAGTACATGGCCAGGTTGAACTGCTCGGTGGTGTGATCCTGAATGGTCACGCCGGAGGCAGAGGCCTGGGCGTTGTTGATCAGTACGTCGATGCGACCGAATTCCTTGATTGCGGCCTCGGCCACGCCCTTGGCAATGGCCTCATTGTCGGCACCCTCGGAGATGTCGGCGGCCAGGGCCAGTACCCGAATGCCGTACAGGCGCTCCAGCTCCTCCTTGGCCTTTTCCAGCTTGGCAACGTTGCGTCCGGTAATTACCAGATTGGCACCTTCCTTTGCGTAGGCGGTGGCAATGCCGTATCCAATGGAGCCGCATCTTCCGTCCGAAAGGACGGCATAGCCGGCACCGGTAATAATGGCGGTCTTATTCTTTAAAAAGCTCATGGTTGTCTCCTTTACGATTTCATGAATGTGTTCTTATTATATCACGGGGAAGGAATTTTGTAAAGCGGTTTAAAAAAATTTCTCGGGTCAATCCTGATCCAGAGTTGCCTCGGCCTCGGCCTGGAGGGCTTCGTCATAGGAGAGCATGGGGGCAACGTTTTTCTTGCCCAGCTTGCGGTCCACGTAGTTTTTGGTCACCTTCAGTACCAGGGGGAAGAGGGAGAGAACACCGATGAGGTTGGGGATCATCATCAGGCCGTTGAAGGTGTCCGAGAGATCCCACGCCAGGCCTCCCTCCATCACGGCACCCGAAACGATCATGGCAACAAAGATCACCTTATAGACCTTTACGCCCTTGACACCAAAGAGGTATTCCACCGCCTTGGAGCCGTACTGCGACCAGCCCAGCACTGTGGTAAAGGCGAAGAAGAGCATGGCAATGGCAACGAACCAGGTGCCGGGAGCCCCAAAGAGCTGGCCAAAGGCCTGGGATACCAGGGTGTCGCCGTTGGCACCGGGCACCGGCGCACCGGTGGAGAGATCGATAAAGCCGGTGGAAAGCACCACCACGGCGGTCATGGAGCAGACCACGAAGGTATCAAAGAAGACCTCAAAGATACCCCACATACCCTGCTTTACCGGCTCCTTTACGTTGGAGGAGGAGTGCACCATCACCGAGGAGCCCAATCCTGCCTCGTTGGAGAAGACGCCGCGCTTAAAGCCCTGGGTCATGGTCTTTTTGATGAGCACGCCCAGGCCGCCGCCCAAAAAGGCCGCAGGGGTAAAGGCAAATTTAAAGATGGCGGCAAACATATCCCCAACCTTGGTGATATTCATTCCTAAAATCACCAGGGAGCCAATGACGTAGACGATGGCCATAAAGGGAACCACCACCTCGGCAAAACGGGCAATGCGCTGCAGACCGCCGAGAATGATGAGCGCACCAATGATCAGAAGGGCCAGACCCAGCAGCAGGTGAATGACGTCGATCTCGGTGCCGGGAATGGTGCCCAGAGTAACGTTTTGGAAGAAGGCGGCGTCCATGTTCAGAACGATCTTGTTGATCTGTGCCATGTTACCAATGCCAAAGGAGGCGAGAATGGCAAAGCAGGCAAAAAGGAACGCCAGAACGTTGGCCACGGGGGAGAGCCACTTTTTGCCGTAGCGCTTGCCCAGTCCGTCCCGCAGGTAGTACATGGGGCCTCCCGACCACTCACCGTCCTTGTTGCGGCGGCGGTAGTAGATGCCCAGCAGGTTTTCCGAGAAGTTGGTCATCATGCCAAAGAAGGCGGCTACCCACATCCAGAACACCGCGCCGGGGCCGCCGGTTACAATGGCGGTGGCTACACCGGCAATGTTACCGGTGCCAATGGTGGCCGCCAGAGCGGCACACAGGGCCTGGAATTGGGAGATAGTCTTTCGGTCGGTATGCTTGGTACTGTTGCTATCCTTCTTAAAGATGCTGGCAATGGTATGGGTCCACCAATGCTTCAGATGGGAGATTTGAAAGACCTTGGTTCCCAGGGTGAGCAGGATGCCGGTGCCAATGAGCAGGATCAGGCCGGGCAGACCCCATACCGCGTTGTTGATCACGCCGTTGACCGACGCGACGGTTTCCAAAAAACGTTCCATGTGTGTTCCTCCAAAAAATGAAAAAATGACGGGCCGCGCAAAGCACGACCCGTCAAAAAAACATTGTCCGAAAAAAAGATTTCTTCTTTGTCCTTTTGCCTGAGAGTTTGGCGTGATTTACGCTTGCACCTTCGGCCCCCAATTCAATGGGTGTCTCCAAAGCTCTGTCGGTATGCAGTCCTCGTCCTTGCGGGCACCTGAGAGCGTTACTCCTTCGGCTGTGAAACCACAATTTCCTGCATACGTCATACAGATTATTTGATTATGTGCCACATTATACTACAAAATTCGGACTTTTGCAAGAGCTTTTTGCAAAAAAGGCGTTTTTTGTAGGAGAAACCAAAGAAAGGACGCCAAAGCCTCCTTTCTTCTGTGATATCTTATGAAGAATGCGGCAACGGAGCGATCTCCAAGGTAAATTGGATCTTCTCCCCGGGCTCGATGCGGCAGGCGGCAATGGGATGCTGTCCTCCGCAGGAGGCCGAGCCAACGCCGCTCATGCGGTGATCCAGGAAGAGATGGGTTCCTGCCGATGCCACCAGATCCTTGCGGTGCTTGGCGGCGGTCACGCGATGCAGATCGTAGCGGGAGGCAGAGAAGGAGAAGTCCCCCGACACCTGCAGGGTCCGGCCAAGGACACTGCCGCGAAGCCATTGGGTGTGGCAATGACTGCCGCTTTCCTGGGGATATTCATAGGCTCCCCGAGGATCGTCGGGCCAATAGGTGTGACGCCCCAGGAGGGCGTGCGCGCATTTGTCCTCGTAGCACTCCGCCGGGCCGTAGCCAAAGTACTCCATATTCTCCATGGGCGCGGCAAAGGAGAGAAGATAGCCGTAGCGGGGGAGCCAGTAGGGAAGGGACTTATGGATCGTGGCGGTCTGATTTATCACCAATCGCCCATCCCCGTAGATGCGGTATTCGATTTCCCCGCGGCTGATGGCCATGCGTCCGGGGACCGAGAGTTGGAAGCTTCCCCAAAGCACTGCCGCGCCGTCCCGGATCTCTGCCGTAAGGCCTCGTACCGAGAGGGTGGGGTACTCGATGTTGCCAAAGCCGGAGGTCATGTGCCACAGCTCCTGCAGATTGCGATCCTTGCGAATGGAATTGTCATTGTCGGTGGGGGCGCGGAAGCAGCAAAGCTCCATGGGGGAGGCCAGGAGGTTCTGTCCGTCGATCTCCAGCCGACCGAGGACGCCCTCGTCCCGGCGGAAGGTATAAGCGAAATGTTCTCCTTTTACCGTAAAGGCGGTTTGCCTCTCGATCAGGGTAGGGGGTGGCAGAGTGGGAGACTCTTTCTCCTCCCTCGGAGGTGTGGGCAGGGCAAAGGAGAAGGCCGCAATCTCATGTCCCGCCTCTGCCCAAGGGGTGGGAACGCGGGTCTTGGCACGCAGATAGAATACGGCCTCCCTGCCGTGGGTGGGGAGCGGACAGGGCAGGGGGAGGTCGGCGCTTTCCTGCGGGGCAAGGAAGGACGTGAGAATACCCGACGCCTCCTCGACACCGTCCACCGCCAGACTCCAGGCCAGCTCGTATTGGGAGAGATAGGTAAAGTGATGACGGTTGGAAAGGCGAAGGGTGCAGTCCTCGGTCATCGTTACCCGCAGGGGCGCGAAGACGGCCTTGGCCTCCAGCAGATTGGAGTGCGGAACGCGGTCGGGGGTGACCAGCCCGTCCATGCAGATGTTGCGGAAGTGATGAATGTCCCCAAAGTCGCCGCCGTAGGCAAAGTAGGGGGTTCCCTGTTCGTCGGTTTGCAGCAGGGCGTGGTCGCACCATTCCCAAATAAAGCCGCCGGCGTAGCGGGGATCACTTTGAATGATCTCGTCGTAAAACCGCAGGTCGCCGCAGCTGTTGCCCATGGCGTGGCTGTATTCGCACATCACGTAGGAAAAGCCCTCGTGGCCGTTGCCAAAGGCGGACTTCATTTTGTCAAAGGTGGGGTACATACGGCTCTGGAAATCAAAGGTCGCCTTAACGAATTCCCGGTCCGCGGGAGAAAGATTGACCTTTCCTCCCGCGTCGCCGTCGCCGCCGCGCCAGCCCTCATAGTGCAGGGGGCGGGAGGGATCGGTGGACTTGACGTAGGTGGCTTCCTTTTTCAAATTTTCGCCCCAGCCCGACTCATTCCCCAGGGACCAGATGCAAATGCAGGAGAAATTGCCAAAGGCCTCCAGCATACGGTAGATGCGGTCGTGAATGGCGGCGGCAAAGGTGGGGGTGTTGACGATGCTCCAATCCTCCACGTAGGTGCAGCCGTGACACTCCATATCTGCCTCGCACATCACGTAAAAGCCAAGCTCGTCGCAGAGCTGGTAAAAGCGGGGATCGGCGGGATAGTGGCTGGTGCGAATGGCGTTGATGTTGTGCTGCTTCATCAAGCACAGCTCGTTCTTTACAAATTCGTAGGAAACGGCGTAGCCCTCGGTGGGGGAGGAATCGTGGCGGTTGACGCCGTAGAGCTTGACCGGCACGCCGTTGACCCGGAAGATACTGTCTTTAACCTCCACCTCCCGAAAGCCGATCCGAAAGCGCAGATGCTCCCCGGCACACTCCAGGTACAGGTCGTAGAGGTGAGGCGTTTCGGCACTCCAGAGGAGGGGTTCGGGGGCGCGCAGACAGACCGTACCACCGTCCCCGGCGATGCGGGCGGAATCCATGGGCAGGCTGTTTTTATTCAGGCGGAGAAGAATGGGGGCATTGGAGAGGGCCCGGATCTCCAATCGGCCGTCCGCGTGGGGAAGGAGATGGATATCCCGCAGACCCTGGGGGTTGCGCTCCAACAGATAGACGTCACGAAACACCCCCGAGAGGCGGATCTTATCCTGATCGTCCAGATAGGAGCCCGAGCACCACTTCAGCACCAGGAGGCAGAGGCGGTTGGTTCCTTTCTTCAGATAGGGGGTTACGTCAAAGGCACTGTCGCAATGAGGGCACTCCCCGTAGCCTACAAAGGTGCCGTTGAGCCACACGTAGGCACAGCTATCTACCCCTTCCAGGTGGAGCTCGTAGGCTTTTCCCGCCCGGGGCTCCAGATCGAACTCCTTTACGTAGGCCGCGCAGGGATTCTTTTCGGGGACGTGGGGAGGGTCAAAGGGGAAGGGATAGGGGGAGGTGATGTACTCGGCACGGTCGGCCCCGTGGAGCTGCCAGCACTCGGGCAGAGTCACGGTGGAGAAGCCAGAGAGAGCGTAGCCGTCGGCAAAAAAATCCTCCATATCGTAGAGAGAGGGGGAATATTGAAACTTCCAGGGGCCGCACAGAGAGTGGAAAAAGGGAGAGCTCTCCCGCGGTCCTGCGGTGGCCTCCGCGGTGTCAAAGGGAATAAAATAGGCGCGGGCGGGAAGCTCGTTGACGCGAAAAGCGTCGGGCTCCCGATGGTAGGTCAGATGGGAAATGATGCTCATGACGCACTCCTTTTCAAGCCGGATTACAAATCCATTATATCACAGCATGGGAGAAAAGTAAAGAGAAAAAACGGTGCTGTAAGCTTTTGCGGCTTTATGAGCACCGTTTTTGTAATTTATTAGAGATGGCCCCGGCGGAGCTTGCAAGAAAAGATCTCTTGAAATTCCTTTGGATAGTGTATCTTATACCACATTAGCGTCGCTGCAATCCGGGCGTGGGTGACGCCGTGGGCCTTGGGAAACAGGTATTTGATCTTTTCAACAGAGTCCGGAAACCATTCCTCCACGCCAAGCAGCTGCAGCTGCTCGCGCAGATCGGCAGGGAGGCCGTTTTTGGCGTAGATCCCTCGGCGAGTGTCCTCCATGATTTTATAGGAGAGCCCAAGGCCGCTGATCCCCCGAGCGAGGGCGGCCTCCCGCACTCTGCAAAAGACGTCGTCCCGATAGGCGATCAGGCGGCCTACGGGAACCCCCTGACGATGCAACTGTGCGGCGTTGTTTTGCCAGGTTCCGCTGCCGTGGGCAAAGCCCAACAGCTGGAGCAGATCGTGAAAGCTGCTCGGGCAGGTCGTATGAAGAAGCTGCTTTATAAACTCCGAGCCGAATTCGGGGATCCCTTCCACGTTCCCTTTTTGAAATTCTGCAAGGATTTCGGGATTGGCAAATCGAACTCGCTCAAAAGAGGTTGCCGTGGCGGCTTCCAGGGCCTCATAGGAGGCAAATGCAGGGTTGGCGCAAAGAGAAATGGTGCAATCCGAGTGTTGGGAGGACACGGTCCATGAGGTTGCCCGATGGTCTTCCCGTTCGGTTACCGTAGTAACGCAATCCTTAAAGTAATACTCCAGGAGGGATTTGGCAGTATCAAAAAACTCGGGTGAGAGCGAAATCGCAAAGCTTGGATGTCGTTGCGCCACATGACGGAAGGACTCAAAGGGAATATCGTGTCCATCCCCCACCGTCATCGTGCCGCACGAACAGCTTTGCGCGGGAAGATCCCAGCCGTCTTTTACGCTGGAATCAAAAAGCACGGCATGGCAATTTGGACAGAAGAAATGCGGAGGGAGCGGATTGACGTTTGTGGCCCCCAGCAGATAGGCCACGAGGGACGTGCCCGCCCAGCCGCTTAATCGGATCTGCTTGTTGCGTTGTTTCGCTTTTGCCGAAAGGGTTGCAAGCAGATCAAAATAGACGATCAGATCCGTATGCTGCAGCTCGGCTTGTTCGGCAAAAAAACGGTCGGAAATCGCAATGGGAACGGGGTCTCCGTAGCGCTCTCGCATGGTGTCGTATGCCTTTTTCCACAGCTGCTTTTTGGTTGCGAAGGGCCCCTTGGAGCTTTGCTTTTCCACCGAGCGGTATTTGCAGGAAAGAAGCTCGTCCACACTGACGCCTAACGCCTCACCAATTTGGTACAAGATGCCGATCTGGGGCTTGGAGAGGCCGGTTTCCCATTTGGAAACTGCCTTGTCGGATACCCCCACCAACGCACCCAGCTGATACTGTGTCAAGCCTCTGCGCAAGCGGGCTTCGTGTAGAAAATCGCCAAAATTACGGTTGGTCATACAATCCTCCTTCGGGGGTTTTCTATATTGTAGCACGAATCCACCCGTTTGACAAGAGACAAGGTCTCTACCGTTGGTGGAAAAGGATCGGGGAGATTCCTTCCTCTTCTATTTTTCTTGCGGTACTTGCAAATCCCCGGGAAATGTTGTATAATGGAGGCACAGTAAAAACGAATGGAGGACCGCTTTATGTATAACGAATGGTCATTGGATATTTTGTATCGGGGAGCCGAGGATCCCGCGCTGGAGGCCGATCTTGCCACGCTCGAGGCTACGGTAGCCGAGTATAAGACGGTGATCGCCTCTCTGGATGCCGGTGACCCCGTGGGCTCCCTGCGCCGCGCCATCGACGTCAAGGAGCGCATGGGTCTGCTCACCCGCCGCCTGGCCGGCTTCTTCAGCCTGCGCCGCTCCACCAACGCCACCGACCCTCTGGGGGCCAAGTATATGACCAAGATCCAGGCACTCCTGGCGGGCAACGCCAAGGAGCACGTGCTTTTTGAAAAGTTTGTGGGAGGCATTGAGGATCTGGAGAGCGTGATCGCAAAGGATCCCGTGCTTTCCCAGTATGGGTTCTATTTTTCCGAGATCCAGCAGTCGATCTCCCATAATCTGAGCGACGAGGCCGAGGCGGTCTTTGCCAAGCTCAACATCAGCGGCGGCAAGGCGTGGGGGGATCTCTTCTCCTATCTTACCGCCAACGTGGAGGTGGAATATAAGGGGAAAAAGACGACCCTTTCGGCCATTCGCGGCCAGGCCGAGAGTGACGACGCCGAGGAGCGCCGTACGGCCTACGAGGCAGAGTTGGCCTGCTACTCCAAGATCAAGGATTCCATTGCCTTTGCGCTGAACAGCATCAAGGCCCAGGTCAACACCGAGGCCGAGCTCCGCGGCTACGCCAGCCCCCTGGATATGACCCTGGAGCACTCGCGTATGAAGCGGGAGACCCTGGAGGCTATGCTGGAGGCCATGCGGGAGTATCTGCCCAAATTCCATGAGTATCTCCGCCATAAGGCCAAGCTGTTGGGCTATAAAAAGGGGTTGCCTTGGTATGAGCTCTTTGCCCCCATGGGCGAGGCGGGAGGCAAGACCTTTACCGTGGAGGAGGCGCACAAGTATCTCGTTGAGCACTTTGAAAGCTTTGCCCCCGATCTGGCGGCCATGGTGGACAAGGCCTTCCGGGAGGATTGGATCGATTTCTATCCCCGCGCGGGCAAGGTGGGCGGTGCCTTCTGCTCCAATCTGCCCTTCGTTCAGCAGAGCCGCATTCTCACCAACTTCTCGGGCAGCTTTGGCTCGGTGGTCACCCTGGCACACGAGCTGGGGCACGCCTACCACGGTCAGCAGATCCAGGATCACCGTCCCCTCAATACCGGCTACACCATGCCGGTGGCCGAAACGGCCTCCAACTTTAACGAGCTGATCATCGTCAACGATGCCATTGCCAAGGCGAAGGGCGGCGAAAAGATCCGCTTGATTGAAAGCCAGATCCAGGATTGCACCCAGATCATTGCCGACATCTATTCCCGCTTCCTGTTTGAGGACGAGGTCATTCGCCGCAGAAAGAACACCTTCCTCTTTGCCAAGGAGCTGGAGGAGATCATGCTGAACGCCCAAAAGGAGGCCTACGGCGACGGATTGGATCCCGATCTGCTCCATCCTTATATGTGGTGCTGCAAGAGCCATTATTACAGCGCGGGGCTCAGCTATTACAACTTCCCCTACGCCTTCGGCGGACTCTTCTCCCGCGGACTTTACGCCAAGTATCTGGAGGAGGGCGAGGCCTTCCTGCCCAAGTACCGGGCTCTGCTGCAGGCCACCACGGTGGACACGGTGGAGAACGTGGCCGGTATTGCAGGTATTGACCTGACCCGGCCCGATTTCTGGCGCACCAGCCTGCAAATGATTGCCGACCGCATCGACGAATTCATTGCCGAAACCGGTAAATAAGGAAGGATCGGTACCCGTTTTACCCAACTTCTCATAAAGAAGGTTACGCTCGTAGCGGGCGTTCACAGAACGCCCCTACAATCAAAACCACCGGTTCAACCGGTGGTTTGCACAGCCCCTGTAAGGGGCTATTACCGGCTTAACCCCTCAAAGGGGCACCGAATTATATCATCGCATCACGCACTGCACCCCGTAAACGGGTGTTATCAAAAGGGCTCTCCCTTTGGGAGAGCTCCCGCGTCAGCGGGTGAGAGGGGCTCTTTCCCTCTCCGTCTTGCTCCGCAATCCACCTCTCCCTAAGGGAGAGGCTTTCTTTTGGGCTCGCTTATAGCTCGCCCATCTTGTTCATCGCTCCGCTCGTTTCCCGCTCCCCTGGTAGAACCAGGGTTTTATTTGGGATATCAAGCAAACATCGGCAGAGATGTTGTTTTCTCTGCCGATGTTTGTTATTGGTTGATCCAATTGGGGGAGACTCCTTAAAGGGAGGTTTTTTCATTCGTTCCCATGTTTATCTCGATCAAGGCGTAGGAACAGGGCTTGGAAAGGGTTACACTGATGCGATCCCCTTGAGCGGTTGCCGTTACGTCGGTGTTGGAAATCAGAGTTTTTTGAATCTCCACCGCTTTGGTAAATTTCAGATCCAAGGTATCTCTGTCGGTGAGCTCACGGAAGAGAAGGAGATAGGAGTTCTCCTTGCCGCGCACAGCAAAGCCGGTCAGGCTTCTTCCGTCGGGCCGTTCGCCGATGGGTTGAATATCGGCCGTGGCGATTTCCTCTCGAAGCCTTCTCCAAACCTTCATAATGGGAGCGAGTTCGGCTCTTCGTTCTTCGGATAAAAACTGCAGTTCCATCCAGAACAGGGGATTGGAGAGCATGACCGAGGCAAAGAGGTAGTCCATGCCATAGTGGGAGGGGGCAAAGGGATCGTTTTCGGGATAGCTTTCCCGATAGAGATCGGGATTTACCAGTTCAAACTGGAAGCGTGTGGTGGGGAGGTACTTGGAAAAGCTCCAAAGGTTGCGCAGAACGCGATAAGGGTAGGCGTTGGCGCTTTTCGTATAGCGGTTCTCCACAAAGATACTGCCGTATTCCTTTCCGCAAAGGTAATTGATCCGCTGATCGCGGGTGACGTCAAGCTGTACCGCCACGTCATCGCCAAAGGAATAAATGGTTTTGAGGAGCTTTAAGAATTGCTCCTTGTTTTCATTGGACTCGATCCAGTACATATCCAGCTTGAAGAAGCGTACGCCCCATTCGGCGTAGGCTTTTTTTAGTACGGAAAGGTCTCTTTCCAGATATGCGTAATTATTTTCGCTGTCGGGAGCGAACCAGAGTCCCAGCTTCAGCCCTCCCTCATGTACGGCAGCGGTGATCTCGGTCATGCCGCCGGGGAAGCGTTCGGGATCGAACTCCCAGAAATCGCCGCGAAAGATTCTTCTGCCTTGCTCGTTCAGATTTGCCTTGTCATAGGTGTGTCCCGTCTGCCAGCCGTCGTCGATCTGCACGATGTCCACGCCGATCTCGCGGGCGGCTTGGATCTCTCGCAGAACGAAATCGCGACAAACCCGGTCAGCTCCGTGGCGGTCGCCCCAGGTGTTGGACATGGTGCGGGGGAGCTTGTTGATCATGGCGCGTTTGTAATAGGTGCGGCAGATTGCCTCGATCTCGTCGGTTTTGCCATAGCCTATGGCGATGGCGTTGCCGAGGTTTTCGATCCAAAGCTCGCCGTGCTTGACGTAGAGGAGTGTGGTTACAAAATCGGGGGCCTCCGAGGAGAGCATGAGAGATTCACCGCTCTCAATATTGTCGAGGAAAAAGAGATTTCCCTCAATGGGCTTTTTGGAGCCTCCGGCAAAAAGCATACGCTCCCGTTCTTCTATCAGGGTATCGCTGTTATCGCTAAAGGCGTGCAGCAAAACCGAGCGGATCCTCCAATGATTGCCAAGGAGTTGGATCAATTTGTCCGTATGTCCGTTGGGCAGACAGATGATATTTTCACTTTCTTGGAGTTCCTCTTGAATGTCAAGGAGCTGTGCTCCGCAGATCAGATGTTTCATGTTTTTCAGGCTCCTTTTGGGAATCAATATAGTATGATTATAACAAATACATCGTCGCGTGTCAAGGATTTTTACGGTGTTACTTGCATTTCACGGGGATCATGTTCCGTGGCCCCGGTTCCCGTGTCAGCAATACGGACACAAAAAAAGGGCAGAGAAGAATCTCTGCCCTTGTATACGTTGAGTAAGCACCTGTTGCCATCTGAATGGAAAAACCTTTAGCGATGCACCTGCACCAGGGCACCGCCCATGGCGCGGGATTCCTCGGCGCTGATACCCATCAGGTGACATTCCACCGATTCCTCCAGGGTGGTGGTAGATTCCTTTTCTCCCACCAGAGCGCGGTACAGCTCCTGTACCAGAATGGCGTCGCCGCCGCCGTGCCCCTTGTTTCCTTCCTTTACAAAGGACGAGGTATCAATGATCTCGGCTTCTCCCCCAAAGGGCAGGATCTCAATGGTGGCACTGCGCTCGTCAAAGATCAGCTCGCCCAGATCGCAATAGAAGATGTATTTTCTGCCGCGGATCGCGCTGAAGATCATTTTCAGAGAGGCCTTGACCCCATTTTGGAAGGTCATTTGCACCAGCTGGTGGTCCACCAGGTCGGGATGGCACCGGAACACGCAACGTCCCTGGGGGCCGTTGGTGATCCCCTCCAGAATGACCTCCTCGGTCAGGGGAACCTTGGTTGTGGTCTTGTTGTAGGGCCATTCAAAGGTGGGCTCGCCCGCCGCGTGCCAGCCGTCGACGTAGATGCGCGTTGCGCTGAAGGGACAGGTTTTGGCGTGTTGGCAGAAGACGCAGCGGTCGGCCGCACCCTCGGGAGCGTTCTCCTCCTTGAAAAAGGCTTGTCCTCCCACCGAGCTGACCGACACACACTTGCTCTTGGCGTAGGATTGGAGCAGATCCAGGTCGTGGCTGCATTTTGCCAGGATCGCGGGATGGCCGTTTGCCAGGGAGGCTCCCACACCCTTGACGTAGGCCTGGGTCCAATGCCAGTAGGCAACGCGCTCGGAGGCATCTATGGCGTAGAGCCTTCCCAGGCGACCCGAGCGGAGGATCTCCTCGCATTTCAAGTAACCCTTTCCGTAGCGGAGCTCATGACACACGATGACCTTGCGCCCGGTTCTTTTTTGCGTGGTCAAGAGAAGCTCGATCTCCTCCCGACAGTCGCTGATCGGCTTTTCCAAGAGCAGGTCGTAGCCCAGCTCCATACCCCGCACGGCCTGGGGGATGTGCTCCCGGTCGGGAGAAGCGATCACCAATACGTCGGCTCGCTTTTGCTGCAAAAAGACGTCGGGATCCAAAAAGTCGGCGGTGTCCTGGATCCCAAACAGATCGTGCATTTTGCGGATCTGCTTTTCCTGAGGATCGCAGAGGGCAAGGATCTTATATTGATCGGGGGCTTTGAGCATATATTTTGTGTAGCATACGCCACGGTTTCCGCAGCCGAGAATGGCAACCGAAAATTGCTTTTTCATGGAAGACTCCTTTTTTCTTTCATTTTTCTCCATTATAAAAGAAGAACAAGCGCAATGCAACACGCTTGTTCTTCTTTTTGTTTCAAAAATTAACCTTTTGGAAGGGTGCCAAAGACCTTTTTATAGGTGCGGTAAAAGGTGGGCATGGACCCAAATCCGCTGGCAAAGGCCACCTCGGCCACGGTTTTTTTGCCGTCCATCAAACGCTTGGCGTAGTTGGCGCGGGCAATGTTGATGTACTCGGTTAAGTGGATATTCATGTATTTATGAAAGAAGCGGGAAAAATATTGGGGAGAGTACCCAAAGGTGGCCGCCAGAGAGGACAAGTGAAGATCCTCGGTAAAATGCTCGTTGATATAGCGAAGAACGGTGCAGATCTCGGCCGAGGCGGGGGAGTTGTTTGCCTCCAATAGCGGGATGCTTTGGGCCATGCGGGCAAGGAGAAGGGCAATGGTTCCTTTAAAAACGGCAAGCTGCAGAGCCTCGTTGGGAGCCTCCCGGTAGTAGTCGATGGCCGTGTTGAGGAGATCGAATTCCGAGAAGGGGAAGAGCAGGGGAGGAATTCCGCCAACGTCGGAAAAGACGGGATCAAAGAGCTCGCAGTTCCCCATGCAAACGTAGACCTTGGTATTGGGGAGGGTTTCGGATAGGGTGTGGGTGGAAAATTTGTCGATAAAGCACCCGTGTCCCGCGGTGACGCGATGCTCCTTCCCGTTGATCACGGCAAGCATTTCCCCTTCCTGTACCAACAACAGCTCAATGGCCGAATGAAAATGCAGGGGCGCGTAGGGTTTGATTTTGCATCGCAGGGAATGGTAATTTTGGGTGTCGGATATCGACTCGTAGTAGTAAGACAGAGGATCCACCTTCTTTCTTTGACCCTCTCTCCGTGGGGAGGGTTATTCTTCGAACAGACCGTAGGAAGAAAGGAGATGCTTTGCCACTTGATACATCAGCACCTCCATTTGCTGTTGGGCAAAGAGGGGAACGGCGGCCAGGCGGGTGTCGGCCTCAAAGACCTTGCGCCGCCGCGGAGGGAGCAGGGAGGAGGAGCATTCCAGCGTAAAGTAGCCCGAGAAGCCCACGTCCATCAGGGCGTGGAGAACCTCGTCGTGGTTCAGGGTGCCCAGATAGGGGATCAGGTGCTCGTCCTTCAGCCCGCGGTTATCGTTGTAGTGAATGGCGTAGAGCTCCGAGCCCAGGGCCAGGATGTTTTCGTATTGGGAGCCCTCCTCGCAGTTGGCGTGTCCCGTATCCCAGCAGGCGTGGAGCAGAGGATGATCCACGTAGCGCAAAAATTCCACCATATCCTTGCCGCTGTTTGCCCAGTATTTGCCCTTGGTATTGGCAACGGTGCTGTTTTCGATGAGCACGTTCACGCCGGTCCTTTCCATCATGGGAATGAGTCTTTGATAAAACGCCTTGTTTTTTTCAAACCACTCTTCCTTGGTAAGTCCCTCGGCGCATCCGGGATGCACCACGGTATTTGGAATGCCAAGCTCCCGGCAGATCTCAAGGGAGCGCAGGGTGGCGGCCACGAGGAACTCCGCCTTTTCGGGGTCGGGACGAAGGTAATTGCCCCCTTGGGAGTGGGCCTGAACGAATTTCATGCCAAGTCGGTCCGCCTCCTCCCGCAAGGCGCGGACGGGGGTTCTCCAGTCGTCGCTCATGTAGGGGGAATCGGGGGTAAAGAAATACATACTCAGATCGATATAACGAAATCCCGCGCGGTGAAGCTCACGGATGCGGTCGATGTCGTTGTCAAAGTGATACAGGAAGTTGTCGGTGGTGGTTGCGATCTTCATAAACGGTCCGCCTTTCTGCTTTTGGTATCGGTATTTGTATTATAGCACAAAACAACGTGGTTGTAAAGAGAAAAAAGACGCGCATCCAAGGCATTTCTGCATGGATGCGCGTCTCTATTATGGGAGCCTTGTGAGACTCGGGAGAATCGCGTTACAGGGGAACCTGCTCAGCCATTGACGTTTTACAGGGGAAACCGCCGGAGTTAGTCTTTCTTGTATCCGATGTTTCTCGGCTTTGCGGGATCAAAGAACAGGTTGCAGATCGAGGCAACCAGAGCGTAGATGCCAAAGGTGATGTAGCCCAGGAGGATGTAGGCCAGGGTTCTGGAGGTGTATCCCTCGGGCTTGAGGCTGGTGTGGTTGATGATCAGGCTACCGATCCAGCCAAGGAAGAAGGTGAGCAAAAAACGAACCAGATTGTTGTTGTCTTTCATAGGTGTTCATCCTTTCATAAATCAAAAATGTCCGCCCAAAACGTCAAAAAGGGAGGTCGTAATTCCGACGATTTTGTCGATTACAACATCATTATACCTGAATTATTAACATTTGTCAATAGATAATTTTGATTTTACAATGATTTCCGGGATTTTTACCATTTGCTACGGGAGGCCGAGCAACGGTTCGCGCCGTGTGATCGCATTGGATGTTCAGCGCTCCGACTTTGTCTTCAGCTCCTCGTCGAGCACGAAGAATTTGCAGGGGTAAACGTAAGAGATTTGGTGATGGCCCTGGAGAGACACGCAGAAGAATTCGTCGCCCTCCACCGAGATGTTTTCCAGCCCCTTGGAGCTGACGCTGTATTCTTGGCTCCATTCATAATGGCGATCCACGGCAGGGATCCGCCAGCTGCTCCCCGAGGTGAAATGCAGAAGGGTCACGGTTTTGGTGGCGTGGCTGTGGCGCCCGTGGCTGTGGGGCTCGTAAATGGTCTCCTCGGCAATATGACTCAGCACCTCCACGCAAACCGAGACGTCACCTCGGTCAAGGACGTTGGCAATGGCGCGCTCCTTGGCCTTGTAATCCTTACATTCCATGGCGTATCGGACGATGTGATAGGCCGCCACCGAAAAGATCAACAAGCCGATCCAAAGATTTTTCAAAAGGATCCCCAAAAGCACGGCCAGTGCGGTGATGGGAACGATGAAGGAAAACCGCCAATCCTCGGCGTTGGTCAGATGGCAGAATGCGATGCTTCGCAGATCCTCGGTAATGTTTTTCAGGGTCAGGGGTTCTTTTGTCATACAGGGAGTTCCTTTCTTGTTTCCCGAGGGGCGGGAAGGATTCCGAACTTGCGGTATCTGACGCCCTCTTTTTTTGTCCAATGAAGCAAGTCGGGAGAGGTGTAGATGACGTCGTGAACCGTCAGCGCGGCACTTTCAAACTCGGACATCAGCAGAACGTATCTGTCCTTCCCATACCTATCCTCATAGATGCAGGCCACTTCGCCCCCTTGGGAAGGGGCATGACCTCGTGAGGATAATCTCTTTTGGTGTCAAGCTCCAATTTTTCGGGAGTGAAATGAATCCCGTCGTCGCTGATGGCAGAGAAGAGCTTTTGCCCTTGGAATTGCTTGCTGTGCCCAAAATAGGGCAGGCGGTATTGGCCGTTGTCCAAGCGAAATATATTTCCCGAGCAAAAATCCGTACTGCAGATTCCGTCGTTGTATTCGGCGATTCGCTCCGGACTTCCGTACACACGCTTGACGTTGTCTCTGCCAAAGAGGAGAGAATCGTCCAAAAACAGTTGCTTTTTCATGGTTCCACTGTGTTTCATTGTTTTTTATCCGAAGACGCTGCGGGGCTTTCCCGTGCCGTCCGAGTCCTTGAGGATGGGATACTGCCATCGGTCGTTGAGATGCTTCTTTTGGGGGAAGCGGTCACTCCTCCCAGGGCGGCGTGATGCGCGTCATGCCCACGCGCTCAAAAATAAAGGTATAGCGGGTGCTAAAATCGCCGTAGGGAGCCACGATCTCAATGGCGGGCTTGCCGTCAATACGCAAAAACCGGACCGATTTCAGATCGCCCTTGTCGACGCTGTCCTTGAGGTGGTAGGCAAATTTCCCGTCGGGAATACGGTTGTAATTCTTTCCCTGCAAAAGCGCTTCAAAGGCGATGGGGAACGCGGATTCGTCCTCGTCCAGAATGGAGGTTACCGCTTGCCCGGTATCCACCCGCTTCCACTCCCCTTTGAGCGTGCGCTCGTAGGTGTATAGCTTGCCGTCGGCGATCTCGTAGTATTGGGTCTCCTCAAAGCCGGTGCGGGGACGGATGGCGATCAAATTGCCGTCCACCATTACCGTAGCCTCTCCGTGGGCAAAGGGGCGGTCCACAAGAATGCGAATACTGCCTCCGCCGCCAAGGAGAAGCCCCAGGGTAAGCCGATCCACGGGATGCACCAGGACCGTGTAGAGAAGATGGAGCAGAATGGCCGCAGCCAGGATCCAAAGCAGGATTCTCAGGATCCGTGAGGACCTCCGATTTCCGGGAGGCGTATCCAGATCGGGACGCTCGGGCAGAGGATCCCGCAGACCGCCGTCCTCGCGGAATTGCCGGGATATATGGGAAGGGTTCATGCCGCTTGCCTCCTTTCGTAAGATTGCGTTGTGAAAGGAAAGATCAGCCGCTCCAGGTGGAGGTGGAATATTCGATGCCGTGGGTCTTGCAAAATGCCCAGAAGGTGGAATCGCTGAAATTCCTGCCAAAGGCGGCTTCGATCATATCCTCCACGGATCCCGTGTATTCCCGTTGCAGGGCTTGGATCAGCTTTTCGGTGTTATCCTTATCAAGACGGTAGGTTCGTTCAAAATCCCCGCCGCCAAATTGGGAAACTCCGTAATCCTCGTAGCCAATGCTAAGCTCGCCGTTTTTCATTTCGGTCCAAAAGCCGCTGGTTCCTTCACGCATAATCGGTACCTCCGTATCGTTGAATTGCTGTCTTGATTATACCATACTCCCAGGGAGAAGTCAAGGGCGTGGTACGGTGTGATCGTATGGGATTGGAATACGCGCTATACCATTGGAACAAAATCGTGATTCCAATAATACCATAAAAGAATTTTGAGCGTGCAGAGCAGGAGAAAGGGAAAAAGGATTGCCGGTAAGCGCCATTTTTTGACGGAATGCCGACGCAGATCGATCCCCAAAAAGACCGCGTTGACGATCAGGCAAACGAATTCCACGGGGAAGAGAAACACAAGGGTATTTCCCAGCATCATAAAGGGATACGTGTAGGGGACGTCCAGGGAGAACAGAAAAATAAACAGGAACGCCATAGCGATCAAAAGCAAATATAAGCCCTGCAGTACCGTGGTAATCATCATTGAGGTGCGTGAGGATGACATGGAGTTCACCGCCTTTCTTGATAAATTATACCACAAACCTTAATGCTTTTCAAGACTCGTGGGCAAAAAGGCAAGGTGAAAGTTCACTTCTACACCCTTGCCCGGAATTTCGCGCGTTGCGCGAAGATTTGCACGCTCTCCGCCTGGCAAGCGAGCTTGCCGATCTCCGAACGGCGAATGCGGACCGGATCCCGCTACGCCTGCGGCTTGCGGTGCCGGGACGATGAAAGGGTGGGTGAATCCAAAAAGAACAGGCACGCGATTGCGTGCCTGTTCTTTTTGGCACGTGTTGACAAAAAAGATGCCACATTATTTAGCTTTAAGATAATAGATTTTTCCCCAAGACCATTTTTTATTTGGAGAATATGGACAATTTTCTTCTTTACCCATATAAACTACCGAAGTAAATAGCAAGTTTTTTCTGATAACCAGAACGTTCCCTTTTAATCCAATACCGCACACCTCATCGTATATATCTTCTTCATCTGGATGCGAGTGTGTAATTGGATCGGTGATTTTCCAAAATAATTTCTTCTCGATACTGAAATATGTATCGGGTGGTTCAATAGATATTTGAATGTCAAATCCATCAAACAGATCCCAAAATATCGTTTTGTCGACTAACTCAAATTTTCCGCAAAGGTCAGGCGTTTCAAGCATTTTATCGTAAAGCTCTTTTGTATTATGAACCACAGTATCACCGCCTTTCTGGGGTTTATTATAGCATAAAAGCGGCGGTTTGTAAAGTGAAATATTCGCCTTGCGGCGAATGTGAAATAATTTCCTTGCGGAAATTGTGAAATATCTCACGCCCCTTCGGCTCCGTTCGATGTGAAATGAAATTTGCCCACGTTCGCGAAGCGAACATTTCACATTTGCGAAGCAAATATTTCACAGCGAAGCTATTTCACTTGCCCGAAGGGCAAATTTCGTTAAAAAAGAGAGCAAGTCGTTGACTTGCTCTCTTTTTTCTGGAGGCGCCACCCGGAATCGGACCGGGGATAAAGGTTTTGCAGACCTCTGCCTTACCGCTTGGCTATGGCGCCGTATTTTAAAGAGAAACGGGCACGATATTTCGTGCCCGTGATTGGAGCGGATTACGGGGCTCGAACCCGCCACCTCCACCTTGGCAAGGTGGCGCTCTACCAAATGAGCTAAATCCGCGGAATGGTGCCTCCGGTCGGAATCGAACCAACGACACGGGGATTTTCAGTCCCCTGCTCTACCAA
>JAFTNJ010000070.1 GCA_017451915.1 Clostridia bacterium
CTGGCGGCGCTGTATAACGCGCCCTCCACCATCAACAGCTATTATTCCTCCCTGGTCTCGCATGACCTTTACGGGGACGGACGAAGGGGGCGTGAGTAAATGCAGGAAGAAGTAACCGGCAAGGCAGTAGCCATTATCATTGACGGCGCTAAGATCAGCGAGCAGACGCTTGAAAAGGCACTCAAAGCCTTTTTGGAGGCGCAGAAGAACAAAGGCACAAAGATACACCGGGGCAAGCAAAGCCTGAAACAGCTTGCGGGTCAGAACGCGGGGCTGGCGAATATCGAGATCACCGACAAGAATATCAAGGCGTTTACGGCGGTCGCAAAAAAGTACCACGTGGATTTCGCCCTGAAGAAAGACACCACGGCGGAAAAGCCGCGGTATATGGTGTTCTTCAAGAGCCGGGACGCAGACGCGATCACGGCAGCTTTCCAGGAGTTCGCAAATAAGAAAATGGCCCGTGAACAAAAGCCGACTATCCGGGAGCGTCTGGCAAAGGCGAAGGAAAAGGCGGCACAGAGGGCCGAACAAAGAACCATTGACCGGGAGAAAGTCAAGGTCAAAGATCGGAGCGTGCAGCTATGAACATGAAAAAACTGATCCTAACCAACCTCCCGTATGTGCTGTTCGTCTATCCCTTCGACAAGCTGGCCCAGGCCTTCCGTTTGGCACCTGGCGCAGACCTCTCCGCAAAGATACTCTCCCTCGGGGACGGATTTACAAGGGCCTTTTCCTCCCTTGCACCCAGCTTCCACCTTCTTGACCTTCTGATCGGCATTGCCGGCGCGGTCGTTATCCGTTTGATCGTGCATTTCAAGGGCAAGAACGCAAAGAAATACCGTCTCGGCATGGAGTACGGCAGCGCCCGATGGGGTACGCCCGCGGATATCGCCCCGTTTGTGGACGAGGATTTTTTTAACAATATCCCCATCACGCAGACGGAACGTATCACAATGTCAAGCAGACCGAAACAGCCTAAATACGCGAGAAACAAAAATATTCTGGTAATCGGTGGCAGCGGGTCCGGTAAAACAAGGTTCTTTTGCAAGCCTTCTCTCCTTCAATGCCATTCCTCGTATGTAGTGACCGATCCGAAAGGTACGATCTTAAACGAGGTGGGACGCCTCCTGGAGCGAAAGAAATACCGTATCAAGAGCCTGAACCTCATAAACTTCAAAAAATCTATGAAATACAATCCGCTTGCGTATATCCGCTCGGAAAAGGATATTTTGAAGCTGGTAAACGCCCTGATTATGAACACGAAGGGCGAGGGCGACAAATCCGGCGAGGATTTTTGGGTAAAGGCGGAACGCCTCTATTACTCAGCCCTGATCGGATATATCTGGTATGAGGCCACAGAGGACGAAAAAAACTTTATCACGCTGCTTGATCTCATCAATGCCAGTGAAGCCAGGGAGGACGACGAGGAATACCAAAGCCCCGTTGACCTCCTTTTTGCTGACCTGGAGGAAAAAGACCCGGACCATTTCGCCGTCAAGCAGTATAAGAAATTCAAGATGGCCGCGGGCAAAACATTAAAATCCATCCTCATTTCCTGCGGCGCCCGTCTCGCTCCCTTCGATATCAAGGAGCTGCGGGAGCTTATGGCCTATGACGAATTGGAGCTTGATACTCTGGGCGACAGCAAGGCGGCGCTTTTCGTTATCATCAGTGATACCGACAGCACCTTTAACTTTGTTGCCGCCCTTATGTATAGTCAGCTTTTCAACCTTCTTTGCGACAAGGCGGATGATTTCTACGGCGGGCGCTTACCCGTCCACGTCCGTCTGCTTCTGGACGAATTTGCGAATATCGGCCAGATACCCGCATTTGACAAGCTGATCGCCACCATCCGGAGCCGTGAAATATCGGCCTCCATCATTCTGCAATCGCAGAGTCAGCTAAAAGCCATTTACAAGGACAGCGCGGATACCATTGTGGGCAACTGCGACAGTACCTTGTTTTTGGGAGGCAAGGAGAAAACGACCCTGAAAGAAATA
>JAFTNJ010000006.1 GCA_017451915.1 Clostridia bacterium
AATACCTGCGCTTGAATCGCGCCACGCTTTTGCAGTCTCCTCTCGGGGCTCCGCCCCTCCTTCCGACTGCAAAAGCATTTAACCGAACTCGTTACTTTTATTTTTACTTTTTTAGTCTCACATCATTGACAAAACTACATTTCCCAAAAAAGGAAGGAGTCCCTCCCAAGCATACCCATGCCGTTGGAGATCCTCCTACCTATTATATTACTCGGCCGCAGGTGCGTTGCCTGCCGTGCTTCCCTTCTCCGCGGCCTTTGCGGACGGCTTTCTTTTGCGGCGACGGGAATGAGAACGAGCGCGCTGTCCCGACGGTTTCTTTTCCTTGGCCTTGCGCTCCTTGCCCTCTCCGGTGCATTCGGGAAAGGCGATCAACAGCATCTCGGGCGTTACGTGTTTCGCCCGGCAGATGGCGCGGAACAAAAGCATGGTGGCATAGGCATCCCCGTCACTGCGATGGCGGTGGTCGGGCTCCTCCCCGCACCAGGCCTTTACGTATCCACCAAGACCGTGGGCATCCTTGTGCTCCTCCAGCATACGGCAAAGGCGCTCGGTATCAAAAGACCGCACGGGAATGGGCGGCAGATCGTAACGGGCACAATCCTTGCGCAGCGCGCGGAGATCATTGTTCAAAGCAAAACCAACGGCCAGATCGCAAGAAGCGAACAGATCGCAAAGCATGGGATAGTGTGCCGCAAAATTGGGGGCGGCCTCCACCTCCTCCTTCGGGTAAGCCAGAATGTTCTTTTCCACGTACTCATTCCAGGTGGACTCGGGATGAATGAGCAGGTCGGTGGGCGGCGTCAGGATCCGAAACTCCCCGTCGGTCACAGTATATCCAAAGGAATAGATCGACCCCGGAACCTTTCCGTCGGCAAACTCCATATCAAAAAACAGTATCTTCAAGAGGCATCTCCTTTTCTTTCCAAGATCCCATTGATTGTATCATAAAAAGCGACGAAATACAAGCCGTTTTTGGAAATTGCACGGAGTTTTTTCAAAATTCCTCTTTACAAATCGCTCTTTGCGGAGTATAATAAAAGCAAGAACACGCAAGAGCGCGCAGAATTACGCACCGCGGAGGTAAGAAGATGTATAAATGTGAACGCGAAGACGAGATCATGGCCATTTTGAACGAAACCGAATACGCCACGGTGGAATATCTCTCCAAAAAAATGAACATCAGTGCCTCCAGTATTCGTCGGGATCTAAAAAATCTGGAGGAGCGCGGTCTGGTGCTTCGCAACTACGGCGGCGTAAAGCTGGCAAACGCTACGGGAAAGCGAATCCCCTTTTCTCTGCGGAGCCAGGAGAACAGCCCCTTGAAAAAACAGATCGCCAAGGCCACCCTTCCCCTGCTCAACGAAGGGGACGTGATCTTTTTGGATGGCTCCAGCACAGCCCTCTTTCTGGCAGATCTGCTCCCCTCGGTCAGCGGAATTACGGTCATCACCAACGGCATTGACGTAATGAGCTGTCTTTCCAACTACGACGTGCGCGCCTATTGCACCGGCGGGGTGATCTCCTCGGACAATCGCGCCGTGCTGGTGGGAGATTCCACCCAACGCTTTTTGCGGGAGCTCCGCGCCGACGTGGCCATTTTTTCGGTGCAATCGATCAGCGACACCGGCGAGTGCTTTGATTGCTACGCCGAGGAGGTAGCGGTGCGGAAGGTGATGCTGCAGAATGCGAGAAAGAAGATTCTCCTCTGCGACAGCAGCAAATGGAACCGCCCCTCCACCTTTTACCAATGCAGCCTGCAGGACATCGACTACGTGGTCTGTGACCGGGATCTCAATTCCTTCCTGAAGGATCCCACTCCCGAGAAATATATTTTGGCAAACGGATAAGCAACGGCCTCCGATCTCGGATCGGAGGCCGTTGCTTTTGGATTTTATTTTTTCGTCTTGCGGAAGGGGCAAACGTCTCCCGTCAACACGGGCAAAAGGCGTACCGAATAGGTGAATTCCCTTTCGTTCAGCTTGTATTGATCTGCCAGTTTGGTTCCGCAGGAGGCCGAACCAATGCCGCTGTGACGGTAATCCAGATTTACCACCGTCTCGGCCAGGGGCTCCAGCTCGTAATCATGGGCCGTCTCGGTCAACTGCTCCGCCGTATAGTGGGCGCAGTTGAAGCTGAAGGAATCCGCATCCTCGGTATTGGTTGCCAAGAGACCGATTCCGGCAAAGGAGGAGATCTCCACCCAACGGGTCTCGGTGTGGGCCATGTTCTCCTGAGGACGCACGTAGGGCTCGAAATGATCGGTCACCGTGGTCTCAAAGGTGCTCACACGGGAGGCCCATCGCTTATCGATATAGGACTCCACGGGGCCTCTTCCAAAGTAGGTCAGCCGCTCGCAATCGGCGGGCATCTTGAACTCCATGCCAAAGCGAGGCAGGAAGGGCAACTCGGTGGTTTTCTCCTCGGTGTGGAGGTAGTCCCATGCCTTTCTCACGTTGTTGTTCTGAACCTCCACGCGAAGGGTCACGCCCTCTCCCCGGCGGATGATATAATCGGCAGTCATGCGGAGCAGCGGACGGAACATCTTGGCCCCCATCACCAATGCGGCTCTGACGGTGACGCCGTCGGCATGTTTCTCGGTCACCTCGCAGGAATCGCAACGCAGCTGCATACGATCGTAGCCGTACTTCATCCAATCCAGCTTGATCTTTCGATCATTATCGGTGGGCGCACGCCAGATGGTGGGTTTGATGGGAGAAGCCAACAGCTCCTTACCGTTTCCAACGATGGAGGAAATCAGACCGTGGATGCGATCCACGGTATAAACCGCATCCCCATCGGTGACGCGAATCGTCTTTGCGTCCTCCAAAACCTCCATCGCCGCGCCGCAGGGCTTGCGCTCTGCCACGGACATGGCGGCAGATTCGAGTTCAAACTGCTCAAAGCCAACCTCAAAGCCAACGTCCGACCAAGCCGTAGATTTATTGGAACGGAAATAGAGATTGAGATAGCAGAAGCCGTCCAGAGCCGAAAGATCGCCCAGCTCCAATCCATAGGTGCGACGGCGTTGAGGCTGTACGTTCAAGCCGCAAACTCTGCCCTCTTTGATCACCCGTCCGTTTCTCTCCACCGTCCAGATCAGATCCAGATCGGCAAGCGTGGTAAAGTAACGCATATTCTTCAGGGTAACGGTCTGCTTTTCAAAATTCACGCTGTCCACGCGGACGGGACGCAACACCTGCTTGAGCTCCATCATACCCGTGTGAGGACGGCGATCGGGATAGACCAGGCCGTCCACGCAGAAGTTGGAATCGTGCGGATAGTTGCCAAGGTCACCGCCGTAAATGAAGGCGGGCTTGCCCACGGTACCAATGTCTACCGAGTGGTCGGTCATTTCCCAAACGCAACCACCAAAGAAGCAGTCGTATTTGTAGACCATCTGCCAGTATTCCTCCAGGTCTCCGGGGCCGTTGCCCATGGCGTGGCTGTACTCGCAGAGGAAATAAGGCTTTTGGGTGTATTTGTTGGTCAAATAGCGTTCCAAAAGGACGTCGGGCATCACATACATGCCGCTGTTGATATCCACGTAGTCGGGATCCAGATTCTTCAGTCTTGCCTTGTCATCGGATTCCAAACACTTTTTGTAGTTTCCGGTATAACGGCGGGTCGCGTCCTCGCAATGAACGATGCACCCGGGATAACGGGAATGGAGATAATCGTACATCAGGCGATGATTCAGTCCGGTTCCGCTCTCGTTGCCCACCGACCACATCAGCACGCAGGCATGGTTCTTGTCACGCTCAAAGGTGCGCTCCATGCGATCGAGGTAGGCCTCGCTCCAGTCGGGACTGTCGGTCAGCTCGTCCCAGTCGCCCGCAACGTTCATACCGTGGGTCTCAATATCGTTCTCGTCGCAAACGTAGAAGCCGAGACGGTCACAGAGCTCCATAAAACGGGGGTCGTTGGGATAGTGGCTGGTGCGGACCATGTTCACGTTGTGCTGCTTGAGGAGATAGAGATCCTTCAGCATATGATCCATCGGTGTAGCCGAGCCCAAATTGGGATGGCTGTCGTGGCGGTTGACGCCCTTGCCCTTCACCTTTTTGCCGTTGACGTAAAGCACCTTGCCCTTGACCTCAAAGCGGCGCAGACCGATCTCCTGACGGATCACCTCGTCGCCACAGGTAAGATAGAGCTCGTAAAGAACGGGGCTCTCGTCGCTCCAGAGCATAGGATCGGCCACGTCGAGGGTCAGATTTGCTTCGCCGTCCACGTCAAGAACGCCGTTTGCCAGCTCCTTGCCGCAGGGACAACGGAAGGAGTACGTCACTTCCGCTCTTGTATTGGTGTTGACTGTCAAATGCACCTTTGCGCTATCCAAAGTTTCGGAAAGCTCGGGGCGGGCAAACAGATCGGTAATATGTACCTTGTCGCGGAACAACAGATAAACCTCGCGGAAGATGCCCGAAAGGCGGATCTTGTCCTGATCCTCCAGATAGGAGCCGTCACACCACTTGAGCACCAAGACCTTGAGATTGTTCTTGCCCTCCTTGAGATACTTCCCTACGGGGATCTCACTGGTCAGATGGCTGACCTGGCTGTATGCCGCGAACTGATTGTTGATAAAGAGATAGAAGCAGGAATCCACGCCCTCAAACACCATCTTGATATCCCGGTTTTGAAGGGCTTCTGCGTCGATCACAAAATCACGCTCGTAGAGGCCGCAGGGGTTATCGTTGGGAACGATGGGAGGCTCTACAGGGAAAGGATAGTTCACGTTGGTATAGTGGGGCTTGTCATATCCTCTGTCCAGCAGCATCTGCCAGCTCATGGGAACGTGGATGCGATCGGCCCCCGATGCGTCGTAGTCGGGAGAAGTAAAGTCGGGCAGATCGTTCACCGACGAAAAATAGGTAAAGCTCCACTCGCCGCAAAGCGAGGTAAAGCGCTCGCTCATGGCGCGATCTCCCGTTTTTGCCGCCGCCTCGGACTGATACGGAATAAAGTAGGCGCGCGGACGGTCACAGCCAACGTGCAGGTGTTCCAAGGATTTGTGATAGTTCAATTCAATCATTGCTTTGCTTCCTTTCGGAGAGAATCTGTGAATGTGTTTTTTCTTATTTTAGCATAAAAGCGGTCATGTGTCAAGCAAGTGCCAAAAGGTAATTTCGTTTTTTTCAAAAAAGGCTCAATCTCCCGTGACGACCAGAACCTCGGCCTCTCCCTCGACGAGAGGAAGGATATTGCCTTGAATTTCTTTTCCGTTCACCAGGATCTTTTTGACGTTGACGCCGTGATTTTCATAGGAGATATGATAGGTCGAGCCGCGGAAGACCTTGTCGATCGACGCGGTCTTCCATGAGGGCGGCAGGCAGGGATCGATCCGCAACCCTTCCATTTCGGGCAAAAGTCCGAACACGTAATTGACCAGCGCCTTCTGGAACCACTGTCCCGCGGCGGTGCGCCAGCTCTGTCCGGGCGTTCCGTAGCGGTAGCCTGTCTGCTTTCCAAAATAGGAGTTGCACATGATGTAGGGCTCGGCTCTGCCGTTTACGACCTTATTGCGGAACGGCAGAATGGTCTCGATGTCGGCTTCCACCCTGTCGGCTCTTTTTTGCATGGCGTCCGCCGCGATCTTCCACGCGATCGTGTGCAGGTAGACACCGCCGTTTTCGTGAATGCCGGGATACTTGACGGTAACGGCACCGATGCCGGGATCATATTTGGTATAGGCAGGCGCGGACACCAGCGTACCCAGCGGGTCGCTCAGATATTTTTCCACCGCGTCCATTGCCTTGACGTCTCTTTTCTCGGTCGAAACGCCCGACAGCACAGCCCAGATCTGCGGAATGAGGAAGATCTTTCCCTCCTCGCACTCGTGAGAGCCGATCTTGACGTCGTTGTCATTGTAGGCGTCGAGGTAATATTCGCCGTCCCAGCCCCATTTCTCGATCAACT
The DNA here is from genome assembly GCA_017451915.1 of Clostridia bacterium. Classification (GTDB taxonomy): domain Bacteria; phylum Bacillota; class Clostridia; order Oscillospirales; family CAG-272; genus UMGS1865. The sequence goes on from JAFTNJ010000006.1 coordinate 5,920, forward strand.
CGCGCATCTCCTCACCGCGGTTTCTTGCAAGCGCGGCGTCCTCGGGGCGTCCGTAAATGTCGGCGATCTCGGCAAAGTAGGCGTTGGCGCGGTACCAGGCAATGCTGAGCCATACCGAAACGCCCTTGCCCTCAAGCCCTGCCTTGTCCATGCAGTCGTTCCAATCACCGCCCCAGATCTTGATCAGATCGTGCAATCCGCGGAAGTGATAGAGGAAATCGACCGAGCGGTACAGGTGCTCGTACATGGTGCCAACGGTTCCGTCGTTGTAGGGGATCTCGATGTCAAGGATCTCACGTCTGCCCAGCTCCTTTAAGATCGAGGAGGCGGTAAAGTGCATCCAGACGGTATTATCGGAAAAGTTATTGGGCTTGATCTGACCGTCAATAAAGGTTCTGGGCGCGTAGCCGTTGGAATACTGGTAGGAAAGGATCCTCACAAAGCGCTCCAGCGCCAGCTCGGGATTGACGCAAGCAAGGCAATCGGTATCACTGCTCATGTCTCTGTATCCGTTGTGACGGACGCGTGCCCAGCGTGAGCCGAGGTTGGATTGATGCTTGAGCCATGCAAACATGTTGTCAAGCATCGGGTCGGGCGTGTGAATGTCAACCATGGACACCTCTTGCCTGTACTTTTCCAAAACCGCGCGCATCTCGCTCTCAAAGAACGCGGGGGTAGCATAGCGCTCCTTCATCTCCTTCATTTCCTCATAGGAGAAGGCGATGCCGAGGATAAAGATCACGTCCTTTACTTCCCCCGGAGCCAGCGTCAGCTTCTTTTCCATCGCATAGGCAAGCTTTTCGCCACAGCCCACCGAATTGTTACAGCCGCCCTTCTCCACAATGACGGGATGAGAGAACGAGCCGTAGGGTCCGATGATGGCGTTGTAAGCCCCCGCATAGCCGTCACAGGAGCCGTCCACCGACATAAAGCCGTAGGCGATCTGCTGCTTTTCAAACATCTTGGTGCGCTTGGCAACGTAGAGGCTGCTGATCTTGTCACAGAAGGTGTTGGCTATGGTATTGTAGCCCTGACGGGAGTATTTTCCGTCAAAAAGGCTGTCGCAAAAGCCCAGAACCGAAAGCGTCCTCGTCTCTGCACTCTTGTTTTCCACTCTGACGCGCCACAGCTCACAGGCAAGCTCGCGCGGAACAAAGATGCTGACCGTGGAGAGGATCCCGTTCTTTTCGGTATAGAGATCGCTCGCGCCGCGACGGTGGATACAACGGTAGGCGTCACGCTTTTCGCCCACGGGAAGACCGCCGATGCCCCAGGAGGTATCCCCCTCCATGATGAAAAATCCTCTGTCGTTGACCAGCTTGAGGCGATTTCCCATGTCGTCCTGCAAAAAGCTTCCACCCGCCGAGGTCTGGGAGGTATAGGTTACGTAGCGATCGTTCCAAAAATAGTTGTACCAGTTTCTCGGAATGTCTGCGGTATGAATACAAAAGTCAGTGCTATTTTCCAAATAGGCTCCATATTGCTTGTCCATACGGGTCTCTCCTTTATGATCCTGATTTTATTTTTTAATTTTATTCAAAGACGATCTTAGCCCCCGTCTTCAATCGGCGCTCTTCAAACGACAAAACGCCGTCCTTCCACGCAAAATCAACCTTCTCGCCGTCCAAAAGCAGTTCCTTGACCGATTTCTCGGCAGGGAGCCCCAAATTCTTCAATGGGATCTCACCCTCGCAAATTTCCAAAACGGCATTTTGAGAGGTGATGGCAAAGGTTCCGTACGCGCCTCCAAGGCTCCAAAAGGTTCTGTAGTCCCCCTTCTCCACGGGAGCAAAGCCCAGGGTTTTATTGGGCAGATCGTAAGAGAATCCGGCAAAGATCGGGAGCAACGCAAAGGACGCCATGCTTCGCGCGTAGTTGCTTCCGCACTCAAACTCGTTCCAGGGGTTGCGACGCTCGCCGTCAAACCGCTCGTGGAGAGCATAAACCAGCCGCTTCCCTTCCTCAACGTAACCGCGACGGATGAGAAGCCCCGCCAGCTGGTATTCAAAGCCGGTCATGGTCTCCTCGCAGTAAGGGACGGGAATATCGGGCTTTTCCACCCCCGCGGGATAATCGCAGATCACCGCGCCGCTCTCGTCATTAAGGGAGAAAATACGCCACGGGTTGGTAAAATTCCGCATCTGTTCCTTGAAATTGTTTTGATACAGACTCTTCAAGGCCACCGCCACCTGTTCCCTGTCAAAGAGGTCCCCCAGGCCGCAGAGATCGGCATGCCATTGGGCGCAGAGCTGATCGATGGAAGAGCCCTGGGCGATCTGATATTTGATCTGTCCGCTCTCCTCGTTCCAGTAAGTATCGGCACAATCAAAGCGATCAAGGATCGACTTATCACAAAGATCTACCTTCTGGATAAAATACGAGCCGTTGAAGAGATGTTCCTTCGTCCATGCGTAGCCGTTTTCAAACAATGCGGTGTATTCTTTTTGGGCATCCGCGTCGCCCACGAGCTCCGCCATCTCCGCGCCCGCTTTGAGGGCGCCGAGATAAAAGCCCTCGAGCCAGGAGGACGGCCCGAACAACTCCATATCCAGCGTATGGTGCTGTCGGCCCTCCAGAACGCCGTCGTGATCCCGATCCCAGGCGTGGCTGTTGGCTTCATTCCAAGCGAAGGAAATGATTTTTTTGATCTCCTGCCAATGATCCTTGATCCATTGGCTGTTTCCGCTGATCTTCCAATCGCGGTAGATCTTGATAACGCTTCCCATCTGCCCATCCACGCAGGCGTGGCTGTCACGGCGGGGCGCTCCGGGAGGGAGCTTGAGACGGAAATCCATTTTTCCCTCGGGAGAGGTACTGTATTTCAGCTCTTGATCCCGAATGGAGCGCTCCAATTCCGGGAACAGGAAGCACAAGGCGTAAGCGTAGTTCCAGACGTGCTGACAGGTGCCCTCGCAGGAGCCTGCCTCCTCGTGAACGCCCTCCCAACCGTAAAAGGAGCCGTCGGGCAGACGCAGCACCGTGGGGCTCTTGAGCACCGCGAGATTGGACAAGGCACGATCCAGAATCCGTTCGTCCAGGGAGGTCGAATAGAGCGCATCCTTGAATTTCAGCGTCCGCGCCTTCAGGTCATCCCAATGCTCTGCACAGTACTCCGCCGAGGCCCTGGAATCGGCAAAAACCGTGGCGTAGTAGTTGACCCAGCGTTTTTTCATTTTTTCCTCAAGGGTCTCCTTACTGCCCCAGTATTTGTAGCAGTTGGGAAGGTTCCAGGACAGCAAAAATCTTGCCTGCTTACACTCTCCCGCGGACAGGCAAAGGGTATTGGTTACCGAGCAAGCGTCTTTTTTGCCCTCGGTATCGTAAAGTCGGTTTTTCAGGGGCTTACCCGAAGAAAATTCATTCCAAAAGGTCACGGGCGCGTCCTGCCAGCCGCCGCGATACCAATAGGGCTGTACCGCCACGCCCTCGCCCACCGACAGAACCGTCAGGTCACCGTAGGAAAGGCTGTCCCTCTCCTCGGTACAACACAGCGTCACGCCATTGGAAAACGCCCGATTGTATCCCGGCGAGAAGGGATTGGCCACCGAGAACGCGGCGCAGAATTCAATATTTTCTGCCGTCGTGTTGCAAAACTCCACCTCAAAGAAGGCGGCAGGCAGGCTGGAGTTTTTGGCATCGTGAGGAATCATGGGATTGAAGGCTCGCAGCTTTACAACCGCGGGAAAATCCACGTCGGTAAAGGTGATCTCCGCCACGGGGAACTCGCCCTTAAAGCTACACTCCGAAAAATGGGGATAGCCGCACATGGTCTCGCAGGCGGGACCAAAGCCGTAGCCGTGAAAGGTCTTTTTTTCATACTGTCCCATGTAATCGCCGCGAATATCGCCGTTGAGGATCTTTGTAATCACCCGTCCGTCGGGCATCTTGGCCCGCACCGCAAAATGGGAATAGCCATTGATGCTCCCCTTGCTCGGGCGGTTGAAGATCTCCCAATCCATCAGCCTGCCGTTGCCGGCAAGCCCGATCGAACCTGTCCCGATACCGCCGATGGGAAAGGAAATGCAGTTTTGTTTTTCACCTTGATAGATCATAATAGAACACCTCCGCAATCGCGTTTTTAACCGTCAATTCATTATTTTAAGATCGTGTATTCGGGAAATTCATAGACCAACCGGTCGCCCTCATCCACCCCCGAGGGCAGGAGTGCCATGGCAATGAAAAGATCCTCCGCGCCCGTGTCGGGACAGAGATAGGCGTATTCGCCCTCGATCCGCGCAACCGTATAAAACTGTTTTTCCATTGATTCCTCCTCAATAATGATAAGATAAATCCACGTTGCCGCCGTACAGATGCCCATCGTTGGAAAAGGTCATCAGCACGGGAATGGCCCACTCCTCATGCTCCCGAAAATCAATCACACTCACTCCCGTGGTGCACATATCGTAGGTAGCGCAATAGAGGGGATAAGGCAGATCCAGCAAGCAGCTCATAAACAGGGATCCAAAGCCGGCGTGAGCAAAAAAGCCCACCCGTTCCCCATTGGGACGCAGAACGCGATAGCGCGCCGTGCCGGGAATATGCTCGTAGCCCAGGGTCTTCAGCCAGGCATCCACCTCGGTTTGCACCCGTTGGATCCCTGCGCCAAAATCGTAATCGGCAAACAGAGGATGCTTGTACCAATCAAAGCCCATCTTTCGCACCTCGGGGAGGGTAAAGAGATAGCGGAGACGCATATCGTTGTAAAACCATCGACGCCCATCGGGCATCTCAACCGTCATTTGCTTCCAGGCATGCTTCTCGTTGGCAAAATCCAGGAGAATCGGCTCCAGACCAAGCCGCTGACAAATCGGCGTAGCGGTCTGAATGGCCCGATTGGAGGTGGAGGCATACACCCGATCAAAGGGGTGCCGCTCCAAGCGATCCGCCAGGACCCGTGCTTGCTCCTCTCCGTAAGGAGTAATGGAATCGGGACGGTAGATGGGATCGGCATGACGAATATAGTAAAGTAGCATGGTCAAGTCCTCCTTGTTCGCCCCAATCATAACACACACCAATGGAAATGTCAAGAAAAAGAAAAAAATTTTCAAATCATTGATACATTTTCCTAATTTTTGCGTTATGATAGATGAGAGGCTCTCGAGAACCATCCTCGACGAAAAGATTTTGACGGAAAGGAGTGAGGAAATGGACGACCGTAGGATCGTGGCCATGTATCTCGCAAGAGAAGAACAGGCCCTGGAGGTCACCGCCCAAAAGTACGGCGGATATTGCAAGAGCATTGCAATGAGGATCCTGGAAAGCGAGCAGGATGCGGATGAATGTGTAAACGATACCTGGCTTCGCATCTGGAATTCCATCCCCCCACATATGCCAAAGCATCTCAAGGCATTTCTTGCAAAGATTACGCGCAACCTGGCCTTTGACCGCTATCGGCGGCAGACTGCCCAAAAGCGGGGGAGCTCCGCGGTGGAGCTGGCCCTGGAGGAGCTGGAGGCCTGTCTTCCGGCAAACAATACCCCCGAGGCCGAGTACCGGGGCGAGGAGCTGAAGCAAAGCATTAACCGCTTTCTCCGTGCCCTGCCCGAGCGGGATTGCAACATCTTTTTAAGACGCTATTTTTACACCGAGGAGATCGGGGAGATCGCCGAGCGTTACGGCCTGAAGCAGGAGAACGTGCGGCTGATCCTTTCCCGCACCCGAAAGAAACTAAAGAATCATTTAGAAAAGGAGGATTTTACCGTATGAAAAAGGAAGATCTTTTTTCTGCCATTGGAGAAGTAGACGAGCAGCTCCTGGCAAGAACGGAAATCAATGGTCTGTCCGCCGTAATTGCAAAAAAACGGCCGACGGTTCCCCATATCTTTCAACCCCAAAGGAGGTTGCCGCGCAGTTGGATTTCTGCGGCCGGCCTATTATTAGCGGTAAGCATTTTAATTGCCACCCTGTTAGTAGGCGGCAAATATGGATTTCAACTTCCCCCGCTGGACCCGTTACCGTCAGGCGACCAGCAGGGATTTATCCCCAATAACGGATCGCAAAGTGGCGGGATCAATAGTGGCCTTATGAACCCAACCGTAACCACTGAGCCCACGCCACCCGTAACCACTGAGCCCACGCCACCCGTTACCACCGAGGAGCCTACCCCGGTACATCCCGATCCTAACCGGGAAAAGAAGGATATTCTCTCGATTCCGGGAGCCATGCTGGTGGAAAATCCTGTGTTTGTGGATACTCAAACAATATACGAACGAATGGATTTCAGTAGCGTTCCGGAAGATATTATCGCCTCTGCACGCAAACAATTTTTAGCCATTGCGGAAATGGAGAATCTAAAATGTTATGTTATTCCAAGAACAGGATATGTGTGGTATCTTGTCACCTTTGATCTCCGCATCATCACACCTTTGACTAACATTGGTGATAAGGAAGTATTGGAGAATTGTATTATGGGTTGGAGAACGCAAGGGGAACATCAAGGTAACATATGCGGAATCCACTCGGAAAGAGCCTCAAATATGGAAAGCTTCAGTGGAGTGTATATTGCATGTGAAGCCCAAAAGATGGATTTTCTTATCGACGGTCTAAAAGCGTTCAACGATGGTACCCGTTACAATGCCGGCGATTATGCAGACTACTACGTCTCTTGGAGATACGATTACGACGAAGATTCCTATGACTGTCATGGCGTTGATATTCTTTTTGAAGATATCCGCAAATAACCCCCTCCCCCCTCTCCCTCGCGGAGAGGGGGAGCTTTTGTCTTGACAAACCCTGGCCGGAAGTGCTATAATGAAGTAAGATTTTTATGCAAAGGAGGGATTCCCATGGCCAACGGCTCCACCATTCCGATTTCGTATCATTCCCCCGTCACGCTTCTTCCCGGGGTGGGACGGGTGCGCGCCGCCGCCTACGCCCGCCTGGGCATTACCACCCTGGGAGATCTCCTCTCCCACTACCCCCGCGCCTACGAGAACCGTGGCGACCTCCGACTCCTGGCCGACGCTCGCCCGGACGGAAAAAGCGCCCTCCTCCTCACCGTGGCCACCGAGCCGCGGGTGGTGCGTCTGCGCTCCCACAAATCCTTCCTCAAATTCCGCGCCTTTGACGAGAGTGCCTCCTGCGAGGTCGTCTACTTTAACCAGGACTACCTCAAAAGCCAGTTCCCCATTGGCTCTACCTTCCGCTTTTACGGCAAGGTAGAGCGGCAGGGCAACCGCCTCTCCCTGGCCTCTCCCGTGGCCGAGCCCTGGCTCCCCTCCGCGCCTCCGCCCCCCTTTGCCCCGATCTATCCCCTCACCGAGGGCATCTCTCAAAAGCAGATCGCCAAGGACATTGCCACGGCCATGCAGCTGCTTGCCGTGGAGAACGTTGACCCTCTGCCCGCCGAGCTCCGTGCCCGCCGTAACCTCTGCACCCTGGCCTTTGCCCAGCGGAACATTCATCAGCCCACCGACCGTGCCGCTCTTTCCATCGCGCGCCGTCGGCTGGTCTTTGACGAATTCTTCTATTTCTCTCTCGGAGCCTCCATGGCGCAAAAGAGAGATCAAACGCACGGTGCCCCCGTTTGTGATCAAAATGATCTTTCAAGCTTTCTCTCCAGGCTCCCCTACCGCCTCACCGGAGCGCAAGCCCGCGCCGTGGAGGAGATCCGTGCCGACATGAACGCCGATATCCCCATGAGCCGCATTCTGGTTGGAGACGTGGGCTGCGGAAAGACGGTCGGCGCCGCCGCCGCCATCTGCATTGCGGTGCAAAGCGGACGGCAGGCCGCCTTGATGGCCCCCACCGAGATCCTGGCCCGTCAGCACTACGCCGATCTTGCCCCCCTCTTTGCCTCTCTCGGCTACGCCTGTGAGCTTCTCATCGGAGCCACCACCGCCGCGGAAAAGCGACGCATCAAGGCCGCGCTTGCATCATCGGATCCCGCCCGCCGACTTCCCATCGTCATCGGTACCCACGCCCTGCTCTCCGACGGAGTGGAGTTTGCCGCCCCGGGGTTGGTGGTCACCGACGAGCAGCATCGCTTTGGTGCCCGTCAAAGAGCCCTTTTGGCCGAAAAAAACACCCACGCCCATCTGCTGGTCATGAGTGCCACCCCCATTCCACGCTCCCTGGCGCTGGTGCTTTACGGGGAGCTGGCCATCTCCAAGATCGACGAAATGCCTCCCGGACGCCAGCGAGTGGACACCTTTGCGGTGGATGAATCCTACCGCGCACGCCTCAACGCCTTTATTGCCAAGCAGGTGGCCGAGGGCGGCCAGGCCTACGTGGTCTGCCCCTCCATTGAGGAGCAGGAGGAGCCCGACGAGTGTCCTCTCTCCGAGCTGTTGGAGCCTATCGAATACAAAGAAGAAAAGCCCCCCCTCAAGGCCGCGGTGACCTACGCCAAGGAGCTGCAGGCCGCCCTGCCCTCCCTCTCGGTAGCCTTCCTCCACGGAAAAATGAAGAGTGCCGAAAAGGACGCCGTCATGCAGGAATTCTCCGAGGGCAGGATCCAGGTTCTGGTGTCCACCACCGTCATCGAGGTGGGAGTCAACGTTCCCAACGCCTGCTTGATGATCGTAGAGAACGCCGAGCGCTTTGGTCTCTCCCAGCTGCATCAGCTCCGCGGACGGGTGGGACGGGGTACCCGAAAATCCTACTGCATCCTGGTAGCGGGCAGTCAAGGGGAGCGTTCCCGCGCCCGTTTGGACATTATGCGCACCACCTACGACGGCTACGCCATTGCCGAGCAGGATCTGCTCCAGCGCGGCCCCGGCGACTTTTTGGCCTCCTCACCCACGGGAGCCGTGCGTCAAAGCGGAGGATTGACCTTCCGTCTAGCCAACACGGCCGAGGATACTGCCCTGCTCTCCGACGCCACCGCCGATGCCAGAGCACTGCTGAACGATGATCCCGAACTGACCCGGCATCCGGTCCTTTGTCAACGGGTCACGGATCTCTTCTCCATTGACGCCGGCTTGATCAGCTGACAAAAAAACGACAGCATCCACGCACCTTCTGCGTTTCTCCACATAAAATGATAACAGAGAGCAATCGTTGGGCAAAAATCGACGGCGATCGGCTCTTGAAAACTTCAAGGAGGAACGATTATGAATAACTGTTTCTGCAATTTGGTTGGCGATAACTGGGTATGGCTCCTCATCATTGCCATTCTTTTGATCTCCTGCTGCTGCAACTGACGCAAACCTAAAAAAGGGGCAGCCGCGCAATCGCGCGGCTGCCCCCGATTTTTTGTGGTTATGCTCCAAAATAGATCCCGTTCTTTAAGCTTTCCAGCATAATGGTAGCACTGCTGCCGTTGGTTGCCAGAGGAATCTTTTGTACGTCGCTCAAGCGCATCAAAGCCGATACGTCGGGCTCATGAGGCTGAGCCGTGAGGGGATCCCGCAGGAAAATGATCAGATCCAGCTCCCCGTTGGCAAGCATGGCACCAATCTGCTGGTCGCCGCCCAAGGGACCGCTCTTCATGCGGTGAATGGAAAGTCCCGTTTCTCCCATGATCAGCGTTCCGGTGGTTCCGGTGGCGTACAGCTCGTGCAACGCCAACACCTCGCGGTAACGTTTTGCCAGCTCAATGATCTCATTTTTCTTCTTGTCGTGTGCGATCAATGCAATTTTCACAGTCGTCCTCCGTCATAAATCGTGTAAATTTGGAATAGGATAGATCAAGCCATGTCCTTCAGCTTGGCCAGGCACTCGGAGCAGATCTTTTTGCCCTGAAAATCTACAATGCGATCCACGTTCTGACAAAAGATGCATCCGGGATGATATTTTTGCAGAATGATGCGGTTCCCCTCGGTAAAGATCTCCATGTGATCCCGCTCCTGAATATCCATACTCTGGCGAAGCTCGGCAGGAAGCACGATTCTACCCAACTCGTCTACTTTTCGAACCATACCTGTTGATTTCATAACATTCTCCTCTTTTCTATCGCTCTGTCGATGACGCGAGTGCGCCTCGACAAAAGCCGTGTGTTTTCGTCTATATACCTCATTATAAGTGATTTTTTTCAAATTGTCAATAGTGGTTTGGAAGAAATTGTATTTTTTTGGAATTTCCGGAAAGGAGACCCATACTATGCTTGGAAAAATTTTCGGGATCCTTTGTCTGCTTTCTCTCTTGGCGGGGATCCTCAACGGCAACGCCCCACAGCTGGGAAGCGCGGTGCTGGACGGCGCGGGACAGGCGGTAGAGGTCCTCCTCTCCCTGGGGGGAATGCTCTGCTTTTGGGGCGGCATGATGAACGTTTGGAAGGAGGCAGGTGCCATTCAAGGGCTTTCCCGTCTGCTCTCTCCCCTGTTGCGTCGCATCTTTCCCGTGGCCGCCGCAAAGGGCGAAGGGTTGGAGGAGATCAGTGCCAATTTGAGTGCCAATCTGTTAGGGATGGGCAATGCCGCCACCCCCATGGGACTGGCCGCCATGGAGAAGCTACAGCGTCAAAATCCCCATCCCGAGAAGGCCTCGGCGGAGCAGATCACCCTGGTGGTCATGAACACGGCGGCATTCTCCCTTTTGCCCACCAATCTCCTGGCTCTGCGCCGCGCCGCCGGCTCGGCCAGCCCCTACGCGGTCATGGGCCCCATATGGATCGCATCTCTGGTTTGTACGCTGTTGGCCATCCTCCTTTGCCGACTGTTTGGCGCGGCATCGCAGAATCCGTCGGGAGCCGGGAAAAAGCCATGATCGAATCCCTCTCCGCTCTGCTTCTGCCCACCGTCGTTGCCCTGACGGGAGCCTTGATGCTCTTTGGAAAGAAGGATTATTTTGGAGCCTTTACCAAGGGCGCGCGGGAGGGCTTGCGCACCACGGTGCAGCTGCTCCCCACCCTGACGGCTTTGATGGTCGCCATCTCCATGCTGAACGCCTGCGGGATCGTAGAGACCGTGGCAGAGCTCCTGGGGCCCGCGGCGGATCGGATCGGTCTGCCCGCCGAGCTGCTTCCCCTGCTCATTACCCGTCCCTTTTCGGGAAGTGCCGCCACCGCCACCTATACCCAACTCCTGGAGCAGGTGGGAGCCGACAGCCTCCCGGGGCTTTGTGCCTCGGTGATCTTTGGCTCCTCGGATACCGTGGTTTACATCGCCTCGGTGTATTTTTCCGCGGTGGGGGTACGCCGTACCCGCTATTGTTTTCCCGTAGCGGTGGCGATTATGCTGTTTTGCGTTTTTTTCTCCTGCTTTTTGTGTCGGATCTGGTTTTTTTGAAAAAGTGCGGGCAAATACTATTCCAACGAACATCAAACGGAGGAACCGCCCATGATAAAAGGAGCGCAAAAGCAGTTGATCGTGCTCAGGACCGCTAACAGTCCCTATTTTGACGAGGCCTATTTTGTGCTGCGTCATTCCACCCATCCCAAAAAGCAAAACCGCACCGATATTTTAAGCGAAGCCAATCGCATCCTGGAGGAAAACGCCCTGGAGCTTCCTCCCACCGTCAAAAAATCGCGGCGCGCCTGGCTCTGGTTCCTTGGCGGCTTTTTTTGCGGCGGAGGCGGTTGCTTTCTTCTGCTCACCCTGCTTTTATAGGTTTTTTCGCTTCTTTTTTCCCAAAAAAACGTTTTTTTCAAGGAATCCTTCATTATTTTTGACCTTCACTATTGACTTTTTCTCATTTTTGTAGTATAATATCCAAGTTATATGAGACCGTTTTTGCAGACCCTTGGCACCGTTTGCCAAGCAAGCTGGTCTGCTCCCGCGAATATCATATCAGACCTTACGCATGGGAATGGGCGTGGAATCCCTTGCAAGAGGTCGGTTTTGGCTTGCTGTTGCGCGTTTGCGTTACAACGGCTTTCTTGCGTTGTCAGTCTGTCAAAAAAACAATCGTTACATCCAAATCTTAAGAAAGGAATTTACAATGCCTAAAAAACTGAAAAAAGCAAAACCCACGGGCAAGATCCGTATCATCCCCTTAGGCGGCTTGGGTGAAATCGGTAAGAACATGACCGTGATCGAGTACGAAGACGACATGATCGTGGTAGACTGCGGCATCGGTTTTCCCGACGACGATATGCCGGGAATCGATCTGGTGATCCCGGATTTCACCTACCTGGAATCCAATCGGGACAAGCTCCGCGGCGTCTTCCTGACCCACGGGCACGAGGATCACATCGGCGCCATCCCCTACCTGCTCCGCACGGTGAACACCCCGGTCTACGGAACTCCCTTGACCCTGGGAATCATTCGCAACAAGCTGGAGGAGCATATTTTGCCCTGGAATCCCGATCTGCGTGTGGTCAACGCCACCGATCGCGTAAAGCTGGGTGCCTTTGAGGTGGAATTCATTCACGTGAACCACTCGATTGCCGACGCCTGCGCCCTGGCCATCCGCACCCCCCTGGGAACCCTGGTGCACACCGGCGACTTTAAGCTGGACACCTCCCCCATCGACGGAGAAATGATGGACATCGTCCGCCTTGGCGAGCTTGGCAGAGAGGGCGTGCTGATGCTCCTTTGCGAATCCACCAACGCCGAGCGTCCGGGACACACCCCCTCGGAAAAGAAGGTGGGAGCCTCCCTGGAATATATTTTCTCCACCCACGAGAAGAAGCGCATCGTAATCGCTACCTTCTCCTCCAACGTCCACCGCGTACAGCAGATCATTGACACCAGTGCCCGCCACAAGCGTAAGGTGGCCATTACCGGCCGCAGTATGCTCAACATCGTGCAGGCCGCCCAGGAGCTGGGATATATGAAGATCCCCGCCGGCGTACTGGTGGATATCAACGACATCAAGCGCTTTAAGCCCAGCGAGCTGACCCTGATCACCACGGGCAGCCAAGGCGAGCCCATGTCGGCACTTCACCGCATGGCCTTTTCGGACCATGCCCAGGTCACCCTCGGCCCCACGGACGTGGTAGTCCTCTCCTCCAGTGCCATTCCCGGCAATGAAAAGCTGGTGGGACGGGTGATCAACGAGCTCTCCAAAAACGAGGTAGAGGTGCTTCATGACGCCGTGGTAGAGGTGCACGTCTCCGGCCACGCCTGCCAAGAGGAGCTCAAGCTCATGCAAGCCCTCACCAAGCCCAAGTATTTCATGCCGATCCACGGCGAGAGCCGTCACCTGGCGGCCAACCGGGATCTGGCAACCTTTATGGGCATCAAGGAGAAGAACATCTTCCTCTCCGAGATCGGTAAGGTTCTGGAAATCGACAGCGACGGTGCCCGCTTTATCGGCACGGTACCCGCCGGCAAGGTGCTGGTGGACGGCTACGGCATTGGTGACGTTGGCAATATCGTGCTGCGCGACCGCCGCCATCTGGCCCAGGACGGTCTGATCGTGGTGGTTGCCACGGTGGATACCGACGAGGGGCTGCTCCTCTCGGGTCCCGACATTGTTTCCCGCGGCTTCGTTTACGTACGGGAGGCCGAGGAGCTGATGGAGGAATCCCGCCAGATCGCCTACGACGCCATTATGGACGTGCTGGATAACAACCGCAAGGTGGACCGTATGCAGCTGAAAAAGCAGGTCAAGGACGACCTGACCAAGTACCTTTACAACAAAACCAAGCGCAAGCCCATGATCTTGCCCGTGATTATGAACGTGTAAGATCGACTCCAAGGAAAAAGACGTCTTCTTTTATTTCCTTTTGCAAAAATTTCTCCTTTGTTCATAATGAGGACACAGGCGTTTCACACAGCAAGGCTATAATAAGACGTATTTTTAATGCGGAATCCCGCAAATAGAATTTTTGTAACAAAAGAAAGGAACCCGATCATGGGAAAAGGAAGAAGAAACAGAGAACTCCATCTTCAGGACAAGATCAACAATCCTGAAAAGTACAAAGAAAAGAAAAAGATGCCCTCCTGGCTCCCCTCCGTGATTGCCATTGCCATCGTGGTAGCCATCATTGCTCCACTGATCGTCTCCGGCATTTCCGGCACCGGTGTTATTGAAAGAAACCGCGTGCTCATCGAGAGCCAATCCGGCAAGTTTGACGTCAACCAGCAGGTTGCCATGTTCATCGCATGGGAAGCCCTGTATGAAAACGCGCTGACCTACTATCAGTATTATCAGTACGGTTTGATCGAGGACACCTACAAGATCACCGACACCTACGAAATGGAAGAATACGCCATTATGATGGCACAGTCCAACCTGCAGACCAACCTCCGCGACAGCATTGACGCCGTTGTGGAATCCCTGAAGCAGTACGTTGCCGTATGCGACAAGGCATACAGCGAGGGCATCACTCTGACCGACGAGGAAAAAGCACAGGTAGACGAGGTTCTTTCCTGGGTAAAATCCATGCAGACCAGCTACGGCTACACCACCCTGAACAAGTTCCTGGGCACCGCCATTGGTAACGGTATGAAGGAGAAGGATGTTCGCAAGGCGACCGAGATGATCATCCTCTTCAACAAGTACGTGGAAATGAAGGAGCTGGAGTTTGATGCAGCCATCACTCTGGAAGACCTGACCAAGTACCGCGACGAGAATCCCGCAACCTTCTTTAAGATCGACTACCTCACCTTTGCTACCCAGAATAAGGAGTACGCCGAGCAGCTCAAGGCTTGCACCACCGAGAAGGAATTCAAGGAGCTGGTTGCAAAGCTGCACTTTGACGATAACTACAAGACCCTGTACAACAAGTACACCACCACCGTTCTGGCAAACAGCGAGCTGGCTGCCGTTAAGACCTTGATCGACGGCAACGGCGATACTGCCCTCTCCAAGAAGCTGGACGAGCTGAAGGTAGAGGCCGTGAAGGAATTCACCAAGGGCGAGGAGGGTCTGAACGAGGATCTTTCCAACTGGCTTTTCGCCACCACCCGTAAGACCTACGAATCTGCCGTAGTTACCACCGAGAACGGCGTATACCTGGTTTCCTTCTTCTCCGAGGCCGCAAGCACCGAGAAGGTAAACGCCCGTGTAAAGTTCTACGAGTTCGTTGAGGGTGAAGCTCACGAAACCGATACCGAGTTCAAGAACACCCTTCTCAAGATCTTTACCGAGAACAACAACGGCACCAAGGACGAGGACAAATCCAAGCACGATTATAAGACCGCAGCCGAGAAGGCTGAGCTGTTTGGAAAAGAGCTGGAAGCAGAAAACGCTGACATCATCGCTCTTCTGAACGGCCACAACGCTACCAAGACCAACATTACCAAGGAAAGCAAGGAGTCCGATACTCTTCCCCAGGAGATCATCGAGTTGGCTTTGGAAGACACCACCGAAAAGGGCAAGGCCTACAGCGTTTTGACCGAAGCCGGTGAGCAATACGTGGTCTATATTCACGATCTGGGTGACCAGACCGCAGAAACCTCCTACTTTACCGTAGAGGCTGACCTCTTCATCAAGGTTCTCAACGACCTCCAGACCGGCTTGAACAAGGCATTCTCCTCCAAGAGCACCGCAGCCTTTGCTCCCGAGGCCGAGGAAGGCACCTACCAGGCTTGGCTCTCCGAGGTAACCGAGGGCACCAACAGCGTTCGTAAGAACGGTGAGACCACCATCATCGAAAAGACCGAGAAGGATTCCAAGACCAACGAGGAAACCACCACCTACAACGTATATATGGCTCTGGAGAACACCACGTACGGCTCTGCCAAGATGCTGTATCTCAACACCGACACGGTTGTAAACGGCGGCTACCTGCTCTTTACCGATGCCACCAAGGCACAGACCGCTGCCGACTCCCTGAAGGGCAAGACCGGCACCGAGCTGCTGGAAGCACTCGCCGCTCTCACCTCCGATAAGTCCGGCACCACCGCCAACACCTCCGTATCCTACACCAAGGATTCTCTGACCAGCGTCAATGAGGCTCTGGCAATCTGGTTCTTCGACAGCGCACGCGTTGGAAACGAGATCAGCGTGATTCCCGTAAAGGATAGCGAAGATAAGGTGACCGCCAACTACGTTGCCGTTTACGTTGACTCCGCAGAGTCCTGGGCAAGAACCGCTCGCACCAATCTGCTCTCCGAGCAGGTGACCGATATGATCAAGGATCTGGCATCCTCCTACACGGTCAGCGAGAAGACCCTGCAAAAGCTGGGCACTCCCAGCACCACCGCGGCTACCACCGCAGCTGCAACCACCGCAGCCTGATCAAAACGCAAATCAAAAAATCAAAATGGCATGGATTCTTCCGTGCCATTTTGTGACTTGACGAATATAATGTATTGATATTATCAACCATCAGAAAAGGAAAAACGCAATGGTACTTGAAACAAAACAAACCACGGTAGCCTACCGTTGCCCGCACTGCGGCGCGGGCATTATGAGCGCAGTCAACGTCTTTGCCCTGAAGGCCGACATGATCAAGCTCAAATGCACCTGCGGAAAAAGCGAAATGAGCATCGTTGACACCAAGGATAATAAGATCCGCCTCACCGTGCCCTGTATTCTTTGCGCCAAGCCACATACCTTTACCGTCAACTCCTCCCTCTTCTTTGGAAAGGAGCTCTTCGTCCTTCCCTGCCCCTACTCGGATCTGAACATCGCCTGCATGGGGGAGACCAACCTGGTCAAGGGCGAGCTGGCGCGCAGTGAGCTGGAGCTCTTGGATCTGATGGAGCAAAGCGGCGTCAAAAGTCTTTCGTCCCTGCAACAGGATGAGGAAACCATTACCGATCCCCAGATCCTGGAGATCGTGATGTTCGTCATCAACGATCTGGACGCCGAGGGAAAGATCTACTGCAAGTGCGACGCCTCGGAGAATGGCCGTCAATACGACGCCGAGATCCTGGACGACGGCGTGAAGGTCACCTGCCGCAGGTGCGGCGCCTCCCGCCTCATTCCCACCGATTCCAACCTTGGCGCCCACGCCTTCCTCAACGCGGACGCGCTGTATCTGGAGTAAGACCTCCAAGGCTGAACAATCATAACCACCGTTTCGCCGGCGTTGGCAGAAGCGGTGGTTTTCTTTTTCTCCATCTTTTTTCCAAAAAAATATTGCAACCAGGAATAAAATATGTTATAATAAAATGGAATATGATTTGTTACCGAACAAATGAGATAGGAAAGGACAGATTGCCTTATGAAAACCACTGAATTGAAAGCCGCGATCCTTGGCGGCGCCTTTGACCATCGTTTTTCCTACATCTACGGTGCCGACGCCGTAGCCGCTCAAAAGGAGCGCTATGCCGCCGCTGTGGATGCCTTTGCCTCGATCTACGGTGCTGACCGTGACGCGGCCCTCTACTCGGTTGCGGGACGCAGCGAGCTTTCGGGAAACCACACCGACCACAACCACGGATGCGTCGTGGCCGCCTCCATCAATCTGGACATCATTGCCGTGGCCGCTCCCTCCGAGGGCTCGGTGATCCGGGTCAAGAGCGAAGGCTTCCCCGAGGACGTGGTGGATATTGATGCTTTCACCGCTCCCCGCGCCATCCCCGAGGGACACTCCGATGAGCTGATCGCCGGCATGGCCGCCGGCTTCCGCAAGGAGGGCTACAAGGTGGGAGGATTTGACGCTTACACCACCTCCAACGTACTCAAGGGCTCGGGCATTTCCTCCTCCGCCGCATTTGAGGATATGATCGGTAATATCCTCAGCCACATCTACAACGACGGCAAGGTGGATAACGTGGAGATCGCCAAGCTTTCCCAATACGCCGAGAATCAGTTCTTTGGCAAGCCCTGCGGTCTGATGGATCAGGTGGCCTGCGCCGTTGGCGGCATCGTGGCCATTGATTTTGCCGATCCCGCCGCCCCCGTCATCGACAAGCTGGACTTTGACATCACCGCCGCAGGATATCATCTCTGCATCATCAATACCGGCGGAAACCACGCCGACCTCACCGACGATTACGCCGCCATTCCCGCGGAAATGAAGAGTGTAGCCGCCCACTTTGGCAAGGCCGTGCTCCGTGACGTGGACGAGGCCGAGGTCATTGCCGCCATTCCCGCCCTGCGGGAGGAGCTGGGCGATCGCGCTATCCTGCGCGCCCTCCACTTCTTTGAAGAAAACCGCCGTGTGGCCGCGCAAAAGGCCGCGCTGCAGGCCGGCGATCTGAACGCCTTCTTTGAGAACGTGCTGGCATCGGGCCGCTCCTCCTTCTGCTATCTCCAAAACGTATTTACCACCAAGAACGTGAACGAGCAGGGCGTTTCCCTGGCTCTTTGCACCGCCGAGCGTTTGCTGAAGGGCAAGACGGCGGCTTGGCGCGTTCACGGCGGTGGCTTTGCCGGAACCATCCAGGCATTTGTTCCCACCGAGGACGTGGAGAGCTTCCGTCGCGGCATGGATGCCGTTCTCGGAGACGGCAAATGCATGGTGCTTCACATTCGTCCCGTGGGCGCGGTAAAGATCTGAGCGAGGTCCCGGCTCCATGTCCACCTCTGAACGCAAAGCGCTGATGCTGCGGCTCCTGCTCAACTGCATTGTTCTTATGACTCTGTATTTTGTTCTGGCCGCCGCAGAATTTGCCTACACCCATTACATCTATATTGCCGCGGGAGTGATTCTTGGCCTTGGGTACGTCATTTATAACAAGGGATTTTCCGGAAAGGACGTCACCCCCGAAATGCTCCCCGACACCATGTCCCCGGCCGAAAAGCACGCCTTTATTGAGGACAGCAAGGAACGTATGCGCAAATCCCGGTGGGTGCTCACTTTCCTGATTCCCATTCTTCTCACCCTGGCCTGCGATATGCTTTACCTCATTGTCCTTCCCTTTTTTGGAGAGTTACTGCTATGAGATCTATACGTGTCATGTCTCTGTATTCCGGCTCCTCCGGAAACGCGTTTCTGATCACCACCCCGGCAGGAGCCTTCCTGATCGACGCGGGAAAAAGCGCCCGCAGGCTCTGTCAAAGTCTGGCGGAGGTTGGTGTTGCTCCCGAATCCCTGCGTGCCATCTTTCTGACCCACGAGCACAACGACCATACCAGTGCCCTCTCGGTCTTTTTAAAGCATCATCCTATCCCCGTGCATCTGCCCGAGGAGTGCTCCTACCGACTGCGGGAGGACGCCTCCATTGCCCCCTGTCTCTGTCCCCATCCCCTGCAATACGCGGTGGAGCTGGACGGAGTCAAGATCCATTCCTTTGCCACGCCGCATGACAGTGCCGCATCGGTGGGCTACCACTTTGAGATCCCCCTCTCCGAGGAAAAATGCTTCCGCTTTGGTTACGCCACCGACATGGGCTATGTTACCAAGACGGTGAAGGAGGCACTGACCGGCTGTGACGCCGTGGTGCTGGAGAGCAATCACGATCCCGATATGCTGCAGACCGGGCCCTATCCCTATTATTTGAAAAACCGGATCGCTTCCCGTCGCGGCCATCTTTCCAACGGTGAGAGCGCACTCCTTGCCTCGTCCCTCTACGCCTCGGGCACCCGTTGCTTCATGCTGGCGCACCTGAGTGCCGAGAACAATACCCCCGATCTGGCTCTGGACGAATACGTAGGCGCCCTGGGCGATCAACAGGCACGGATCTGCGTTGCCCATCCCGAAGAGATCACCGAGCTTCCCTTGGAGGTGCTGTTATGATCCAGGTCACCCTGATCACCGTAGGAAATTTGAAGGAATCCTACTGGCGGGACGCCGTTGCCGAATACGAAAAGCGGCTCTGCGCCTTTTGCAAGCCCCAGATCCTTCAACTAAAGGAATCCAAGCTCCCCGAGGATCCGTCCCAAAAGGAGATCGACACCGCCCTGGAGGAGGAGGGACGGCAGATCCTTGCCGCCATACCGCCTAAGTCCTTCCCCATCGCCCTTTGCGTGGAGGGAAAGCAATTCTCCTCCGAGGCCCTGGCAAAAAAACTGGAGAGCGTGCTTTCCGAGCAAAGCCACCTTTGCCTGGTGATTGGCTCCTCCCACGGGCTCTCCCCCAAGGTAAAAGAGGCCTGCCGACTGCGCCTGTCGGTGTCTGAGCTCACCTTCCCTCACCAAATGATGCGCGTCCTGCTTCTGGAGGCGCTGTACCGATGCTTTGGAATCCTGAAAGGAACCAAATATCACAAATGATCCCTTTTAAAAAAAAGGACTTGTCAATCATCCCTCTCCATGCTATAATGTGTAGAGATACGGAAATACTAATGAATAAGAAACGCCTGCGGGCGTTGGAGGTACCCCTTGATCGTTGCATTAGAAGACGCAAAATACAAACTGATCTCCCTGCGCGCCGATGTGGAGGAATTGGCATCGGCTCTGCGCATTGAAGAAACCAAAGAAAATTTAAAAGATCTGGAAGCACAGACCCAGGCACCCGACTTTTGGAATGACGCCGAAAAATCCGGCAAAGTCCTGCAGGTCATTAAGCAGGCCCAGGATAAGGTCAGCGGCTACGAGCGTTTGCGCGCCCGCCTGGAGGATGCCATCGCCCTGGCCGAGGTGGCCATTGAGGAGAACGATGACTCCTTCGTAGAAGAGGTTCAGAGCGAGCTGGAGGCCATTGCCGCCGAGGAGGAGCACAAGCGCATTGAGGTCCTGCTTTCCGGCGAATACGATAAGAGCAACGCCATCGTTTCCTTCCACCCCGGTGCCGGCGGCACCGAGGCCCAGGACTGGGCACAGATGCTCTACCGCATGATCACGCGCTGGGCCGAGAAGAGCGGTTTTCAGGTCAAGCTCACCGACTGGCTGGACGGCGACGGTGCCGGCATTAAGAGCGCTACCGTGATGATCAACGGCATCAACGCCTACGGTTATCTCAAGAGTGAGAACGGCGTGCATCGCCTGGTGCGTGTTTCCCCCTTTGACGCCAACGGCCGCCGCCAAACCTCTTTTGCCTCCATCGAGGTCATGCCCGAATTCGAGGACGTTGACCAGGTAGTCCTGCGCGACGAGGATCTGGAAATCACCGCGCACCGTTCCAGCGGCGCGGGCGGTCAGCACATCAACAAAACCGACTCGGCCATCCGTATCGTTCACAAGCCCACGGGCATTGTGGTAGGATGCCAGACCGAGCGTTCTCAGCTCCAGAACAAGGAAACCGCGTTGCGTATGCTCAAATCCAAGCTGATGGAGATCAAGCTCAAGGAGCGCCTGGAGACCATTGAGGACATTCAAGGGAACAAGACCAACATTGAATGGGGCGCACAGATCCGCTCCTACGTGTTCATGCCCTACACCCTGGTAAAGGACACCCGCACGGGCTACGAAACCGGTAACATTCAGGCCGTGATGGACGGCGACCTGGACGGCTTTATCAACGCCTACCTGAAGATGACCAGCTCCAAATAATCCGCCAAGGAGGCGACTATGAAAACTCGCATTTTTACCATTGCAGGCGCAACGGTAGCCCTTAGTTCAACCGTTGCCCTGATCAGCTACGGCCTGCGCAAGCGGAAGGATCAGGATCCCTCCGTTGGCATTTTGTTGGCCGGGGTAGCCGGATTCCTGTTGGGAGCCGTGGCAGCCACCGCCCCCGGCGTCATCGAAACCAACAACAAACTGAAGATTGAGGACATCCTGGATGACGAGGACGCCGCGCTGATGAACCAAAACATCACCGAGGTGCTCTCCCCCGAGGTTGAAGCCAATCCTTAAGAAAAAAGCAGACGAAGCACTAACGTGCTTCGTCTGCTTTTTCATTGGCGGCGCGGGAGCGTTTTCGGTACTCGCTGGGAGAGATCCCAAAGTTTTGCTTTTGGAAGACGCGGCAGAAATAATTTCCGTTGGCAAAGCCAACGCTCTCGGCGATCTGCCCCACCGAATAATCGGTGGTATCCAACAGCTTTTTGGCACACTGAATCCGATAGCGGTTCAAATAGTGTATGGGGGGACATCCCAAGCTCTCGCAAAAACGGCGGTGCATATAATTGACCGAAAGATTCACCTGGGCCGCCAGGGTTTTCTCGGTCAAGTCAGAAGCATAATTCCGGTGAATGTACTCCTGCACCCGCTGAACAAAGATCGGCTTGCCGCGATTTTTGGTGGCGGTGGAATTGTGCCCCGCATAAAGCGAAAATAACCGAAACAATGCGCTGAGCAACAGGAAGTGATCCTTTTGGTGATTGTAGCTTTCCAAATCAAAGAGCTCATCAAAGATTGCCCATACGCGCTCCACATAGGGGCATGGAAAAATATCGTTTTCCAGGGGAAAGCCTGCCTTTTTTAAAAATTCCTTGGCGTCGGGGCCCGAAAAAATGATCCAGCATTGGTCCACCATATCGGTATCCATAGGAACCTCGTAATACTGCTCCTTTTCCGGCACCATCAAAAAGGAACACGGTGCCTGGGCGATCCTTCCCTGGTATTGGATCTTTCCGCTGCGTAAAAAGTGTAAAACGTAAGCATCCCGATGCAAAACGCCGGTCCGATACCCCGGCCACGGATGGCTCTTTCCAATGGAAATCACGCGCATGGGTCCCTGCATTTTGTGGTTTGGAAAATAATTATAGGCTTTATCGGGCTTATAATAGGTCTTATACACGTTTTTGCCCCCTTTCTTCGGTGCTACTCTTATCATATCATCATTTCAAGGAAATGTCAATAGCAAAAAGTGTGAAATGTGCAGATTTAGGCATGAATTGTGCATTGACTTTTCATTTAATATATAATAAAATGGTGGTGAAGAAAATTTTTTTAGAAGAGGTGTTTTATGAAAGCAACGATTATTTCTCGCGTAATGCTCCTTGTTCTCTGCCTTGCTATGATTGCAGGACTGGCTTCCTGCGGTAACAACGGCGGAACCTCCCTTCCCAGCAACGGAAACGGCAACAACGAGCAGACCACCACTCCCCCCGTGGCAGAGCTGAGTCCCATTGACACCCTGCCCAACGACGTTACCTACAACTACGAGGACTTTACCATTCTTCTCCGCAACGGCTCGGAGCACATCGCCGACATCGCCGTGGAAAAGCTGACCAGCGAATCCTCCTCGGTAGAAAAGGCAGTTTACGAGCGTAACCTGGATATTCAAGAGCACTTCCAGGTCAACTTTGTATTCGTCACCACCGCCGTTTCCGATTTTAAGGCAACGGTCAACAAGGCCGTGCAAACGGGTGACCACCTGTACGACGTGATCGCCGGAGACGGCAGAACCGTATTTGACGGTGTCATTGCCGGCTACTATGCTGACTGGAACGATCTGGAATACATAGATCTGGACGGCGACTGGTGGAGCCAGAGCGCACGAAAGGAATGGGCAACCCCTGCCGGCAAGCTCTTTGCCATGAACGGTGACCTTTCCTATATGTCCATTGGTAACAATGCGGCAATGTTCTTTAACAAGTCGATTCTGAACGATGCCGGTATTACCTCTCCCTACACCCACGCATACGCCAACACCTGGACCATGGAGACCTTTAGTCAAATCGTCAAGCAGGTGGATGCCAACCTCAACCACGACGACACCAACGCCATTGAAAGTGACTCCTTTGGTTACGCGACCCAGCAATGGCGCGGTCCCATCTACGCTACCTTCTCTGCCGGCATTGGCTCCCTGGTAAAGAACGGAGACGGCAAATACGAGATCGGCTTCAAGAACGAAACCATCTACAATGTGGTAGATACATACCTGGATCTGGTATTTGACAGTGACGCCGCCTACTACGGCACCAATCTCTCCAAGATCCGTAACGCCTTTGCCTCCGGCAACGTCGTCTTTACCGATGACAACGTAAAGTGTGCCGTTTCCTTCAAGGGCTCCGGCATCGACTTTGGTATTGTTCCCATTCCCAAGGCTACCGAGGACGTGGAATACTCCAGCCTGGTAGGCTCGGGCACCAACACCTTTGCCGTACTCAAGACGCTGAAGAGCGCAGACCTCTCCCGCGCCTCCCTGATGCTGGAGGCCATGGCTTGCTACGGTCATGAGGACGTTATTCCCTACTACTATGACACCATTCTCTCCTATCAGGCAATGCAGGACGAGGATTCTCTGGAAATGCTGAAGATCATTCGTAACGCCGGCTTCTTCGATCTCGGTCACTACACCACCTTTGGAAGCATTGCCGACATTACCAAGCTCATCATTGACAATCCCGGCACCTACGGCGAGAACATCTACACCGCCATTGCCGTTTTGGAAGGCAAAACCCTGGCGGAGCTGGAGGTTTGGTACTATCTGGATCAAATGCAGTAAAGCCACTCCCCTTTAAATTCCGGAAAGGAGAAAAATCATGATCCAAAAATGCTGGAAACGCGGACTTGCGCTCTTGTTCGTTCTCGTGTTGTCCTTCTGCGGTTGTCAATCCAACGTTGCACCGCCGAACCAAACGACCGCTCCGGATGCAACGACCACCACCCCCTCGCCAAATACCACCCAGGAGGACGATCCTATGCCTACCCCCAATTCCCTCATGTGGGAGTACACCACCGATGCCGACGGCGTGGTGGTGCGTGACCTGACCATCAACACCGCCAAGGGCGGCGATCCTCTGACCATTCTTCAAATCACCGATCTGCACTTTAACTACTGCAATCAGCAGGATCTGGACGAAGCCGATCCAGTGATTCTCAGCACTCTGGAAAAGCGCACCTGGCTCAAAGACGGAAAATCGGTGGCCAACACTCTTCGGTGCCTGGCCTACGCCGAGAACGCCGAGCAGCTGGTTGTGACCGGGGATATTTTGGACTACCTCTCCCACGGCACGATTGAGCTGACCAAAAAGCATTTGTTTGATCCCTACCCCGAGCTCCTTGCCTGCCTTGGCAACCACGAGCCGGTACGGCAGATGCAGGGCACGGTGGCCGATACCACCTCCTTTGAATCCCGCATGGAGCGTCTGCAGGCCATCTGGCCCCACGACATCTACTACGCCTCCAAGGTTTTGGACGAGCGGGTAATGCTGATTCAGTTGGATAACGGCTCCACCGGAGAATTTTGGGAGAGCCAGATCGAGCCCTTCCAAAAGGACCTGGCACTGGCACGGGAAAAGGGCTACACCGTTCTTCTCTTTTACCACATTCCCCTTTCCACCGGCAACGTGGCAGACTACAACAACGTTGCTTTGATGGTAGGCGACAAAAACAACTCCTCCTGGAATTTTTACACCAAGGGCATTGGAAATCTTTCCACCGGTGCCTCCAAAACGATCTACGACCTCATCGTGAACAACGCGGACATCATTGCCGGTGCCTTCTGCGGTCATAAGCATTCGGATTTCTACACCGAGATCAAGGCCAAGACCGCCGACGGAGCCGACGCAATCATTCCCCAATACGTTTTGATCGGTGTTCCCTACGGTAAGGGACACGTGCTCAGAATTACCGTGAAATAACGGAAAGGAAAACGTTTATGCTCCAACGCTATTTCAAACAAGGCGCAAGCCTGTTGCTCCTTCTCTGCCTCCTGCTGACCGGCTGTCAAACCACCACACCGCCCACAGCACAGACAACGTCCAACGACGTCACCACAGCAGCCCCCCTTCCCAATACGACTCAGGAGGATGACCCTATGCCTACTCCCAATTCCCTGATGTGGGAATACTCCACCGACGCCAACGGCGTTGTGGTGCGGGACCTGCATCTGTCCAGCCTCAAGGGTGGAGATCCCTTGACCATTTTGCAGCTCTCGGACATTCACTTCAATTTCGTCAACGATCAGGACCGTACGGAAAACCACGAGCTGGTCATCGGTTCCTATGAAAACCTCAAATTCCTGCGGGACGGCAAGCAGCTTACCAACCTGGAAAACTGCTTGAAATACGCCGCCGACGCCGACCAGCTGATGATTACGGGTGACACGCTTTCCTATCTTTCCTACGGAAACATTCAAGCCATGTACACCTACGTTTGGGATAAGTACCCCGAGGCGATCATCACCATGGGCAACCACGATCCCCTGCGCTCCTGGAACGGCGCCGTCGATGAATCCGCCACCCTGGAGGAGCGGCTGAAGCGTCTGGAGGAGCATTGGAAGCACGATATCTATTATTCCTCCAAGGTATTGGACGAGCGTGTGATGCTGATCCAAATGGACAACGGAACCACCGGGGAGTTCTGGGAGCACCAGATTGAGCCCTTCCAAAAGGATCTAGCTTTGGCACGGGAAAAGGGATACACCGTGTTGCTGTTCTATCACATTCCCCTTTCCACCGGAAACGTGGCAGACTTTAAGAAGCCTGCGTTGATGGTAGGCGACTCCAACACCGCCTCCTGGAACTTCTATACCAAGGGCATTGGAAATCTTTCCACCGGAGCCTCCAAAACGGTCTATGATCTGATCGTGAATAATGCCGACATCATTGGCGGCACCTTCTGCGGTCACAAGCACTCGGATTTCTACACCGAGATCAAGGCAAAGACCGCCGACGGAGCCGATGCAATCATTCCTCAGTACACCCTGATGGGGCTCTTCTACGGCAAGGGCCACGTGCTCAAAATCACCATTGACTAAAGAAAAAGAAGCCTTACCTGCTCTGCAGGTAAGGCTTCTTTTTTATTACTCGGCTCCAAATAACAGTGCCTTAACCCGTGCCAGATCCTCCGGCAGGGGGCAGGTAAAGGTCATGGTCTCTTTGGTGCGGGGATGCACAAAGGAGATCTCTCCCGCGTGCAAGCATTGTCCGCAGATCAGCGCGCGGTGTTTGGCCTCAAACCGCGTGCCGTTGCCGCCGTAAAGCGCATCCCCCAGGAGAGGATGCCCCACCGAGGCGCAATGCACACGAATCTGGTGTGTCCGTCCGGTTTCCAGCTCACAGCGAAGCCAGGTAAAGCAATTCCCCTCGGCCTCGGCGCGTCCCAGCACCTGCCAATGGGTCACGGCCTCTCGGGCCGTCAGATCGGGATTGCGAATCACCGCCATCTTCTTGCGATCCACGGGATGCCGTCCGATGGGGGCGTCAATCGTGCCGCGTTCCTCCCGAAAGTTTCCCACGGCAATGGCCTGGTAGATACGGTTGATGCGGTGTCCCTTCAGCTGCTCCGCCAGGAACAGATGAGCCTCGTCGTTTTTGGCCACCACCAAGAGTCCGCTGGTCTCCTTATCGATGCGGTGGACGATCCCGGGACGGATCACACCACCAATGCCCGAAAGGCTACCTCCGCAATGGTACAGCAGTGCGTTGACCAGGGTCCCGTCGGGATTCCCGGGGGCGGGATGGACCACCATGCCCACGGGCTTGTTGATCACGATCAGATCCTCGTCCTCGTACACCACGTCCAGGGGAATATTTTGCGGCAGGATCTCGCTGACCTCGGGCTCCGGCAACGTGATGGTCACCGCATCCCCAACCCGCAGACGGTAGTTCTTGGCCACGCTTTTTTCATTCACCAGAATGCTTCCCGTCTCAATCAAGCGGGAAACGGCAGAGCGAGTCAACCCTGCCTGCGCGGCGGCATACTGATCCAGGCGATTGCCTGCATCCTCGGCCGTTACACACACCGCAAGGGACTCGCCCAAAGCCTCCATGCCCTCAATCTTCATTCTGCGTTTCCTCCGCCGAAGCATCGGCGTTCGCAAAGGGTACCTTTTTGGGTGCCCGCATTTCTTTGACGGTATCGGCAATGAGATACCCCATCAACAGAAACGCTCCTACGGTAACAAAGGAATCCGCCACGTTAAACACCGCAAAATTGATCAGGGTAAAGTCAATAAAATCGATAACGTAGCCAAGAGCCACCCGATCGATCATATTGCCGATCCCGCCGCCAATGATCATGGCAAGGGAGATCTGCACCAGTCGGTTTTTGGGACAGAAGCGGAACAAATAGACCGTAAGTCCAATAATAGCTACCGTGGAAATGATCATAAAGACCCAGCGGTGGTTGCTCAGCATACCAAACGCAGCCCCCTCGTTCTTTACAAAGGTAAAATGCAACACGTCCTCCCACAGAGGAAAGGAGGGCTGCCCCTGCAAAAAGACGACGGCCAACCATTTGGTCAGTTGATCCAGAACAATCGATCCAGCGATAATTGCAATGAGTAGAATCATAGGGTTCCTTTCTGTAAAAACATACACAAGCCTCCCCGATCAATGGTTGAGGAGGGAACGGGAAGAGCCCCCGCAGGTGCTCTTCCCTACTTTTTTCTTTTTTATGCTTCCAGGATGCTCTTGCAACGGTCGCAGAGGAAGCCACCGTCGGCATCGTGCGTTCCCTTGGTGGAGTAGCTCCAGCAGCGGTCACACTTGCAACCGTCGGCAGGGGCAACCAGCACGGCCAGGCGCTGATCCTCGCTCACGTGGGCACCTGCGGGAGCCTCGCTCTCCTCCAGGGCAACACCCGAAACAATGAATACCGTGGAAAGATCCTTGCCAAAGGACTTCAGCAATGCAAGAACCTCGGCATCCTTGGTGTACAGAGTGATCTTGGCCTCCAGAGACTTGCCCACCAGCTTCTCGGCGCGGGCCAGCTCCAGCGTCTTCATCACATCGTCACGCAGATCAAAGAGCTTGTTCCATTTTTCCATGACATCGGCAAAGGTCAAAGCCTCGTCGTAGGCAGGCATGGTGTTCAGGAAGACGCTGCGAACATCCTCGTTGGCGGCATGGGGCATCGACTTCCAGATCTCCTCGGCGGTAAAGCAGAGGATGGGAGCCACCAGACGGGTCAGCATGGACAGCACGGTGTACATGGCCGTTTGACCGGCGCGACGGGACAGTCCGGTCTTGCCCTCGGTGTACAAACGATCCTTGGTGATATCCACGTAGAGCTTGGACAGATCGTTGGTGCAGAAATTATTGATTGCCTGGTAGGCGATATGGAACTCGTAATCCTCGTAAGCCTGACGGCAGATCTTGGTCAGATCGTTGGTGCGGGCGATGACCCACTTGTCGATCTGCTGAAGATCGTCCACGGCCACGGCATCGGTATCGGGGTTAAAGTCACCCAGATTTGCCAGCAGAATACGGGCGGTATTACGGATCTTACGGTAGACCTCGGAAAGCTGACGGAAGATGGCATCGGAGCAACGAACGTCCACGTGGTAATCGCAGGAAGCGGCCCACAGACGAACGATATCCGAACCGTACTTCTTAATCATTTCCTCGGGATCTACGCCGTTACCAAGAGACTTGTGCATAGCTCTTCCCTCGCCGTCCACGACCCAACCGTGGGTCAGAACCTGCTTGAAGGGAGCACCGCGATCCAGCGCACCCACGGAGGTCAGGAGAGAGGACTGGAACCAGCCGCGGTACTGATCCGCGCCTTCCAGATAAACGTCGGCGGGCCAGAGATCGGGAGTGCGGTACATCAAAGAAGCATAGTGGGTAGAACCGGAGTCAAACCAGCAATCCAGAGTGTCCTTCTCCTTGGTAAAGGTCTTGCCGCCGCAATGAGGACAGGTCAACCCTTGGGGAATCAGCTCCATGGCTTCCTTTTCGAACCAGATATTGGAGCCGTGCTCGTCAAAGAGCGCGGAGATCTTCTCAATGGATTCGGGCGTGGACACGGGCTTTTCGCACTCGGTGCAGTAGAATACGGGAATGGGCAGACCCCAACGGCGCTGACGGGAGATACACCAATCCGAGCGCTCGCGGATCATAGATTCCATACGGTCTCCGCCCCACGCGGGGAACCACTGTACGTTCTCAATCGCCTTGACCGCCTGATCCTTAAAGGATTCCACGGAGCAGAACCACTGGGGAGTAGCGCGGAAGATAACCGGCTTCTTGCAACGGTCATGGTGGGGATAGGAGTGCAGGATCTCCTCGGAGGCAAAGAGCATTCCGCTCTCGGCCATGTCGGCCTTGATGACGGGATTGGATTCCTCGGTCTTCATGCCGGCGTACTTTCCGGCATAGTCGGTGTGACGGCCGTAGTCGTCCACGGGAACCACCAGATCCATGCCGTAGCGCATACAGGTCTGGTAGTCGTCGGCACCAAATCCGGGAGCGGTGTGTACGCAACCGGTACCCGAATCCATGGTAACGTACTCGGCGTTCACCAGGCGGGAGGTCTTATCCAGGAAGGGATGCTGTGCCAACATATTTTCGAAGAACTGACCGGGATAGGTGGCCAGAATTTCGTAGTTCTCAAATCCGCCCATCTTCATGGTCTTCTCGGTAAGAGCCTCGGCCATAATGTAGGTCTCGCCGTTCTCTGCCTTCACCAGCACGTAGCTGTCGCGGGGGTGCAGGCAGATCGCCATATTACCGGGCAAAGTCCAGATGGTGGTGGTCCAAATGACGAAGAAGGTTTTGCTGAGATCAAACTCGCCCAGCTTGCCCAGATCGTCGTGCATGGGGAATTTTACGTAAACCGAGGTACAGGGATCGTCCTTGTACTCGATGTCAGCCTCTGCCACGGCGGTGGCGCAGAAGGGACACCAGGTAACCGGCTTGAGGCCCTTATAGATATAGCCCTTATCAAACATCCGGCCAAAGATCTTTACCTCTTGACCCTCGAAGTGACGGTCCATGGTGCGGTAAGGATGCGCCCAATCGCCCATCACGCCCAGACGCTTAAATCCTACCATCTGCTTTTGAATGAAGTCCTCGGCAAACTCCTCGCAAGCCTTGCGGAACTCGGGAACCGACATTTCCTTGTTCAGCTTCTTCTTGGAATTCTCAATGGCGCGCTCGATGGGAAGGCCGTGGTTATCCCAACCGGGAACGTAGGGGGTATAGTGCCCCATCATTGCCTGGGAGCGGACGATGAAATCCTTAAGGGTCTTGTTCAGAGCGTGACCCATGTGAATGTAGCCATTGGAAAAGGGAGGGCCGTCGTGGAGGATGAAGGGCGTTTTATCCTTGTTCTTCTCCAGCACAGCGCCATAAAGATCAATGCTTTCCCAATACTTCAGGGTATCGGGCTCACGCTGGGGCAGATTTGCCCGCATGGGGAACTCGGTAGTAGGAAGATTTAACGTGCTTGTGTAATCCTTTGCCATGTTCTTTTTTACTCCTGTCTTTGTAATAAAATTCTTTGTAAGAGTGCCGTGTGACAAAACAAAAAACGCCCCACAGCATAAGCTATGAGACGGAAAGATCCGCGGTACCACTCATATTCACGCGCATAGCGCGTGCCCTTTCTTCGGAGGCGCCACCCGGGGCGGAAAGACTCCTATGCTTTAACGCAGCCATACGGACGCGCCTACTCAAAGCCGGGGCTTTTTTGGGGCGTCAACTCGGAAGGGATCCCGCTGAAAAAGTACCAACTACCCGCTTCCACCAACCGCGGGCTCTCTGTAAGCCTTCCCTTTTCGGAGTTCTTCGTCAACGTTTTTCAACTATAATAGTATATCATAACTTTCAACCTTTGTCAATAGGTTTTCCAAGGATTTTTCCGGGGGAGCGGCAGGAAAGTCCACTCCCCCTTGCTTTAAAAAACGTCATTGAATTCCGACGTTCAGATGGTGTTTCGCTCCTCCAGGATCTGCAGGCGTTGCTCCAAGGCAATCCGCTGCTCCCGTCCTTCGCTTTGCAACCGCTCCATGCGCTCCAGGGCACCGGCAATCTCCAGCACCGTTTCGTCGATCCGTCCGTAATATTCCTTGATCCGCATCTGCATATCCAGATCCACAAAGACGCAATCAAAGAAGAAGTCGGCCACGCCGAGAAAATCCTCGGTCTCAATATGATCCACAGTATAAATGGAAGGAACGTCGGCAAGCTCGGTCTTGAATCGACGCAGATCCTCTTGCAGCTCCTTCAGCATCTCCTTGGCGCGGTACAGGTTGTTATGCTTCAGCACATCGGCCACAACGCCGTCGCTGAGCAGATCCGCAATTCCCCAGCCCTTGGCCTTTTCCAGATACGTACGAACGCTCTTGGCCGTCTGCAATGCCGTTTCCCCGGCGTGCCGCGCCTCGGTCAGCTCCTTGTCTTGATGCTTTAACCGGGCAATCTGCGGCTCCAAGGTTAAAAGCTCCTCGCCGTCGGCACTTCCCGACGCCTTGATCGCATCCCGCTTCTTTTGCAACATCTTTTCCAGTTCCTCCTCGCAATAGGCAAGGCTCTCCAGCTCCGCCTCGGCCGCGTGGATCTCGGCCTTGACCTGCTCCAGGGAGGTCAGGGCACTCTCGTATTTGGCAACGGCCGCGCAAAGCTCGGCCTGCTCCCGATCCAGCTTTTCTTCCCTTTTCCCAAGGACGGTATAAAAGAACGCGGCAAAGCTTTTGCCCTCCAGGCGTTCCACGTCCAGCTCCTCCCGTTGCCGAAGCCACGCCAGCTCCTCCACACGCAAAGAAAGGGTTGCCCGCTGGGCATCCAACTCCTTGACCGTTGCACGGAGCTGCTTTTTGCGCTCGATCTTTTCCCGCAGCTGCTGTAATTGTTCGTTGTAATACGCCATCATAACCTCCGAAAAAATAATGATTTTTTATTGCCTTCACTTTTTTCTGACAACATCCGACAAAAAGACATATCCTATTAGTAGCCGTCACTATGACGGTAAGCTTTTGGAAAGAAAGGACTTTGCAATGTATTCTGATACCCATAGCCGCTCCGCCCGAAGACGCACCAACGACGAGTTTTTGCGCCATATGGTGGGTGGAAACTTGACCGGGAATTCCTCTCCGGTATGCAATCCTACACCAAGGACCTCCCAGAGCCGTAACGGAACCGCCTGCAACGGAAGCGATGCCAACGCTCCCGGCGAGTGTCCCGTGACCCTCTCTGCCCCCTCCCTTGCCATGGTCTACTCTCCGCGGCAATGCTGGAGAAATCTTCTGGATCCCCACTCCACACTGGAAAACGGTTCGCTCTTTGCCGAGCTGGTTCTCCCCTTGGAAGTGGTTGGAAACGGAAAATTCTGTGATTGGGGGGTCAACACCTGCAAATAACGCAGGGAAACAAATATGAATCGAAACGAAACTACCAAGCACGACCACACCGCAATGAACAAGCTGCGCGCCATTGATTTTGCTTTGCAGGAAACCGTCCTCTTTTTGGACGCCTATCCCGAAAACAAGCAGGCCCTGCACTACTATCATCAGCTTCTTGCCCAGCGTCGGGAGCTGATAGAGGAGCTGGAGCACAGCGGGCATCCCCTCACCATGTACGGCAACAAGAGCCAAACCTCCTGGGATTGGATCCGCGGCCCCTGGCCCTGGGAACCCGACGCAAACTGATGGAAAAGAGGTAATACGGAATGTGGACTTACGATAAGAAATTACAGTACCCCGTAAAGATCAAGAATCCCAACCCCAAGCTGGCACAGATCATCATTTCTCAGTTGGGCGGTCCCGACGGTGAAATGGGCGCCTCCATGCGCTATCTCAACCAACGCTATTCCATGCCCTACAACGAGGTTACGGGAATTTTGACCGACATTGGCACCGAGGAGCTGGCACACCTGGAAATGGTAGCCGCCATCCTCCATCAGCTCACCCGCAACCTCAAGGAGGAGGAGATCGCCGGCACGCCCTTTGCCACCTATTTTGTGGATCACACCACCGGCGTCTACCCCGTGGCCGCCAGCGGCGTCCCCTTTGACATGAAATACGTGGGTGTTAAGGGTGACATCGTTGCCGACCTGCACGAGGACATGGCCGCCGAGCAAAAGGCGCGGGTCACTTATGACAACATTCTGCGTCTGTGCGACGACCCCGACGTTCTGGATCCCATCAAATATCTGCGTCAACGGGAGATCGTGCATTATCAGCGCTTTGGCGATGCCCTGCGCATCACGCAGGATCATCTGAACAGCAAAAATTTCTACGCCTTTAATCCTTCCTTTGACAAGGGAATGAAAAAGACCTAATATCCCCGGGGACGCATTGCGTCCCCCTCTGTTTTGCGGCGGTGGGCTTACACGATCCACCACGTCAGAGCGGCAATCCCCAAAAACACCAGGTAAAGCAACAGCAAAAACGCCGAGAAGATCCAGGGGTTACCGTCCATCTCCTTCCAACGCACCTTCAGCTGATGGAAGGTCACCTCGGAGATGACCATTACGGGAATGACAATCACCAACCACATTTCATATCCCACAAAAAAGAGAGCATAGGCACTGAGAAGCCAAAAGGAGAACAACGGAGAACCAATCATCAACACGGCACCGCACGCCCGAAGCAACGGGAATTTGGGAACCCGATCTGCCCGCACAGCGGCAACAAAGCCGGCTTCCAAGCGTCGGAAGGATCCACTTCCGTACCGGCTCAAACGGGGCGATAAATACAGGATAAAGAGCAAAATTGCCGCAATGGTAAAAAACAGGAAAGGCACAAGGAGCCCCACAATAAACATTCCCAAGAAGGTGTAGGACATAATGATCAAAAGTCTGCGGTCCTCGCGGCGGCCACCGTCGTTTTTGAACAATCCCCATTTTCGAAAATTTTGATATCCTAATCTCATCTCGTTGCCTCGCAATCATTTGACTTTATCTTATTATATCATAACATTTTATGTTTGTCAATAAACCGTTTTTACAAATATAGGTTTTGCTTTTTGGTAAGAATCACCAACAAATACAACCAACACGGGAATCACTCTACTCTAACGCATATTCCCTCTACAAGCTTGGAGGATTTTTAGCATTTGGCTTGACTTTTTGGGTGCAAAATGCTATAATGATACATATCTTTTTGGGAGGTACATCCATGGATACCACCGAGCTTGTTGCGCAGATCATTGGCTTTGCGGGTCTGGCAATGAACTGCCTTTCTTATCAATTAAAATCCAAACGAAGCCTGATCATTGCCCAGCTGTTTGGAGCCCTCTTTTTTGTGGTGCATTTCGGGCTTTTGGGAGCAATTATGGGATGTATGCTCAACCTGATTGCGGCAGTGCGTTCCCTGATCTTTGCCAATGCGGAGCGTACCCACGCCAATCATCCTGCCTGGTTGGCTCTGTTTATTGCCATTTACATCGGCACCTACGTGCTAACCTTTACCGTCTTTGAGGAGCCCGTTACCCTGCCCAATCTGCTCCTGCAGATCCTTCCCCCCATTGCCATGGTCTTCTCCACCGTCAGCTTCCGCACCAAAAACGCGGGTACGGTGCGCAAATTGTGTCTGTTCTGCTCGCCCCTGTGGTTAATCTACAACATCTTTAATCTCTCCATCAGCGGAATCCTGACCGAAACCATTAGTTTGATTTCCATTGTAACGGGAATTCTAAGACTGGACCGAAAGAAGGATCCCGAGCAATGAAACACCCCTATTTGACACTATTTGCAACTATGCTGAAGATCGGACTCTTCACCTTTGGCGGCGGCTACGCCATGATCGCCCTTTTGGAGAACGAGTTCATTCACCGAAAGCAATGGATCGAAAAAGAAGAATTCTTAAATATGGTTGCCATTGCCGAATCCACCCCGGGACCGATTGCCATCAACGCCGCCACCTATATCGGCTACAAGACGGCCGGCGTGTTGGGAGCTCTGCTTTCCACGGTGGCGGTCTGCATCCCCTCCTTTCTCATCATCTACGCCATTTCCCTCTTTTTTGACGCCTTCCTGTCCCTCACCTACGTGGCCTACGCCTTCCGTGGAGTTCAGGTCTGCGTGATCTACCTCATCGGGTCCGCCGGAATCCGTATGCTTCGCGGCATAGAGAAGAATCTCTTTCATTGGATCCTCCTTTCGACCGTTGGAATTTTGATGACGCTCTTTTCGATTTTTGCCGTAAACTTTTCCACCATCTTCTTCATTTTGATCTGCGGTGCCCTGGGAATTTGCGGCTATTTGATCGAGCTGCTCCGCCAAGGAAGGGGGGCATCGAAATGATCTATTGGACCCTTTTTATCACTTTTTTGCAGATCGGTGCCGTGTCCTTTGGCGGCGGCTACGGAATGATCTCCATCATTCGGGAAAAGGTTCTGCTTTACGGTTGGCTTACCGAGGAAGAGCTGTTGAACATGATCGCGGTTTCCGAATCCACTCCCGGCCCCATTGCCGTCAACATGGCCACCTTTGTGGGATCCACCCAAGGAGGTCCCTGGGGCGCCCTTTGCGCTACGCTGGGCGTGGTACTGCCCTCCTTTATCGTCATTCTGCTGATTGCCGCGCTGATCCGTAATCTCCTGAAATATCGAGGAGTGATTGCCTTTTTGAATGGCGTCCGTCCCGGCATTGTCGGCTTGATCCTTGCCACCGCCCTCACCATGGGGTTGCAATGCTTATTTCAATTTCAAACGGTGAAGGATCCCCTTCTTCCCGACGTTCGCGGACTGATCATTCTCGGGCTTCTGATTCTGATCTCCGTCCTTTGGAAAAAGTTGAGAAAGCAAAAGCTCTCCCCCATACTCCTGATCCTGATCTCGGCAGGTCTTGGACTTCTGCTATACGCCATTTAACAAAAAAAGAACCGATACGGAAATACCGTATCGGTTCTTTTTGTATTCAGAAAGACAATTACTTGCTTTCCTCAGCTGCGGGAGCAGCCTCTTTGGCCTTCTTGGAAGCCTTCTTAGGAGCTTCCTCAGCGGGAGCCTCCTCTACAACGGGAGCCTCCTCGATCAGCTTAACGATCGCCATTTCTGCAGCGTCGCCGCGACGGGTACCCAGCTTAAAGATCTGAGTGTAACCGCCCTGACGGTTTGCATAGGTAGGAGCGATCTGTGCGAACAACTTGGTTACAACATCCTCTTTGGTGATATAAGCCAGAGCTGCACGACGGCTAGCAAGAGTGTTCTTCTTGCCGAGAGTAATCATTTTTTCTGCCATGGAACGAACTTCCTTTGCTCTGGTGAGCGTGGTCTCGATCTGTCCGTTCTCAAGCAGTAAGGTAACCATGCCGCGAAGCATTGCTTTTCTATGCGCGGTAGGTCTGCCAAGTTTTCTGGTTCCGGGCATTTTATTTTCCCTCCTTCTGCTGTTATACGAATATTATTTCATTCAGTAAGTCGCGGATTATTCCTCTTCACGCTTGAGATCCAATCCCAAGGAGTGGAGCTTTTGAATAACCTCTTCCAGCGACTTTTTACCGAGGTTACGAACCTTAATCATATCTTCCTCGGTGCGGTTGATCAAATCTTCAACCGTATCAATGCCTGCACGCTTCAAGCAGTTGAAGCTACGTACAGACATGTCAAGCTCCTCAATGGTCATCTCAAGGACTTTCTCCTTGATGGTCTCTTCTCTTTCAACCATAATCTCTGCCTTCTTTGCTTCATCAGACAAATCCACAAACAAGTTGAGATGCTCGTTGAGAATCTTGGCTCCAAGAGAGATTGCCTCTTTAGCGGAAATGGTTCCGTTGGTGAGGATCTCCAGGGTCAATTTATCGTAGTCCGTAATGTTACCGACACGGGTGTTATCTACCGTATAGTTTACGTTGTAAACGGGGGTGTAGATCGAGTCGGTGTAAATCGTTCCGATCGGAGCGGAGGTTGCTGCGCCAAGGATCTGGGTATGCAGCTGCTTGTTTCTCTCCTGAGATACATAACCGCGTCCGCCTGCGAAAGTAAGCTCCATGTAGAATCTTTCGTTTTCGCCGACCGTTACAATGTGATGATCCGGGTTCAGGATCTCGATATCGGAATCCTGCTTGATATCTCCGGCGGTAACGTTCTTTTCGCCGGTCACATCGATCACAACGGTCTTGGGACCGGTGCAATGCAGCTTGGCGGTAATGCCCTTCACGTTCAAAACGATCTCAGTAACGTCCTCGGTAACACCGGGGATGGTGGAGAACTCGTGAAGAACACCGTCGATCTTGATATTGGTTACGGCGACACCGGGCAGAGAGCTCAGAAGAACTCTGCGCAGGGAGTTACCAAGAGTAATACCGTAGCCGCGCTCCAAGGGCTCAACGATAAAAGTACCGTGTGTGCCGTCCTCGCTCAGATCAACAGTTGTGATATTCGGCTTTTCAATCTCAATCATTCCAAATAAAACCTCCTTTTAATCAAATTATTTTGGTTGCGGGAACAATAATACAAAAGCGGCAATGCCGATCTTGTATTTTGGGGTATGGGATCCCGAATTACTTGGAATAGAGCTCGACGATCAGCTGTTCGTTGAAATCAAAGTCAACGTCTTCTCTTGCGGGGAGAGCAACAACCTTAGCGGTCATAGCGTCAGCCTTAACCTCCAGCCACTTGGGAGCGTTGTGAGAAGCAGCAGCCTCTGCCAAAGCCTTAAACTTAACGGAATCACGGCTGGATTCCTTAACGGTAATTACGTCGCCTGCCTTGATGATCAGGGAGGGAATGTTTACCTTTTTGCCGTTGAGAGTGAAGTGACCGTGCAGAACCAGCTGACGAGCCTCCTTGTGAGAAGAAGCGAAGCCCATTCTGTAAACCACGTTGTCAAGACGACGCTCCAAGAGGCAGATCAGGTTTTCACCGGTCATACCTTCCTTGCGGTCAGCTTCCTCAAAGTAGTTTACGAACTGTCTCTCCAGAACACCATAGTATCTTCTGGTCTTCTGCTTCTCACGCATCTGCATGCCGTACTCTCTCATTTTCTTGTTTGCAGCGCCGTGCTGACCGGGAGCGGTGCTTCTGCGGTCCAACGCGCACTTACCGGAAGTGCAACGGTCGCCCTTCAGGAACAGCTTAGTGCCTTCTCTGCGGCAGAGTCTGCAAACAGGTCCAGTATATCTTGCCATAATAATTGTACCTCCACAAGTAATTAAACGCGTCTGCGCTTAGGCGGTCTGCAACCGTTATGAGGAACGGGAGTTACGTCCTTGATCATAGTGATCTGAAGACCAACCGTTTCCAATGCGCGGATAGCGGATTCACGTCCTGCGCCGGGTCCTTTAACGTACACTTCCACAGACTTGAGTCCATGCTCGATAGCAGCCTTAGCTGCGGTCTCGGAGGCAGACTGAGCTGCGAAGGGAGTGGACTTTCTGGAACCCTTAAAGCCAAGTTCTCCGGCGGATGCCCAAGAAATGGTATTGCCTTCCACGTCGGAAATAGTTACGATGGTGTTGTTAAAAGTAGACTGAATGTGCACAGAACCTTTTTCAATATTCTTTCTGTCGCGGCGCTTTTTAACAACTTTCTTTGCTGCAACTTTAGCCATTTTTTATGCCACTCCTTTACTTCTTCTTGTTCGCAATGGTCTTTGCGGGACCCTTACGAGTTCTTGCATTGGTCTTTGTTCTCTGACCTCTCACGGGCAGACCCTTTCTGTGTCTGATACCGCGATAGCAGTTGATTTCAACCATTCTCTTGATGTTCATAGCAACATCACGGCGAAGATCACCCTCTACGGTGTAGGAGTTTTCGATCTCGTCACGGAGCTTGGCAACTTCATCCTCGGTCAGGTCCTTTGCACGGGTATCGGGATTGATACCGGTCTTTGCAAGGATATCATTTGCGCTCTTGCGGCCAATACCGTAAATATAGGTAAGGGCAATTTCTACGCGCTTGTTGTTCGGAATATCAACACCAGCTATACGAGCCATACTGTTTATTCACCTTTCTGTTGATTATTGTGTCAACTGCTTAACCCTGTCTCTGCTTGTGCTTAGGGTTCTCGCAGATAACCATTACTTTGCCTTTTCTCTTGATGATCTTGCATTTCTCGCAGATCTTCTTAACGGATGGTTTTACCTTCATTGTTCTACCATGCCTTTCTTGCTGTATTTGGATTCTGCTTTTTTATTTTGCTCTCCACGTGATGCGTCCCTTGGTCAGGTCGTAAACCGAAACCTCAATGGTAACGCGGTCACCGGGGAGAATACGAATATAGTTCATGCGGAGTTTGCCCGAAATATGCGCGGTCACGATATGACCGTTCGGGAGCTTTACCTTGAAGCACGCATTGGGCAGTGCCTCAACAACAACGCCTTCAAACTCGATTACGTCATCCTTCTGTGCCATACAACTTTCTCCTAATTGATTTAAAAACCTTTTTCAACCTCGGTAAGGATCAGCACACCCTCACTGGTCAGCGCCACCGTATTTTCGTAGTGGGCCGACAGCTGTCCGTCCAGCGTCTTTACCGTCCAACCGTCGGAAAGCTCCTTGACCTCGAAGGTGCCCACGTTGACCATGGGCTCGATGGCAAGGACCATACCGGCGCACAGGCGAATGCCTCTGCCGGGGGTACCGTAGTTGGGGACGTCGGGGGACTCGTGCATGTCTGTTCCAATGCCGTGACCAACGTATCTTCGAACGGTGCTGAAACCGTTTTGGCGAACCACACCGTCAATGGCGGCGCCAACGTCGCCCAGACGGTTACCGATCTGCAACGCCTCGATGCCTGCCCAGAAGCTGTCCCGCGTTACCTCAATGAGCTTGCGCGCGGTCTCGCTAACCTTCCCTACGGGAATGGTTCTTGCCGAATCGCCCACATACCCACGGTAGGTAGCACCGGTATCGATCTTTACGATGTCCCCCTCCTGCAAAACCCTCGTTTTGGAGGGAATGCCGTGGATGACCTCGTCGTTAATACTGATACAAGCGCTTCCGGGGAATCCGCCGTACCCAAGGAACGCGGGCTTTGCGCCACATTTTTCGATATAGCGTCGAATGGCCTCGTCGATCTCATAGGTGGTAATTCCGGGACGGACCATATCACGGGCGACGAGCAAAGCCTCACCCGTGATACGACCTGCATCCTTCATCGCCGCGATCTGCGCCGAATTCTTCAAATGAATCATTCGTCGCTCACGCCTCGAAGGGTTTCAGAGCCTGGAACACAAGAGCGGTAGTATCAGCTACCTCTTCCTGTCCTTCAACGCATACCAGATTTCCCTTTTGAGCGTAGTAGTCCTTCAGGGGCTCGGTCTGTGCGTGGAAGGTTGCCAGTCTGTTCTTTACGGTTTCTGCAGCGTCGTCTGCTCTTACGTAAAGAGCCGCGCCGCACTTGTCACAAACATCCGCCGTTTTGGGAGGATTGTAAGCTACGTGATAGGATGCGCCGCAGGAGCAAACTCTGCGTCCGCTCATGCGTTCAACGATCTTATCGTCTGCAACCTCAATGCTCAGAACAACGTCGATCTTAACGCCCATCTCGTCCAGAGCCTCAGCCTGAGGAATGGAACGGGGGAAGCCGTCCAGAATAAAGCCGTTCTTACAAGCGTCGGTTGCAAGATACTCCTTGATGATTCCAATGACAACGGAATCGGGAACCAATTTACCCTCGTCGATATAAGACTTTGCAGCCTTACCCAATTCGGTCCCTGCCTTGATTGCGCCGCGGAGAATGTCTCCGGTTGCGATGGCGGGAATGTTATATTTCTCGGAAATCTTCGCGGATTGGGTACCCTTACCCGCACCGGGAGCGCCCATTAAAATAAGATTCATAGTTTCCTCCGTTTTTTAACTGGGGTTAATCAAGGAAGCCTTTGTAGTTGCGCATTGCGAGCTGAGCCTCCATGTCGCGTACCGTCTCCAGAGCAACACCAACAACGATCAAGAGAGACGTTCCGGTAAATGCCAAGCTGGTGAAGGATACGTTGCATGCAACCAGAATTGCGTTGATGATCATAGGAACAACCTGGATCACCAGCAAGAAGATTGCGCCAAGCAGCGTAATGCGGTTCAAAATCTTTTTGATATAATCAGCGGTGGGCTTGCCGGGACGAATGCCGGGAACCGAGCCACCCTGACTTCTGATGTTGTTCGAAACTTCGATCGGATTAAAGGAAATCATAATATAGAAGTAAGAGAACAACAGGATCAGAGCAATGTTGAGAACGATATAGATGGGAGAAACCTGACCCAGCCACTTCGAAACCCAAGTAGCAAACTTACCGCCGGTAAATCCTGCAATGGTTGCGGGGATCGAAACGATGGAGCTTGCGAAGATAACGGGCATAACGCCTGCCATATTCAGCTTGAGGGGAAGGTTGCTTGCCTGGCCGCCATACATCTTGCGTCCAACAACTCTCTTTGCGTACTGGATCGGAATTCTTCTCTCGGAGTTGGTAAACCAAACGATAAATCCGATTGCAGCAACCGTGAGTACCAAAGAGATGAGGATCTTAACGCCTGCAAGCACGTAGCCCAGAACGGTAGACTCGGAGATTACCATGTAGTAAAGCTCCGTAGCGGTCATACCAAAGCCGGAAATAATGTTTGCAAACAAGATCATGGAAATGCCGTTGCCAATGCCGCGAGCGTCGATCTGCTCAGCCATCCACATGATGATGGAAGCGCCGGCGCAGAAGCACGCGATCATAACGATCATAGCAAAGTAGTACAGGAATCCATCTGCCTTGCTGAAGAGCAGATAGTTGAATCCACCGTAGTTGGACAACAGCTTAACGTAACCGTAAGCGGTTACCACGGAAAGAACCACCGTCAAGATACGAGTGTACTTGGTCAGCTTCTTCTTTCCTTCTTCTCCCTCTTTCGACAGTCTTTCCAGGGCAGGAATTGCAACCGTCAAAAGCTGAATTACGATGGAAGCGGTGATATACGGCGAAACCGACAGAGCAAAGAAGCTCGCCTGTGCCAATGCACCACCCGAGATCAAGCTCAGGAATTCCAGCGCAGTATTGGAGAAGGAGATCTGTTCGATCAGATCAACGTTTACGTAAGGAACGTAAAGGTTTGCACCTACACGGTACAGCAAGAGGATCATGAGCGTAAAGAGGATCTTGCTCTTCAGCTCCGGGACTTTCCACGCGTTTTTAAACGTTTGAAGCATCCTTATACCTCCTCAACCTTACCGCCTGCAGCCTCGATCTTTTCCTTCGCAGTTGCCGAGAAAACGGCAGCCTTAACCGTAAGTTTCTTGGTGAGCTCACCGTTGCCCAGAACCTTCAAGCCATCCAGGGGCTTGCGAATGATCTTAGCAGCGAGGAGCATATCGAGATCAACAACGGTGCCGTCTACGAACTTGTTCAGTGCTTCCACGTTTACAATTGCGTAGTTCTTAGCAAAGTAGTTGTTGAAACCTCTCTTGGGGTGCGTTCTGTAAATGGGGAACTGACCGCCTTCAAAGCCGGGTCTTACACCGCCGCCGGAGCGAGCGTTCTGACCCTTGTGACCCTTACCGGCCGTCTTACCGTTACCGGATCCGGGGCCTCTGCCCTTGCGCCAATTCGCCTTTGCGGAACCCTCTGCAGGGCTCAATTCATGGAGTTTCATCTGCGGTTACCTCCTTATGCATTTTCTACGGTTTCCACCGTAACGAGATGCGCAATTACCTTAACCTTGCCTGCGAGAACCGCATTGTCCTCATGAACAATGAAGTCGCCCAGCTTGTTCAGGCCCAGAGATTTAGCAGTTGCCTTTTGATTGGGCTTGGAGCCGATCAGAGATTTTGTAAGAGTAACTTTTTTCATCATTCCTTACCTCCCGATCAAGCCTTTGCTACGCGGTCAACCGCGATGTCACGAATCTTTGCAACTTCCTCAGCAGTGCGGAGCGCCTTCAAGCCTTCCATGGTTGCCTTAACAACGTTGGTAGGATTGTTGGAGCGCAGGCACTTTGCGCGAATGTTCTTAATGCCGGCAGCCTCAAGTACCATACGTACCTTGCCACCTGCGATGATACCGGTACCGGGAGCGGCAGGCTTCAAAAGAACCTTGCCGGCACCAAATACGCCAACGACCTCGTGGGGAATGGAAGTACCCTTGAGGGATACCTTTACCATATTCTTCTTTGCATCTTCAATTCCCTTGCGGATTGCTTCGGGAACCTCGGCTGCCTTACCAAGGCCTACGCCAACGTGGCCTGCGCCATCGCCTACAACCATCAGAGCTGCGAAGCGAGCGATACGACCACCCTTAACGGTCTTGGATACACGGTTCAGAGCGATGAGCGACTCTTTGAGATCATGCTCAGCGGGATTATACTTTTCTACCATTTTTTCCTCCAAAATGTTCAATAACTGTTAGTTTGTTGAACAGTGTACAAACCGGAAAATCAGAACTTCAGGCCGCCCTCGCGAGCGCCTTCAGCCAGTTCCGATA
>JAFTNJ010000071.1 GCA_017451915.1 Clostridia bacterium
CGGAGATCGCAAAAGGTAACGCAGACCCTTCCGTATTTATGGACGGTATCTGCGCTATGGTGAAGGATACCGTTTCGACCTATTCCCATATCTCCGAGGAAGGACAAAAGCTGTTCGCCCCCGATAAAGAGGTGATCGGTAACTGTCCCCGCTGCGGCAAGCCGGTATATGAGGGCAAAAGCAATTTTGCGTGTTCTGACCGTTCCTGTTCCTTCGTTCTCTGGAAGAATGACCGTTTCTGGACTTCCCGCAAGAAGGAGCTGACAAAGAAGATGGCGGCCGACCTTTTGAAGAAAGGCCGTACCGCCGTAAAAGGTATGTGGTCCGAAAAGAAGGGCGACACCTACGACGCAACCGTGATCCTGGAGGATACGGGCGGCAAGTTTATCAATTTCAAGCTGGAGTTCCCCAAAAGAAAGGATGGTGCTAATGGCAGAAAATAAAGACCTTCAAAGTTTACCCGAAGTCAGGGCGGCGATTGCCGCCCTTTCTCCCGAAGATAAAGAATTGCTTGCGGCGGTGCAGGCGTCACCCTTCAAGCTGACGACCCCGGAGCAATTCAAAGAATTTGCGGCAAATACGGACTATTTCGCATTTGAGCCCAACGTCCACGATCTGAACGACCTGGGCTTGCGCTTTATCGCCCAGCATACGGATATCCTTCTCACGCCCGAGCTTCTGAACGCCATTGACCCCGTCCCCTTCGGGCAGTATGCAGCAAAGGAGGAACAGGGGCATTTCACAGAACACGGATATATTTCTCTTTCCGGCGACGAATGGCAGCATGAAAAATCTGCTGAACACTCTGCAAGGGATACCGAGAAAAAGCCCTCCATCCGTGAACGGTTGGAGCAAGGCAAAAAGGAGTGTGCCGCAAAGCAGGCGCCGACAGCGGCAAAAGGCAAA
Organism: Clostridia bacterium; assembly: GCA_017451915.1. GTDB lineage: Bacteria > Bacillota > Clostridia > Oscillospirales > CAG-272 > UMGS1865. The sequence continues at coordinate 907 of JAFTNJ010000071.1, forward strand.
AACGAGCAGGAACTTTAAGGAGGTGACGAGTAATGCCGAGCTATGAATATGACAAAGATTATCCATTCGCGGCTTTTATAACCAACCTGGGAAAATACAACGAGGGCGAGCTTGTGGGTGAATGGGTCAAGTTTCCCACCACCGCCGATGAAATGAAAAAGGTCTTTGAACGTATCGGTATCGGGCAGGCGGACGAGTTCGGCTGCGTCTATGAGGAATGGTTTGTAACCGACTATGACTGCTATGTGGACGGCCTCTATGACAAGTTGGGCGAGTACGTCAACCTTGACGAGCTCAATTATCTGGCGTCGCGTCTGGATGAAATGACACCCAGCGAGTACGAGCAGTTCCAGGCCGCAATAGAAATGGGCGATCATACGCGCAGTCTGGAGGATTTGATAAATCTGACCTATAACCTGGATTGCTACGACGTTTACCCCGGTATCCACGATCACGACGACCTGGGACGGTATTACATTGAGGAATTGGGCGCTATGGAGATTCCGTCCTATCTGGAAAGCTATTTTGACTATGAGGCATACGGCCGTGACGTTGCCCTGGAGGAAGGAGGCGAATTTACCGACTTCGGCTATGTCCGTGATACGGGCGACCGCTTCTATGAGGAATACGACGGACAGATAGAGAGTATCCCGGAGGAATACCGTGTTATGAACTTTGAGGATGAAGAACCGGAGCTCACGATGGACGATAAAATGGATATGGCGACAGACCTTGCCTTTGACCTGGACGAGTTTTTCCGTCAGCACAATCCGCAGTATGCAGCCCAGCACCCCGAGCCCCACGAACAAAAGGAGCTTATTGCCGACCTTCTCCTGGAGGGCAAGACCGCAGCCCTCCGTGAAATGTTGGAGGAAATGGCGCAGACCGGGGACGACGTTCTCCCTGGCAGAATTGCCGAGTATGAGCGCGAGACCGGATACGATCCGAAACAGGATACCTCTATCGCAGAGGATAAGGCAAAGCTCATAGAGCGTCCCGAGCAACCGGACGACCACCTGACCGGCGAGCGTATCCAGACCCCGCGCGGCAGCTTCGCACTCACCGACCTTTCAAAAGAACAAATGGAGGCAGCCGGTTACGGCGTTCACCATCAGTCTGACGACAGGCAGTTTCTTATTATGGGAAACGGCACCAGGGCCTTTGCTGTGGTAAATGCGGAAATGCAGGAACGCGACAATCCCCTCAAAACGGCGGAAATGACTGTGGAGGACGATTATGCTATGATCGACGGACAGATCAACAACGGAAAGCGGGAGGAAACAAAAGAACGCCCCTCCATCCGTGAACGTCTTGCCGAGGCAAAACGGGAATGTGCCGAAAGACCCACGCCCGAAAAGGCACGTGAGGGACGCAGCACACCCGACCGTAGCGACCTATGAGCAGGAGCAAGAAATGGAGGCAGGAGTGGTCCTTCTTCCTGGGGGAGAACGGCAGACGGCAGTACAACAAAATTTGCCGTGGCTGTACCCACGACTGCAAGCAGAGTTTCAGGGTGATCCTGATAGCCTGTCCCCGCTACACTTCGGAGAGATCGAAAAAGTGTAGTGGTAGGGGTTCAAAAACGGTCAAATAATCTCTTGTATCGGCTTTTCGGAAGGTAGGCTATATGTTTTCCTTTGCGGAGGTTTTCTTCTCCCGTAGAGGTCATACAGAGGTAAAAATCAACACTTTTATAAACGCAAAAAGGGAGCGCAGCTTCTCGGTTCGTCCGAGGGCTGCGCTCCCTGTCTTTTTTTATGCTTTTTTCTCTTTGGGATAGGAAAGGATAGGATAGATATTCGCAGTAGTAGGCGTTGTGGAATTGTGCGTAAACTGCTTGCAGTTTTCCATATTTCCATAATGCAAGGTCTTACCCCTTTATCAGCCGGTATGCTGTCAGCGGTATATACCACACGGCGACCAGGAGCCGCCATACGAGGACGACACCGCCGATAACGGCGCCGATCAGAAAGTTCAGGGCAAAGACGGCAATGCTCCCGCCGAAGGAACGGCCGCCGGGGATGATCCAGAGAAACATACGGTGTATCCCAAAAGGCAGACCGCACAGGAGCCATAAGAGGAAATAGTCCACGCTCCCGTCCTTCGTACAGGCGGAACGGAAAATGAAGAACA
>JAFTNJ010000072.1 GCA_017451915.1 Clostridia bacterium
TCGATCAACAGCCACTTTGCCCGGTTTACCAGACGGATCTCCTCCATTTTTTCTTCGATGGAGGTAGCTTTGCTTTCCAGCCTCCGCAGGCGTTCCCGGGCAGCGGCCATCCATTCCAAGGCTTGGGTAATGATCTGTGTAGAGGTGGGTTTCAACAGGGTAAAAATGCCCTTCGATACCACCTTCGCACGAATATCTTCATACGACTCGGCACGGACAATCAGCAGAGCCACAGTGCCGTTTCCGCGTGTGACATCGGTGGCAAAACGCGTACCAAAATCATCGGGCAGCGGCGCGTTGATAATAACAAAATCGTACTGCTGTTCCAAATAAGCCCGTTTTGCAGCAGCTATGTTCGTAACGAATTTAACAGGATAATAGTCGGTTGAGGGAAGCAGAGTGGCCATGGTTGCATTGAATTTTTCTGCTGCCGAAACGACCAGTACGCTGTAATAGCAATCCCCAAAGACCACAATGTTCCCCTCCCTTCAAAAATGGTAATGTTTGCTCAGCGATTGCAGAAATACTCGATCAAAGACAAGGGAAGATGGTCCCGTACAAAAGAACTGTCAAAAGCACGCTTTCTGGCTTCCGCAAGGGACAGGGGCAGCGTTTTATAGTTTGCCAAGGTTTCCGCATCTGCGGTAAAGAGATTCACATTTGCCGGTTCGGGAAGCTCCAGCTTGTTTTGAATACCGTACAGGCCGGCATAGATCAGCAGCGTATAGGCAATATAGGGGTTTGCCAGAGGATCGGGAGAACGCAGCTCTGCACGGCGGTACTCGCCGGTGGCTGCAGGAATCCGAATCAGCTGAGAGCGGTTCTCACTGGACCAGGAAATATACTTGGGAGCTTTGTTAAAGCCCAGCCGGTGGAAGGACTGCTTGCTGGGGTTCAGGAATACAGTCATGTCCGCAACCGTGCTGAGGATACCGGCAAGCATATGGTTTGTATCCTTTTCATCTCCGCCCTTGATGGAAATGTTGATATGCTGTCCGCTGCCCGGCTGGTCTGCCAGGGGTTTGGGTGAAAAGTCCGCATGCAGACCGTTTAAGGCGGCCACGGATTTGACGACCGAACAGAAGGTAATGGCATTATCCGCAGCAGTCAGCGCATCGGAATAACGGAAGTCGATCTCGTTCTGCCCGGGACCTTCCTCGTGGTGGGAGGATTCAGGCCGGATGCCCATCTTTTCCAATGTCAGGCAGATCTCCCGGCGGACATTTTCACATTTATCCTCCGGAGCTACATCCATATAGGTAGCATGATCGTAGGGCTGGACGGTTGGATTGCCGTTTTCATCCAGCTTGAACAGGTAGAACTCCATTTCCGGTCCAAAGTAGAAGGAGTAACCCAACTCCTTGGCATGGCGAATGGCCTCTTTTAGGAGCGTGCGAACGTCGTGTTCAAAGGGTCTGCCATCCGGGTAGGTAATGGAGCAGAACATCCTTGCCACCTTGCCATGCTCCGGCCGCCAGGGCAGTACCGTGATGGTGTCGGGATCCGGATGCAGGAAAATATCCGAGTGGGTCTCATCCCCGAAACCTTCGATAGCTGAAGCATCAATGGCAATGCCATGTTCAAATGCACGCTCCAGCTCTGTGGGCATAATGGAAACATTTTTTGGCTTGCCGGTGACATCACAGAAAGCCAGACGAAGGAACTTCACATCCTCCTCCTGAACAAACTGCATGACCTCTTGCTTTGAATACTTCATAACCGAACCTTCTTTCGTTTAATTTGCTACATACATTTGTTTATAGGGATTTTTGCTGTCGGGAGTTACCACAGTAAAGGGAGAATTCATGATCTCCTGACTGCTGCAATCAAACTCCTTGCAAAACTCAGCTACATATTCCTGAATCTCTGCAAGGTCAGCAGAACCTGCAGGTCTTGCGGTGACCTGACTGGGGAATTCGATATCATCACATTTTCCCCGCAGGAAAAGCTTGCCGCCGTGCATACCGGTACAGGGGAAATTATGGACGATCTTCTTGCCGTCCGCATGCAGACCCAGCACCACAATCACACCGCCTGCTTGATACTCACCGAGGAAGGAGCCGGTTCTGCCGCCAATGACCAAAACCGGAACTTTATCCTTGTACTGCTTCATATGGATGCCCGCCCGGTAGCCTGCGTTGCCTCTTACAAATATTCTTCCGCCACGCATTGCATAGCCGGCTGCATCGCCGATATTGCCGTGAATCACGATTTTGCCCTCGTTCATGGTATCCCCAACGGCATCCTGTGCGTTGGCATTGACCGTAATGTAGGCACCGTTTAAGTAGGCTCCCAATGCATTTCCGGGCACACCGCTGATGGTAATGTTTTTATCCGACATACCGGCAGCGATAAACCGCTGACCGCAGCAGTTTATCAGGGTACAGTCCTCTTGTACATCACGCAGGGAATCGTTGATTGCCTGATGATCAAGGACCGCAACATTCAGGATTTTCATATTATACCACACCTCCCAGTTTTTTTCTACGATTTTCTTCGCAGAAGGCGATTAACGCCGGTTCTCTCTTCAAGATTTCAAAGTTTATCGTGTGCAACGGTGTCTGTTCCCGAATCAAAGAGGTGTAAATACCGGCGCGCTCTATCTGCCCAATTAGGATAAAACCAGTCAGAAAACCGTTTTTTGTGAACAGCCGTTTCAATGTGCCGTTGCCTTTTTCTTCGTACAGCTCGCCGCCCAGATCGGCACCGTAATAGCTGCCTGCGGTCATGGCGTGTAAACCGAAGAAACCAATGGAATTCATAGGAATTGCCTTGTCGAACACAGTTTCTCCGCCTGCCATATTGACACCGGCGCACTTTCCCTGCATATAGGCATTGGGCAGGATCGCCAGCACTCGTCTGCCACCAAAGGAAATGTCCTCACCCTCGGTGCAATCACCGGCAGCGTACACATCGGCAATCGTGGTTTCCATTCGTGTGTTTACGA
>JAFTNJ010000045.1 GCA_017451915.1 Clostridia bacterium
ACGGTGGTCCCCCTTCTCCCACAGGAGAAGGCTTATGTTACATCTGCTCCAAGAACAAGGGTAAAACCTTTGTCGCCCACCCGCATAGCGGGTGGTTGTCTGTTTCGCGTCAAGCGCTCCACTGCCTAAAGGCATTAAAACGAATAAAACAGCGTAGCCGTGAGATTTTTCCGGCTACGCTGTTTTATGAAATTTTAAAAAAATCCTTTTTTGAAGTTTTTGGAAGGGAAGGGGGTGCGGGGGAAGGGGAACTTTTTTTCAAAAAAGTTCCCCTTCCCCCGCAAAATCCCACTCATTTCAACCTCAAGGCTTGCATCGGCTGCAGGCCTCGTAGCCGTCGGCGATCAGGTCCTCACGGGCTCCCTCATAGGTTGCTTTGTTGGATTCGCTCATGTCGGTAACCGACGAGCAGGTGGGAGAATGAAATTTTTTGGTGTTGGTATTCAGAATATAGGTCCGAACCTCCCCCGCGGCGGGTGTGGTCCAGGCTCCCTCCCCGGTGGTAAGGCGGCTTTCTCCCGTGGCATAGTTGATGGTAATGCCGGGCTGGGCGTTGTAAACGAAGACGTTGAAGCAGATGCCGTCCCCCTCGTCCTCCACCGACCAGGCCTCCATCTGCACGCCCCGTGCCACCAATTCGTCCCCAACAAAGAGGGGAGTGACACGGAAAAGCACGTGGTTTTTGGTTTCCTTTACGTAGTCGGCAATCATGTTTTCAAAGGGGAGCATCCCGTCCACGTTCATGTAGCGGGTACCGGTGATCAGATTTTTCTCGTTGGCGTTCTCGCCGCTGAGCTGAAAGCCGATGAGATGGCAACGGTTGTAGAGGTATTTTCCATCCACAATATCGTATTTTACCGATTGCCAGCCCGAGGGCTTGACCGAGCCAATGCTCTCCCGATCCTCGGTGGGCATCAGGTCAATACCAATGCAGGCCATGGCAACGCCACAGCGTCCCAAGGCGTCCAGATCGCTGTAAAATTCGTAGGAGGTGACCGTGTAATCCTCTGTGGAGAATTGCGGAAGATTCCCGTTCAGGGCAACGAAGGGACTGCCGTTGTATTCGGGAAGCGAGGAAAGATCCGCAAAGGAATTGGGACCGACGGTTGCCGCATTTTCTTGGGTGGTGATCGCGGGGGTGAGAAGATCGGTTGGCAGACAGGACACCAGCAGACATTGCAGGGTCAGGAGCAGGGCAAGCAGACGCAGAATGGGGAGTTTTCTCATTTTTTCCATACCTCTTTCGTAATTTTTTCATGGGAGGAGCCAACGAATTCCCGGCTCTCGGACAAGGTGAAATCATCCATATTCATGGTAAACCAAAGATCGGCAGGGTAGTGACGGTTCCAATGATAGAGGATCAGCTCGTCCACCCGCGCTTCGGCCTCCCGTGGCAGAGGGCCCTCCAAAAAGCAAAGCCCGTCCTCGCCGGCGGCGGACAGAGGATCCTCGGCGACCCGATAGAGAATACCGCTGTTTTGCAGCAGCCCCTCGGAATAGGGCAGTACGTAGAGCGGCGTTCCGCCCAGGGTGGCCTTGAGATCGGCCAGCAGCAGAGCATCCCGACTTTGTCGCCTGCGATTGAACATCATTCCTTTTTTTTCGTCCAGACAGAGAATCAGCTTCACCGCGCGTCCTCCTTTTTGTGTTTCTGTTTTCATTATAACACAAATCCGCGGCTCCTGCAAGAGCCGCGGAAAAATATTTTACGGGAACGCGGGGAGCAGGACTAAAGGATCCCGCCCTTTAGCGCAGCGCCTCGCTTAACAGCGCGTTGATATACTCCGCAATCCTTTGACTGCCCGCCAAGCCAATGGACTCAAAGGTGCTCTCCCCGGGATTGGGCTGCCATTGATCAAGATCTCCGTCGGGCTGGTACCGAAAGCTGCTACACCCCGCAATCGAATCAAAGCCGTTCAGATACACGACCGCACGGTAGCTTGTCACGCTTTTGTTTTTGATCGGGGAATCAAAGCCGATATTCTTTTTCAGCTCTGTCCAAAGGGATTGAAGCTCGTCAATGCTTTTGGGATCGCTTGCGCTGTCCAGCCGCAATCTTGCAATGCAGCTTTGCGTGGCGGTTTCCCAAAGCTCAATCACAACCACCTTTTCCTCCGTTTGATCATATTTATCAATGCTGGTATAGGGCTCCAGCATATCCTTGGGATACAGAGGCGTCCAATGCTCCCGATCTACCAGGGAGAGGTCATCCACGTAATAGATCCCCTCCTGATAAAAGACCAACGCTCCAAAATGAAAGGTTTTCAGCTCCTCCTCCATTTGAATGATGTTCTTGGTGGTCAGATAGCCGTTTCCAAGAAAATAGCGAACAATGGAATGGCGGTTGAGATCCAGGGTGGCCTGATCGACGGGCTGACTCCGACCAATGTACGCCACCATTTCCTCGCCTTTTCCGCTGAGCTTTTCCCGGGTGATACCCGATTGCAGGGCTTCGATGCGATAGAGCATGGCCTCGTACAGATCGCGGCGCAGGTCAAAGGAGGCGTTGGTGTTCCCCTTCAGCAGTCCGCCAAAGGCGGCTTCGTATTCCGGGGACCCGTAAAACGACACACCGCGGAAGATATGCTCGGTTCCGTCCAACGAATGGATCCGAATCTCGTCGTAGTCCCGAAAGAGGCGAATGGTATCGTCCAGCAAATACAGAGCCTCCTCACCCGTAAGATACATCCACTCCCCGGCGGCGCGGCGTGCTTGAAGATCGGTGATCTGCTCCCGGGAGTAGACCGAGACCACGGTGGCACCGTTTTCCTCTACAAAACGGTGGGTGTAAACGTCAAATTTTGCGCTGTGCTGTTCCTTTGAGATGGGGAAGCTTCCGTCGTTGATCACAATGTCCGAGGGGAGCTCCACCCTTGGGGCGAGGGGACTGTCCGGGAGCGCGAAGGGCTCCTTGGCAGAGGCAAAGATGTGGAGGATCCCCACCGCCAGCAGGCAAGCCGCCACCGTAAGGGATAGCAGAGTTTTGATAAAAAACGATTTTCTCGGTTTCATATTGGTTTCTCCTTTTTGTTTTTTCCGGGAGCTCCGCGGCGCCTGCAGGGCTCCCGGGCACAGATAGCATAAAACAAAAATATCATAAAAGGATCATCAAACTATCAGGAACTTGTAAAAATTACGTATCCAAAAGGAGCCACACCGTGGTTCCATCGTTCACGGCAGAGGAAAACTCCAATCGGCTCCCGTGGGCCGTTGCAATGAGAGCGCACAGGGCAAGTCCCAGCCCCGTACCGCCTTCCCGACGGCTGCGCGCCTTGTCGGTGCGATAGAAGGGCTCGGTCACGTGAGTCAACTGCTCTTGGGTCATGCCAATGCCGTTGTCCTTGACGTAAAGACGCATCCGATCCCCCTCCCGCCGGGCACCAATCTCCACCCGTCCGTCCTTGCGGCAGGCCTTGATGGCGTTCTCGGTTAAATTGGAAAGCAACAGCTCCAAAAGAATGGGATCCCCAAGGATCCTCGCCTCGGAATCCGGCAGGGAGAGGGTGATTTCCACTCCTTGCGCCTCGGCATGGCGGAGATGGTGTTCTTGGGTTCTTGAAAGCAGGTCACGCACCAAAAGCGGAAGGGGCTTGATCTTATGCTCCCGAATAAACGCCGCGTCCAAAAGGGTCTCTCCAATATTTTTCAGGCGCATGGCCTCCCGCATGATGTACTGTGCCGATTCCATGCGCTCCTCCTCCGTAACGTTGGCGGTACAAATGTATTCGGCGTAGCCGTGGATCCCCGTCAGCGGGGTACGCATCTCGTGAGCCAGATCGTCCAGCATCCTCTGCTTTTGATCCGCCGTGGCCTTTAATTCCTGCATTTGCCCGTGGACCCGATCCGCCATGCGGTTAAATTCCTTGGCAAGCTCTGCCAGCTCGTCGTCGCCCGCCTCGTTTGCCCGTACGGAAAAGTCCCCTTGGGAGATCTGCACGGTCACGGTTTTCAATTTTTGCAAGGGGGTATAAAGCCTTCGCAGGGCAAGATAAAGGCATCCCGCCAAAACGGTGGAGGCAACCAGGGAAACACCAAGGAATACAAAAAACAGCTGTCGGAATTCCTTGTCCAGGCTGCTGACGTCCTTGGCATAGGTCAAAAGATACGCTCCGTCGCAGGCTTCCCGACGGATGAGAATATAGCGTTTTCCATCCACCGTTTGTTGCCCAAGGGTCCCCGTGGGCGGAGCCTCCAGGCCGCCTGGCAGCTCCGAATAGGTGATCCTCCCGTCGGCTTCAAAGGAAAGATAGATCCCCTTGGCGCGGTAAAAGGTGCCGTAGGTGACCTGCAACAAATAATCACTGCTTTCCTCCAAGGACGCAACGTCCCGCTCAAAGGCACTTCGAAGGGTGTATTCCTCTGAAAGGCAGACCTGCTCCGCCGATTCGATGCTTTGACCGTGGGTGTAGAGGGCAAGGGTCAAAAAGCCACCGTTGAGAAAAAGCAAAAACAGCAGCAGAGTAAGCAGATAGGTTCTTTCAAAAAATTTCATTTTCATAGCTCAAACCGATACCCCATTTTATATACCGTACGGATCCGATCCCGCAGACCCAGCTTTTGCCGCAGCTGCTGGACGTGAACGTCCACGGTGCGGGTGTCGCCCATGTAATCAAAGCCCCAAACCAGCTCAATGAGCTTTTCTCGGGAAAGAGCAATGTTGCGGTTTAGGACCAGGGTTTCCAACAGAGAGAATTCCTTGGGCGTCAGCTCGACCTCTCCTCCCGACCGAAAGACCTTACGACTGTTCAGATCCAGGGTAAGACCGTCAAAGCAGACGCGCTTTTCCTCCCGCCTGGTACGGCGAAGCACCACGCGCACGCGAGCCAGAAGCTCCTGCATTTCAAAGGGCTTCACAACGTAATCCTCGGCCCCCAGGGAAAGTCCTTTGAGCTTATCCTCCAGCCCGGCCTTGGCGGTCACAAAGATCACGGGGAGCTCCCCCACCAGCGGGATCAGGTCAAACCCCGAAAGGCCCGGGAGCATCACGTCCAGAATGATCAGATCGGGAGATGACGTACGTATGATTTGCAGGGCAGAAGGACCGTCGTATGCCGACGCGCAGGTGTGCCCGATCAGGGTCAAATTTTTGGAGATCAAACGGTTGATGGAAACTTCATCTTCAACGATCAAAATATGAGCCAAGGGGATCCCTCCTTTGTGTTTGTGTTCATTTTTATCATACCATGCAAATGTAAGGAAGTTGTAAAGAAAAAAGAAAAGTTTTTCTTTTGAATAAAAAACGCCTTTTTGAACTTTCTTTTCCTATCGTTATACGTAATCCATATATGGCTTCGTCATACAAAAAGCCCAACCTCACGGTTGGAGGTTGGGCAAGGGAATCTATTTTTTTCGGTGTTTTATAATCCAATCATCCGGCGATCGGCTCAAGGTGGGTATGCTTTGTAACCCACTGCTTCATTTTGATGGAAAGCCAGAGGCCGTAAATACCAAGGGTAATAATGGTAAGCAGGAACCATTTAATGTAGTTGCCAAACAACTGCATTCCGGTGCCGTCAAAGGTCAGTTTATGACCGTCAATGACCGTATGCTTTACGTACCAGCGTTCCTTTAAGCAGATCGCCCACGGCACGCCAAGTCCCAGGGTGAAAAAGCTGATGATTCCCATCAAAATGCCAATACCAATCATTCCAAGCAGGCCGCCCGTAAATTTAGACTCCATAGTATTCCTCCGTGATGTAATAAAAATTTGTTGGCAATCGAACACCGCGCACACCGAACAACGCAGGTTTCCTTCGTTGCTATTTTTATTATAGCATCTTTTTTATATATGTCAATAAAAAAAGTGAAAACGATTTAAAAATGGGGTTACCGAGTCAGTGTCACCGCCGTCCAGGAGTAGGCGGGAAGCTCGGAGAGGGTGAGGGTACGATGATCCAGCACACCTTCGCCCCGCAAGCATTCCACCCGTTGGTAATCCCGATCCAGGGTCAGAGTGGGGGCGTAGATGCTGTCGGCGTGGCAGTTGAACAGACCCACCGTCAGTCGGTCATCCTCCTCCTTGCAGAGGAGATAGAGCTGGGGATGTCCCATACATTTGACGGGCAGAGGGCGGCGGGAGATCCACTCCACACCCCGGGTAGTTGCCTGTTGCACGAGATAGCCCTGAAGCAATCCCGAATCCCTATGCAGGGACGTGGCCTCAAAGAGATAGACCAGGAAGCGCTGTCCCCGTGAATTCTCGTAGCGGTAGCACAGGAGACGGTCGGTGCCGTCGGCCACGCAGGAAAGCAGAGGCTCCGCCGCGGCGCGGGGCGTGGCAGTCAACAGTCTGCACCCTCCGTTGAGCAGCAGGGCGCGCTCCTCCCCATCGGGGGTCATGCAACGGGTGGCGATGGTGGAGATCAGGGAGCCTCGCAGATCGGCACGGGGATCCAGTCCCACATCCACGCCTTTCTCGGTCAGCAGAATGGCTCCCGCCGCGTCCAGGATCACGCCACCGTCCAGATCCTCCCGGGAAAGATCCATGGAGTTCTGTCCAAAGGCCGCTGAGCAGAGGGCGCGGCCCGTGTAAGTAGTGGGAATCGTGCAGTATCCCATGAGCACGCCGGCCGTGGGATAGGGTGAGGCCATTTTGGGAGTGATCAGATCGCAATCGCTATCCTTTAACAAATGGGGGCGGATCACGATCCGAACCCCAACCTGCTCTCCCGCGGCAAAGCGCTCTCCCGTTTCCTTGAGGAGGGGAAGATCGCGCACGTGCCGCTCCACGTAGCCTGTTTCATAAAAGGGGGAAGCGGTGTAATCGAACATATATTTCAGAGAGGTGCCAATGGATCCGTCGGCACGGATCAAAGCGTCCTGCAGCTCCACCAGGGAGGCGGGAACGTGATAGCGGGGACGGGGATAGGCATCGCACTCCGACATCAGCTCAAAGCCGGTATCCTTGCAAAAAGATGCCATCATACGGGCAATCTCAAAGACCGTTGGCAGCTTCTTATCGCCAAGGACCGCCCAGTAGGGAGCCCCCTGCAAACGAAGCACGGGAGGGTGATTCCCCTTGAGCAGATGGGTCAATTCGATGGGATCGGTGCCGTCGCTATCCCACACGCAATGGCAGGAGCAAAGGGCCAGGCCAACCGAGGGATCCACCGCATCCACGGCCGAGCGCAAAACCCTTGCCAGGTGACGCAGGGAGTCTCCCGACTCCTGCAGGTAGGCATCCCGATAAGGGTTGGGCTTGCCGTGAAAGATGCGGTCCCGCAGCTCCTCCCGGGTCAAGACCTCGCCACAGCGTTGGTTGATCCTTTCCACGTGGAGAGGGCAAAGACAGCAAAAGGAATCCTTGCCGTGCTGGGAAAGGCGAAAATCGTCGTCTATGAGGATCAGCTTTGCCCCCGTGGCGGCCAGCTTGGTAAAAAGCGTCTTTAGGCGTTCCTGAAAGCTCGTATCCAAGGGACACACGGTGCCGGGACGGCGTGCCCCGTCAAAGTTGACCAAGGGAACGAAGGCGGGTTGTGCTTTTCCCTTGGGAGCATCGTGGGTAAGACCTCCGTGCCCCACCGTTTCTCCCACCCAAATGGCTCCTTCTACGCCGTGGGCCGAGAAAAAGGCCAGGTTTTCCTTCAGCAATTCCAGATCCCGCACCTCTCCGGTGTTTATGTCGGTATCGGGCACCAAAAAGACCCGACTTGCCTCGCAGGCCAGAAATTGACGCAGGTATTCCTCCCGTGTGCTCGACGTAACCGTAGCGTTCATCACGGGAACCGATATTTGATACATACTGCTACCTCCGATTGTTTCGATCTGTTTTTATACCATCTTTTCAAAATCAAAGAGCTCATCAAATTCCGTTGCCGAAAGCAGCTCCAGGCGCAGGCAGGCCTCCTTCAGGGTCAGATCCTCGGCATGGGCCAGCTTTGCCACCCGCGCGGCGTTTTCGTAGCCGATGCGAGGGGTCAGAGCGGTCACCGTCATCAGGGATCTCTCCAGATTCACCCGCATCTTCTCACGGTTGGCACGGATCCCCTCGACGCAATGCATACGGAAGGAGGTCATGGCGTCGGCCAGAAGGCGAATGGATTGGAGCAGATTGTAGGCGATCAGGGGCATAAAGACGTTGAGCTCAAAGTTGCCCTGGGAGGCGGCAATCCCCACGGCGGCATCGTTGCCCATCACCTGCACCGCCACCATGGTCAGGGCCTCGCATTGGGTGGGATTGACCTTGCCGGGCATAATGGAGGAGCCGGGCTCGTTTTCGGGAATATAGATTTCCCCAAGACCGTTCCGCGGTCCCGAGGCAAGCCAGCGCACGTCGTTGGCGATCTTCAAAAGATCGGCGGCCAGCGCCTTCAGGGCCCCGTGTGCAAATACGGCCTCGTCCTTGGAGGTCAGGGCGTGGAATTTATTTTTGGCCGTGCGGAAGGGAAGACCCGTCAGCGCGGCGATCCTTTCGGCCACCGCGGCGTCAAAGCCTGCGGGGGCGTTGATGCCGGTACCCACCGCCGTGCCGCCCAGGGCCAGCTCGCACAGGGGCTCCAGGGAGAGGAGGATCATTCTGCGGCTCTGCTCCAGGGAGGCTCTCCAGCCCGAGATCTCCTGGGAAAAGCGCAGAGGCGTGGCATCCTGGAGATGGGTGCGTCCGCATTTGAGGATGTCCTCGTTTTCTTTTTCCAGACGGCAAAGGGTGTGGATCATAGCCTCCAGAGAGGGCAACAGGCGCGTTTTCAGCTCCAGCACCGCCGCAAGATGCAGAGCGGTGGGAAAGGTATCGTTGGAGGATTGGGACATATTGACGTCATCGTTTGGGTGAAGCAGAGGCTTGCCCGCCAGCTGGTTTCCCAGATTGGCAATGACCTCGTTGACGTTCATATTGGTTTGGGTTCCCGAGCCGGTCTGCCAGACCACCAACGGGAAATGGGAGGAAAGCTCTCCCGCCGCAATGCGGTCACAAACCCTGCCAATGGCGTCGCATTTTTCCGAGGACATCCGTGCGGGAAGCAGCTCCCGATTCACCAGGGCGGCGGCTTTTTTCAGGATCGCAAAGGCCTGCAGAATGGGCGTGGGCATGGGCTCGTTTCCAACGCCAATGGCAAAGTTTTGCCGACTGCGCTCGGTCTGCGCCCCCCAGTAGCGATCGGCGGGAACCTGAATCTCCCCCATAGAGTCTTTTTCCATGCGATATTCCATAATTTTTCTCCTTTTTCGAGAACCGATATTCTTATTGCCTATTGTAGCACATTCCACGTTCTTTTTCAAGCCCTCCCATGGCAAACCAAAGAAAATTAACGGTTTTCAAAAAATTAAAACAACACCGCTGTGAAAGTAAATTCATGGCAACGCCTTTGATAATTGGAAAAAATGATGTAATATTTTTTTTGCAGTATCGTGTTAACACCAAAACTTTATTTTTGTGTCATCTCTGAGCAGGCTTACAAGCTCGCCCGAACCCGACCCAAGGGAGGGCAACACCATAGGCGTTGGGATCTTGTCTTGTAACGATTAACGTGTCATCCTGAGCGGAGAAAACGCCACGGTGCGGCGTTTTCGGAGTCGAACCCGACCCATGGGAGGGCGGCACGCATAGCGTGACGGGATCTTGTAACGATTCTTGCTTTCCCCGTGTGCTAACAAAAG
>JAFTNJ010000046.1 GCA_017451915.1 Clostridia bacterium
CGTCTTGCTCCGCAATCCACCTCTCCCTAAGGGAGAGGCTTTCTTTTGGGCTTGCTTATAGCTCGCCCATCTTGTTCATCACTCCGCTCGTTTCCCGCTCCCCTGGTAGAACCAGGGGTTTATTTGAATACCAAAAAAAGGATGTGTCAAGTCGATAAACTTGACACATCTTTTTTGTTTTCTGTGTTTTCCCTTTGGAGAAAAAGGATAATAACACATTTTTGGGGGGATGTGAGGGCACGCATTGCGCGTCGGCTTTTCCAAAGCAACATCCAACCGGCGAACGACAACGGCCCTAATTGACATTTTTGAATTTATTAACCCCCTTTTTCAAAAAAGGGTAAGTCGCCGGAGGCAGGCATTCTCCCCCACAAGTCAAAATTTGAAAATCAAATACTCTTACTGACAAAAGGCTCATCGGTCAAATCGCAGACGCGGTCAACTCCCGTGACGCTTTCAGCCCTCACTTCGCCTGAAATTCCAAAGCATTTGACAAGGGCGCCGTTTACGTTTTCAAGCTTTACGTTCTCCGCATCCACGAGAGCGAAGTTGCCGCCACGAATGGCGCAATCGATCTCACTCGCAAAGGCGATATCGCAATTTTTCAGCTTCAAGGTCAAAGGATTCGCGGGGTCACCGTATGCGTTGATAGGCATACCGATCCCCTGCGCCTTGATATTCTCAAAGCCGATGCTTGTCAGGGGTCTATTCTTCTGCCAGGTGTGAGTTCCCGTGAAATCGAAATGCAAAAACCGATCGCAATTCTCCACGGTACAATCGCGAACAACCACGTTCCCCGGCATACGGCGAACGTCAAGGGTAAAGTCACAATAATAGGTGAAAAGAGCCAGCATATTGGCGCGCCCCGTTTTTGGACAAGGATTTCCCGCTATTTTGTCTTCAAGAGAGAGACTTCCGCGGAAGAAATACTTTGCGGGGCCGTAGAAACGGCAATTCTCAACAAGGATATCCGCACCGCCGAAGCGCATACCGCTGCAAGCGGAGTTGAGAACGCAATTCCGCACGACCACGTTGTAGTTATCAAAGCCCGCAACACAGTCGTCTCCGGTGTAAAAGGCGCAATTTTCAATCGTAAAATCGTCGCAGGAGGAATTATGTATTCCGTCGTGACCGCCCAACACTTCAAGGTTTTTGTACTCGATATTCTGTGATTGATAGCCAATATGCGCCCAGTTGCCCGTGTTTTGGATAGTGTAGCCCTCAAATTTAAGATTTTTGGAATAGTGATAGGCAATGCCGTGGGGGCCTCGGTAATATTCCTCACCGATGGGATCGTAAGGGTCGGAACCGTCGATGACAGAGCCCTCCTCTCCTATGATGGCAACGTTTTCGGCATCCAGGATGCGGATGAGGGCATTGTTCCATCGGCTCGCCGCCTTGGTTATGTGATCGTTCGTGGTTCTGGTTTTCGCACGCGCCCAGAGCACATCGGTTTTATATTCCCCGTTGACCGGCTCAAGGGTATCTCCGCCAAGAACATCATAATCACTCAAATTGCGGCTTCCCTTAAGAACCGCGCCACTCTTCAGATATAGAGTGCAATTTGAGCGCAAACGGAGACCGCCCGTAAGAAAAAGGCCCTTTTCAAGTATAATCTTACCGCCGCCGCCAAGAAAGCACTCGTCTATTGCTCTCTGTATCTCGGCGGTTCTATTTTGCTCTTTGGGTTGAAGAATGATTTCCATCGTGCGATCCTCCCGATCAAAAAATATCGTTTATTGCACCACATACCGCCCATCTTGTCAAGTCAGGGTTTGAGAATCCCAAAAGGCTTACGAAAACGGTCTTTTTTCACTGGGGTAGCGAGGAGCACTGTCGCCCGTTGCAACGGGCGATATCCATCAATCAATGCCCGAACTCTACCAGCTCCAGCCCCTCGTTGTTGTCGAGAGTATGGCCGATGTGCCACTCGCTGTTGAAGAGGAGAAAATCGTGTCCGTGGAAGTCCTGCACCCATTTTACGTCGAACAGGCGCAGCTTTTTGGGATCCGCCCCGTTGGCAATGCGGCGGATATACTGGTAGGATTGGGGATACTGACGGTAGGTCACGCCGTATTCGTTCTTCATACGCGATTCCAGCACGTCGTACTGAAGCATACCAACCACGCCTACGTACACACGCTCCAAGCCACCGTTTGGCTCAATGAAGATCTGAATGGCACCCTCCTGGGCGATCTGGTTCATGCCCTTGGCAAACTGCTTTCGCTTCATGCTGTCGATCTGCTCCACCATAGCAAAGCACTCGGGAGCAAAGGTGGGAATTCCCTCAAACTGGATCTTATTGTTTTTCTCGCAAATGGTGTCGCCAATGGAGAAGATACCGGGATCAAAAACGCCGATAATATCCCCCGCGTAGGCCTCCTGAATGATGGAACGCTCCTGTGCCATCATTTGCTGGGGCTGGGAAAGCTTTAATGCCTTGCCCCCCTGCACGTGGAAATATTCCTTGTCATGCTCGAACTTGCCCGACACGATGCGCATAAAGGCGATGCGGTCGCGGTGTGCCTTATTCATATTGGCCTGGATCTTAAAAACAAAGGCCGAAAAGCCCTCGTCAAAGGGGCTGACCGTAGTTTCGCCTGCCCGACGGGAGAGGGGCGCGGTCGTCATTTTGAGGAAATGTTCCAGGAAGAACTCCACACCAAAGTTGTTCAGCGCAGAACCGAAGAACACGGGACTGAGCTTGCCGCAACGCACCTGCTCCAGATCAAAATCAAAGCACGCGCCATCCAACAGCTCTACCTGCTCGGTCAGCTCCTCCCGCGCGTAGGAACCGATCAGCTCGTCCATGCGGGCGGTGTCGGTAATGTCACAGTCAATGGAGGACAGGCGGTCCCGACCACGGTGGGAGTCACCAAAGGCCAGGATCTTGCGGCCCTCGCGATCGTACACGCCCTTGAAGCTGACGCCGCAACCAATGGGCCAGTTCATGGGATAGGTACCAATGCCAAATTCCTTTTCCAGCTCGTCGAGAAGATCAAAGGGATCCCGCGCCTCATGGTCCAGCTTATTAATAAAGGTAAAAATGGGAATGTGACGCATGGCGCAGACCTTGAAAAGCTTGCGGGTCTGGGGCTCGATACCCTTGGCCGCGTCAATTACCATGACCGCGCTGTCCGCCGCCATCAGGGTGCGGTAGGTATCCTCCGAGAAGTCCTGGTGTCCGGGGGTATCCAAAATATTGATGCAATAGCCCTCGTACTCAAACTGCATAACCGAGGAGGTAATGGAAATACCTCTTTTCTTCTCCATTTCCATCCAGTCGGAAACGGCGTGGCGGTCAGAGGCCTTGCCCTTGACCGAGCCCGCGGTCTGAATGGCGCCTCCGTAAAGCAAAAATTTTTCGGTCAGCGTGGTTTTACCGGCGTCGGGGTGAGAAATAATGGCAAACGTCCGTCTGCGGTTGATCTCCTGTTCCAGCATCTTCATAGCGAATCTAACAACCCTTTCTTTCGTCATCCTAAAAATCAAACATTTTATTTTACCATAATTATAGACGGATTGCAAGGGGAAAAGTGAAGATTTTTGCAGTTATTCTTTTAAAATGCGTATTTTCAATAAAAAAAACAAAAGCCCTTAACATTTTAATCTGTTGAGAGCGTTTTGATTTTATTTCAATAATTCTTTTTTGAACATTTCAACATGCATCATAATATGACCAATATTGCCTTCGCCTGCATATTGTGTTACATCAAAAAAGTTATGATCTAACGAAGACCAATATAAATCATTCTCGTCTCCAGTAACATCTATCGGTTTGTTTAATTTTCCAACGTAAACCTCAAGATAGCAATTTGCAAAATGATATGTAAAATCCATCAAATGAGAGAGAATAATATCAGCTTTGGTTATTGAAGTTTCTTCTTCCAGTTCCCTATAGGCTGCATCCAATCCATTTTCATCTTTTTCAATTTTTCCGCCAACAAAATTTGAAAGCCCTTTATATGGATTTCTTCGCCTTTTACACATCAAAATCCTGTCGCATTTTGGGTTAAAGACCACAATTACGTTGTAACCTTTCATACGCACTTCCTCTCCTTTCGGTGAAATCTATTCTTCCATGTATACATCGTAATACCAACGCATTGGATTTTGAAGAATGTAATTAATATGCTCCTCGTAATCCTTTGAATTGCGGATGATGTGGTCGTAAAATCCTCTTTGCCACAACTTTATTCCACATTCTTTGTTAAAATATCTCTTAAAGGTCGATACGAAGCCAGATACCACCGAATGTTGTCTTGTAGGGGGCGACGTCCTCGACGCCCCGTTTTCCAATAGCAATTCACTTTCAAAGGCAATATCTCCAATTGGTTTTATAAACAACAACATATGTATATGATTCGGCATAATCACATATCGCTCAACCAATATATTGTCGTAAAAAGCACTTAACTGATTGATATATTTATCTGCAATTTTTCCATATGGCAATAACTCCACAGACGGGGCGTCGAGGACGTCGCCCCCTACAATACGAGAGAGTACGGAGCGTCTGTTTTGTGTGCATATCGTAATAAAATACGAACCACAGGAGCTGTAATCATAATTCTCCAATCGATTCTTTTTTCGTTTGGGCAATTCTTCTTTATCCCACTCCATCAACACACCTCTGCGCCTTCTTCCTATGCTTCGTTAAGCAACAGAACAATCGCCGCCTTGATCTCGCTGATGGAATACCCATACCGCGAAAGGGACGCCGTCATGCGGTGCATTTCGTCGGCCTCACGGGGAACCTCGCCGTAATGCTTGCGGATCATAGAAGCACAGTTGGCAACAAAATCCACCTCCTGCAACAGGTCGGGAAGCTCCTCCAGCGATTCCTGAGCAAAGCCGCGGCTCCAGAGATGATCCCGGATGCGTTTTGCCCCCCAAAGCTTTCGAAGGCATTTTTCCACCTCGCGGCAAACGTCCCGCCTCTCATCGATCAAGCCCATCTCCGAGAGCTTTGCGGCGGCGCGTTGCGCCACCTCCCGGGGATATCCCCGCTGGGTCAGCTTTTGCGCCAGGGTATGAACCGAATTGGGCGCGTAGGACAAAAGATTCTCACCGCACCGCATAGCCAGACAGAGTTGGGATGCCGCCTCCAGCCGCTCGTACATCTCCTCGGAAATCTCGCCCTTGCTGGGTTGAATGGAGTAGTACTGTTCTGCCGAAATGGGAAGACTTTTTTGTTCCCGCTGCTCCCCGCTCTCCAACAGGATCCCTACCAGGATCTCGGCGCCGTCGTGCTGGGCGCGGAGGGAGCGCACGGTGATGGTGATGGGAGTCAACCCGCGTTGCGTCTCGGTCCAATTACGGTTCACCGTTCTCCTCCTCGGACAGACGCAGATCAAAATCATCGTCGTCCTCGTCGATCTCGTATTCCTGGTCGATGGCGATCTTGGCGTCCTCGCTCATGGCGCGCACCTTCTCCTCCACCTCCTTGAGGAATTCGGGGTTATTCTCCAACAGCTTGCGAACGTTTTCCTTTCCCTGCCCAATGCGCTCCCCGTTGTAAGAGAACCAGGAGCCGCTCTTTTTGATAATATCGAGGGAAATGGCAAAATCCAGAATCTCGCCCGAGGCAGAGATGCCCTTGCCGTAGAGAATGTCAAACTCCGCCACGCGGAAGGGGGGAGCCACCTTATTTTTAACGATCTTACACTTTACGTGGTTACCGTAAACGTCGTTGCCGTCCTTGAGCTGCTCGGTCTTGCGTACGTCAATACGAACCGAAGCAAAGAACTTGAGGGCACGGCCGCCGGGGGTGGTTTCGGGGTTACCGTAGATCACGCCCACCTTTTCACGGATCTGGTTGATAAAGATGACCACGCAGTTGCTCTTGGAGATCACGCCCGAAAGCTTACGCATTGCCTGGGACATCATGCGCGCCTGCACACCAACCATGGACTGTCCCATGTCGCCCTCAATCTCCTGACGGGGCACCAGAGCCGCAACCGAGTCCACAACAATGGCATCCACCGCCCCCGAGCGCGCCAGGGCCTCACAAATTTCCAGGGCATCCTCGCCGCAGTCGGGCTGGGAAACCAACAGCTCGTTAATATCCACGCCCAGGGCCTTGGCGTACACGGGATCCAGCGCGTGCTCGGCGTCGATGAAGGCTGCCGTGCCGCCAATTTTTTGCACCTCGGCTAAAATGTGCAAAGCCACCGTGGTCTTACCCGAGGACTCGGGGCCAAAAACCTCTACGATACGTCCGCGGGGAACGCCGCCGATGCCCAGGGCAAAATCCAAGGAGAGGGAGCCCGTGCGAATTGCCTGCACCTCCATGCTCCGATTCTCGCCCAAGCGCATAATGGAGCCGGCGCCAAAATCACGCTCGATCTGGGACATTGCCGTTGCCAACGCCTGCTTTTTGCCCGCGTCGTCCAGCTTGGCGGGAACCGCTACCTTTGTTTTTTTGGATGTTGCCATAATTTCCGTCCTTTCGGCGGCCGAGGCCGCGTTCTAAAATCATTTTCGTGTCCTCATTATACCTCATTTTTTTTGATTTGTCAATAGGTTTTCAAAATATATTTTTCCGTTTTTGGAATTTATGTTGCCATTTTGTTGTTTTGTCTCGCTTTTGTTTTCCAAAAACAGAAAATCTTCGGTCTCAAACTTGGAAAACGCAAGAGGTCACAGTATGAATAAAAGGAAGCGTTTTTCCTTTTGTCGAAAAAAGAGGTCTTTTTTTCAAAAAAATTGGATTTCGCTCTTGCAAACGCTTTCCAAAAATGATATAATATAAGATGGTATTTTGTACGAATCACGCACCTGCGAATGCGCGTCGTTACGACGCAGCCTTCGGGAAAGGAATCCATAAAAATGAATCAAGACCCCAAAAAGATCCGCTCCGCCGGTGAGCTCTCGCCCCCGGGCATGGAGCATACGGAAAATCTCATCAACGATTTTGGAGCCCCCGCCAAAAGCACGCGTCCCAAAGCCACCCCCGAAACACGTCGGGTAGAGCATCGCGAGGAGAGTGTTGGAAAGCGGGAGGAGCCTAAGAAAAAGTCCTCTGCTCAATCCAAATCCAAGGCCTCGACGGAAAAGAAAAAGAACGACGCCAAAGCACACGCCTCCACGGCCACCTCCAACGGCTCCGCCAAGAAGAATAAAAAGGAGACCGTGGATCTCTCGGTTCCGCGCTCGGCAAAGCCTGCCCATCAGGTTCTTCCCTACGCCCTCGCCATCTTTGCGGTGCTGGCCGGGATCGCCCTGCTCCTCAATCTGTTCTGCAACAGCGGCAATCAGCTGGAGGGGAACCCCTCCGCCCACTGGATGGGTCGCATCGGTTACTATATCTGCTACGGCTTCTTTGGCCTGTTCGGTCCGGCGGTGTTCGTGCTTCCCTTGCTGCTCCTGAATCTGGCCATCTTCTGGAAGAAGTATATTGACCATCGGGTAACCATCTCCAAGATCGTGGCATCGGTGCTGTTTCTTGCCTTTCTCAGCTCCTTTATTCACATCTGCTGTCTGACGGTGATTCCTCCCGAAGCCCAGAACATTCCCGTAAAGGATCTGATGCGCTACGGCGCGCAAATGACCGGCGGCGGTGTGATCGGCGGCACGTTTGGATATTTTCTATACGTTAACGGCAACGTATTTGGAAGTCTTTTGATCTGCGGTTTGCTATTGGCTGCAAGCCTGTTCTACTTCCTTGGCATGACCCCCCAGCACCTTTGGAACCGCTTCCGCTTGCGCCGCGCCCTGCGCTCCAAGCGCGCGCCCAGCCTTTCCTCTCAGGACGCGGAATACGCCAAGAACAACGCGGCCATGGAGGAAAAGATCCGCCGCACCACCACCCGTCAGTACACGGTGGACGAGCAGGAGAACGGCGTTCCCACCGGCGCGGTCCGCGTGGTGGAATACGAAGGCAAAAAGGCCCCCAAGGACAAGCTCCCCCCCATTCCCGTGCCCAAGCTGGACCCCAACGACGGCTCTAAGGTCTTCGTTCCCCAGGACGTGACCAAAAAGATGTCGGAATCCGAGCCTGCTGAGACCCCTGCGATAACGGTCCATGAGGACAGCAAGCCGGCAAGCGCGCCGACACCGAAACCGACGCCTGCCAAGGCCGAGGCCACGCCTCTGCCCGCGCCTGCACCGGCATCTTCAACGGCCAAAGCCCCCGCCCCCACGGCACTTCCCGAAGCGGCTCCCGCATCCCCCGTCGCCCCCCAAAACAAGGATGCCGCGGTGGATCCCATCTTCCCCAAGAGCAACGACGTGCGCC
This sequence comes from Clostridia bacterium, assembly GCA_017451915.1. Lineage (GTDB taxonomy): Bacteria > Bacillota > Clostridia > Oscillospirales > CAG-272 > UMGS1865. Next base: position 8,240 of record JAFTNJ010000046.1, read on the forward strand.
AGGTGCGCCGCGTTCCCCGAGAGCATCGAAATTTTGACCTAAAAAATATCTTCATTGATCTGGACGACACCGAGGACAGCGAGCCCGTGCGCAAGCACGCTCCCCTCCCCCCCGAGGTTCCCATGCCCGGATCGCGTCCCGCGGGTGCCTCCCGCGCCGCGGCTCCTGCCAACTCCGGCATTGCCAAGCCCGCCACCTCGGCCCGCCCCTCCATGACAACGCCAAACGGTGCCCCCCGTCCCGGAGCATCGCGCGCAACCAAGCCCCAGACCGTATTCCGTCAGGCAGAGGTGGATAAGGATCAGAGCTTTGGATTGAGTGCCGAGGAATTTGAAAAAATGGAAGCCCAACAGCCCGCCAACTCCCCCAAGGCCGACGCGGTGCAAAAGGGCAAGGCAACCCTGCAAGAAATGAAGGAAGAACAGTCCATGGCAAACAAGCCCAAGGAATACGTCTTCCCGCCCATCTCCTACCTCCATCCCGGAGAGCCCATGACCGAGGAGAACCGCGTGGAGATCGAGGAGAATATGCGTCAGCTTGCCGAAACCCTGGCCAGCTTCCACGTCAACGTCCGGGAGATCAACTATTCCTGCGGCCCTACCGTTACTCGCTACGAGGTGATCCTGGCCGCCGGTGTGCGCGTACGCACCGTGACCAATCTGGCCGACGACATTGCCTTGGCCCTGCGTTCCTCGGGCGGTGTTCGTATCGAGGCGCCCATTCCCGGCACCAACGCCGTGGGTATCGAGGTTCCCAACAAGACCCGCAGTACCATCTATCTGCGCGACCTGATCGAATCCGAGCAGTTTGCAAAATCCGAGAGCAAGTTGAGTGCCTGCCTGGGTGCTAACATTGCCGGTGCACCCCTGATCTTTGATATTGGCAAAATGCCCCACCTGCTGGTGGCCGGTACCACCGGTAGCGGTAAGTCGGTGTGCATCAACTGCATCATTACCAGCCTTCTCTATCGGGTACGCCCCGACGAGGTCAAGCTGGTGCTCATTGACCCCAAAAAGGTAGAATTCAGCATCTACAAAAACATTCCTCACCTCATGGCCCCCGTAGTCACCACCCCCAAGGACGCCGCAGGTGCCCTGCAGGCGGCGGTGGAAGAAATGGAGCGTCGCTTTGAGGTCTTTGAGAGTGTTGGCGTCCGCAACCTGGAGGGCTACAACACCGTAACCGCCAACGATCCCGATATGCCCTTCATTCCCCAGATCGTGATCATCATCGACGAGCTGGCCGACCTGATGATGACCGCCAAGAACGAGGTAGAAACCGCCATCTGCCGCATCGCCCAGAAGGCGCGTGCCGCGGGAATGCACCTGATCATTGGTACCCAGCGTCCCTCGGTGGACGTGGTTACGGGTCTGATCAAGGCCAACGTCCCCTCCTCCATCGCCTTTGCGGTCAAATCCCAAATGGACTCCCGCGTTATCCTCGACCACGGCGGGGCCGAATCGTTGTTGGGTCGCGGTGATATGCTCTTTGTTCCCATTGGCGCTATGCGGGATACCCGTGTGCAGGGTGCCTTTGTGGGGGACAAGGAAGTGGAAAAGATCTGCGAGTTCATCCGTTGCAAGAACGGCAGTGCCCAGTATGATGAAAAGTTCATCAGCAAGCTCAAGGAGCTGGCCGCCCAATGCGGAAACAAGGGACGCGGCGGCGACGTTGCCCCCTCCGACGGTGACGGCGACGCCAAGACCGACGATCCCAAGTACGCCGACGCGGTGCGCGTAGCCGTGGAGGAAAAGCGCGTGTCCACCTCCCTCCTGCAGCGCAAGCTGGAGATTGGCTACAGCCGTGCGGCCAAGATCATTGACCGTATGCAATCCGAGGGCATCGTTTCGGCCCCCGACGGCTCCAAGCCCCGCACCATCCTCATTACCCCCGAGGAATACCTGGAGCGGTTCTTTAACGAGACCGACGGAGAATCCTAAACCGAATCGGGGCCGATCAAGCAGGATCGGCCCCTTGCGTTTTTTTACAATCCGTTACAGTAAAGGAGTTTCGCCATGACAACATCAAACGAATATACCCCCGCCATCCTCTCCTGCCTCACCTCTGCTCCCGCCCCTGCGGAGGAGGATCACGAGGATCTTGTTCCCATCTTAAATACCATTTCGGGTCGCTTTCAAAAACGCCGTATCAAGGTGCGTGAGATCACCTATCAACGCGGCGCGTCGGTCACCCGATACGAGGTCTTTGCGGCATCCATGATCGGGATGCGAACCCTCAAAAATATTGCGAGTGAGCTGGAGCTGATGCTCCCCGTATCCCACGGCGGCGTCCGCACGGAAGCCTTCCTCTGTGACGCCGATTCCATGGTAGCGGCCTTTGAGATCCCCAATGCAACGCGAACTCCGGTGTATCTTGGTGATCTGCTCCGCTCCGAGGCATTCTTAAACAGCAACGCCGCCCTGCCCTTCTGCTGGGGGGAAAACCTGGAGGGAGAGCCCGTGGTTGCGGACCTTGCCAGAATGCCCCACCTTCTCATTGCGGGAGCTACGGGCTGCGGAAAGTCGCTCTGCATCAACGGAATACTGGCCGCTCTGCTTTGCAAAAGATCGCCCGCGGAGCTTCGGCTTCTTCTCATCGATCCCAAACGGGTGGAATTCCCCGGCTTTGAGGAGTTTCCCCACCTCATGGCCCCCGTGGTGACCGATCCCAAGACCGCCCTTGCCGCCCTGCAGGCTATGGTCGCCGAAATGGAGGAGCGTTACGTCCGTTTTTCGGCCTGCGGCGTTTACAACATCGAAAAATACAATGAAAAAGCCAAGACGAGCCCCGACCTTTCCCCCCTGCCCTACCTTGTGGTCGTGATCGACGAGCTGGCCGACCTCATGCTTTGCTGCAAAAAAGGAATCGAAGCCGCCCTGTGTTCCCTTGCCCAAAAGGCCCGTGCCGCTGGGATCCATTTGATCCTCGGCACGCAACGCCCTTCCGCAGATATTCTGACGGGAATGCTCAAAGCCAATATTCCTTCCGTCGTCTCCCTCTTTCTCCCAACGGCAGCCGACTCCAGACGGGTGTTGAACAGCGACGGCGCGGAAAAGCTGCAAAGCCGAGGCGATATGCTCTTTGCCCCCGTGGGTTCCATGAGCAGTCTCCGTATGCAGGGAGCCTTTGTTTCCGATGACGAGATGACAAATCTCTGCAACACCGTCCGGACGATCTACGGAGCGGCACAGTACAATGAGGCGTTTGCCCAAAAAGCGGAAGCACTGGCGCAAGCCCCCGCAAAAAGAACGCGATGCCAAGCCACCACGGAGGTGGAGGATCTCCCCAGCCATAACGATCCCGAGGCCTTGTACCGCGCGGCAGTGGACTTTGCCCTGCAAAGAGAGCAGATCTCCACCGCCTTGCTCCAGCGCAAATTCCGGGTTGGCTACAACCGCGCCCTGGCCTTGCTCCAGCGCATGGAATCCGAGGGCATCGTTTCTGCCCCCAACGGCTCCAAGCCCCGCACGGTTCTTGGCCCTGTCGAGGAATGATCCTCACTTTTCAAGGGACCGTTGCCTTCCATATGCAAGGCAACGGTCCCTTAGATTCCCCGGCAATCAAAAGGTCAAAAAAAGTTCACAAATATTTTTATGTAAAAATGAAAAAAGCTATTTACAAACAAAAAAGTTTGTGATATAATATGTTCGTATGGCGTGAACTCGGTTCTCGGATCACAGGCCGCTCTACGCGGCTCTTCACCCACCGATTGCTGAGTGAAACGCAAATAAAAAAGAAAGGTGAAAATACCATGGAAAAGAATGAAAAGCTCTCTTTGATTGAGCAGTACGCTACCCACGAGGGAGACACCGGTTCTCCCGAGGTTCAGATCGCTATCCTGACCTCCCGCATCGCTAACCTGACCACGCACCTGAAGGCCAACAAGAAGGACTTCCATAGCCGCCGCGGTCTGCAGAAGATGATCGGTCACAGAAGAAACCTGCTCAACTACCTCCAGAAGGTAGACATCGAGCGCTACCGTGCCATCGTAAGCAAGCTCGGACTGAGAAAATAATTTCTTGATTGGGAGTAAGAGCAGCGGCATTTGTCCTGCCCTTGCTCCCGTCCGTCTTTTTCGGAAAAACCAAGCGTTTTCTTGCGTCGGATTAGCAGTTAACCATGAACTTGAAGAACTTGTTCAAGACTGTGGTTAAGTGCTAAACCTCCGTAAGAAACCGCGAACAAATAAAATTAACGGAGGAAAAAAGAATGTCTAATCCCATCAGCTCCGCTATGGAGTTCAAGAATTACAAGGTGTTCAAGTACACCTACGCCGGCAGACCCCTGGTAATTGAGACCGGTAAGCTGGCAGGCCTGGCAAACGGCTCGGTTCTCTGCCGCTATGGCGAAACCGTTGTCCTCTGCTGTGCCACCGCATCCGAAAAGCCCCGTGACGGCATTGATTTCCTGCCCCTCTCGGTAGACTTTGAGGAGCGTATGTACGCCGCAGGCAAGATCCCCGGCGGTTACCTCAAGCGTGAGGGCAAGCCTTCCGAAAAGGCCGTGCTCACCTCCCGTGTAATCGACCGTCCCATCCGTCCCCTCTTCCCCAAGGATCTGCGCAACGACGTGGCTCTGACCCTGACTGTAATGTCGGTTGACCCCGATTGCTCTCCCGAGATCACCGCTATGATCGGCGCTTCCATCGCTCTGTCCATTTCCGACATTCCGTGGAACGGCCCCATCGGCGGCGCGTTCATGGGTCTGGTTGACGGTGAGATTATTCTCAACCCCACCGCCGAGCAGCAGAAGAAGAGCGACCTGCAGCTGACCGTTGCCGCCTCCATGAAGAAGGTGGTTATGATCGAGGCCGGCGCAAACCAGGTGGATGACGAAACCATGTACAACGCCATTATGAAGGCTCACGAGGAGATCAAGGATCTGCTGGGCTTCATCAACGGCATTGTTGACGAGATCGGCAAGCCCAAGTTTGCTTACCCCTCCTGCGAGCTCGACCACGATATGTTCGACGAGATCTTTGCCTTCTGTGAAAAGGACGTTATGGACGCTCTGGACACCGATGACAAGAATATTCGTGACGCCAAGATGGTTCCCGTAAAGGATGCCATCCTGGAGAACTTTACCGAAAAGTATCCCGACCTCCCCGGTATGATGGAGGAGCTGGTTTACAAGATCCAGAAGAAGATCGTTCGCCGCTGGCTGTTGGTTGACAAGAAGCGTGTGGATGGCCGCCGCATGGATCAGATCCGTCCCTTGGGCAGCGAGGTTGGGATTCTCCCCCGCACCCACGGCTCCGGACTCTTTACCCGTGGCCAGACCCAGGTGTTGACCATTGCCACCCTGGGCACCCTCTCCGAGGCACAGATGCTGGACGGCATTGACAGCGAGACCTCCAAGAGATATATGCACCACTACAACATGCCCGGCTTCTCCACCGGCGAAGCCAAGCCCACCAGAAGCCCCGGACGCCGCGAGATCGGTCACGGTGCACTGGCAGAGCGCTCTCTGGTTCCCGTTCTTCCCTCCGAGGAGGAATTCCCCTACGCCATTCGTCTGGTTTCCGACGTTGTTTCTTCCAACGGCTCCACCTCTCAGGGCTCGGTTTGCGGCTCTACTCTGGCGCTGATGGATGCAGGCGTTCCGATCAAGGCTCCCGTTGCAGGTATCTCCTGCGGTCTGATCACTGCCGAGGACGGCTCCTGGGATACCATGCTGGATATCCAGGGTCTTGAGGACTTCTACGGCGATATGGACTTTAAGGTTGCCGGTACCCACGCAGGTATCACCTCCATTCAGATGGACCTGAAGATCGACGGTCTGACTCCCGAGATCATTCACAAGGCTCTGGAGATGACCCACATCGGCCGTGATTATATCATCGACGAGGTGCTCCTGAAGGCCATCCCCGCCCCCCGTGCAGAGGTTTCCAAGTACGCTCCCAAGATGACCACCATGAAGATCGATCCCGACAAGATCCGTGAGGTAATTGGTAAGGGCGGCGCCGTGATCCAGAAGATCGTTGCCGACACCGGCGCGAAGATCGACATTGATGACGACGGCACCATTCGCATTGCAGCAATCAACGCCGAGCAGGCAAACGCCGCAAAGGCTTGCATTGACGCCATCGTATTCGAGCCCGAGGTTGGCGCCATCTACACCGGTACCGTTACCGGCATCAAGGAATTTGGATGCTTCGTTGAGTATGCTCCCGGCAAGGAAGGCATGGTTCACATCTCCAAGATCGCTCCCCGCCGCATTGAAAAGGTAGAGGATGTTCTCAAGCTGGGTGACGTTGTAAAAGTGAAGTATATCGGTCTGGATAAGAAGGGCCGCATGGACTTCTCCATCAAGGATGCTCTGGAGGGCTAATTCCTTCGGGTCATCTGAACACCGCTAAACACGATGGGGTGTCATGCAAATACCGTTGCATGGCACCTCTTTTGCAAAGATTAATATCAAAAAGGAGGATCGTGTATGAATCACCGCCCCCCGTCCCATAGCTTCAATACCGTAAAGCACAGTCACCGGGAAGAGAGAAACCAACGGCTGAAAAAGCAACGCATGGTGGCACTTTCCATTTGCGTTGTGATCGTGCTTACCCTGCTCACCCTTGCCATCTTTCTGTTTTGTCTGATTGCCGATACGGTAAACGGTGGCAACGATACCCCCAACATTCCACCCCAAAATAACAACGGTCAAAGCGGAGAAACAGGCATTACCTACGTGTCGATCACTAAGGAGAATGCCGCTTTAGGACAGGGCGAGCTGATCCTGGTGAGTGAAAAGCTGAATCACGCCTATCAATACCCCAAGATCACCCTGAAATCCTTTGCCGATCCCGATATTCACGTCAACCAAAACGGCGTGCGCCCCTACCAGTGCACCATTCTCAAATCCAACGAGCAAATGGAAAGCACCGCCGCCTACGCCGCTGACGCCATGCTCACCGATTTTTACAAGGTCTTTAACGACTCCTCCCTGATCTTTATTGACGCCTACCGCACCAAGGAGGAGCAATCGGGCAAGCTGACTCCCGTGGGCTACTCCGAGCATGAAACGGGATACGTATTCACCCTGCAAAGCTACGATGCCAACGGAAAGCGCACCGGTCTTTCCTCCAACCCCAACTATCTGTGGATCTACGAGAACTGCGCCAAGTACGGCATTGTTTGCCGCTACCCTGCCGACAAATCGGTAACCACGGGCATTGACGGCTACGATCACTGCTTCCGTTACGTAGGCATTCCTCACGCCACCTATATGTACCAAAACAACCTCTGCCTGGAGGAATACGTTGCGCTTCTCCAAAGCAATTATTCCGGTGCTACCCACTTGCAGGTCACGGGCAGTGACGGCAATGCTTACGAGATCTACTACGTTGCCAGATCCGCAGGAGACCTGACCACGCTCTCGGTTCCCGGAAACTATGCTTACACCATTTCCGGAGACAACGTGGGCGGCTTTATCGTAACCGTAAATTTGAATGCTCCCGTTGCATAAAGCTTCAAAAAATGCGCATCCTATCGGTAGTACAGAAAGGATAGGAGCCAATGATGGAACCCGAAAACAAGACCCCTTCCCTTTGCGCCGAAACGTCTGACGATCCGTGGATTCAATGCTATCTCCGCGGAAAGACGGTCTGTAAGCAATGGAAGGAAGCCCTTCAAAAGGAGCTGCATTTTTGCAAGACCCATCCCCAACTGCACACCTCCCTTGCCTACCGCGCAGAATTGCGTGGTAACACCGAGGAGCAGGCCCCCGTGGAGCTCTTCTCCACCCAATGGGACAAAGCCCTTCCCGTGAAGGCCCTTGCCCTGCTGGGAGGCGCTATGCTGGTGGCCGGACTGTTGGGCTGCATTGCAAACCGATAAAAAGAATCCGCAAATGCGACAAGGCATTTGCGGATTCTTTTTATATGTATTTTAAAGTGCCTCTAAAAATTCCTTAAGGCGCGCGGCGATGATCTTATGACCGTCGTCGTTGAAATGCAAACCGTCCATGGTCAGGTTATGATAGTCCTTGGGCTTGTGAGGATCAATGCCCAGATTGTGGTAGAGATCCAACACCGGAATACCAAATTCCTCGGCCGTTTGTTTGATGGTCACCACGTAGAACAACAAGGGCTTAGCGTCGGGGAGCTTGCTGGCGTGGGGATGGGGCATCGTGTCGCTCTTACTGCCCTGGCCGCAGTAACGGGCGGGGGTCATAAAAACAATGGTTTTGCCCACATACTTGGTTTTTAAAAAGTTCATCAGCCACCAAACCGCACCGCAGAAGGTGGCAGGCGTCTTATCTCCCTTTTTTCCAATGGGAGCGTCCCCGTGGAGATAGTCATTCACACCACCGTATACCACAATGATGTCGGCCTCGGGATTGAGGTTGTAGGCTCTGCCGCAGAAGCAAAGGTCATGCCGCGGCTTATCGCTGGGCACGCTTTGGTGGGCCAAACGGGTACCCCCAATGCCGTAGTTATACACGGCCTTCAGTCCACATTCTCTTTTCAGGATATTGTCGTAACGGTTGTTCTCCCGATCGGCAACACCGTACCCCTCGGTAATGCTATCACCTAAAAAATCAATGATCTTTCCGCGTAATTCCATAGTATCTCCCTTTCAAAGCGTCATATTATTTGCCCAGATAATCCTCCAGGGTCAGATTTCCAAAATAAATATCGGTTGCCGCTTCTCTGCCAACAAAGCGATAGTGCCAGGGCTCGTAGGTGTAGCCCGTGATGGCTTCCTTTCCCTCGGGATACCGCAGGATAAATCCAAAGCGATAGGCGTTATTGGAGAGCCAGGCAAAGGCTTGGGTGGTGGCAAAGGTGGCGTCCAGCTCGCTCATGGTGGAGGTCATAAAATCCACGCAAAGACCGGTCTGGTGCTCGCTGGTGCCGGGATAGGCCGAATAGGAAAGCACTACGGTTTTGGCGTCGGACGCCGACAGCATAGCCACACCCTTGTCATAATAGTTCCTTTGAATATAGTCACTGCCAAAGCAGGCAATGGCGTTGGAGGAGATCTGCTTTTGCTCCTGACTGAGATAATAATTGAACAAGGACACCTGATACTCGTAGGAGCGGTAGCCGCTGGTAACCGCAATATCGGTCACACCGGCCACAGCCATTTCCTGCAGCATCAGATACAGTGCCTGGGCGGCGCGAGCGTCCAGCTCCACCGTCTTGCCACCGTAGGTGGTACAGGTGAGCGCGGTCAGGGACGCGGGAACAAAATCCCTTCCCAAAGGATACTCCTTATTGGCCAGGAGCAGATAATCGGCGTGCAATCCCGTGGTAAGAAGGTTGGGATCCACTTGTGTTTGATAACTGTATTGCATATCTAAATAATAGTGCTTTACGGGGGCAACGGTGGGAAGATCTCCCCCTTCTCCCGTAGCGTTGGGCTGCGGCCCCATCCGAATACAGCCCTGCAGAAGCAGGCAGAACAGAAGGACCGCGGATATCATGGTTTTTTTCATATTACGGCTTGGTTTCAATCACAATAAAATAGGGCGAGGTGGGTGAATTGAGAATTTTGACCTTGGTAGCGCAAACCTTATGCTTGCTCAGGGAGGCGAGATATTCGCAGATCATGTTCCCTTCTGCGTCTCCCTCGGCGTGTCCCGGATAGACCGCCACGTTCAGCACCGCGTCCCGATCCATCAGATCAATGGCGGCGGCGATGGCGGGCATGGTGGTCTCGCGCAGGGTGGTGATCGATTTGTCACCGCCGGGGAGCCAGCCAAGGTTGAACATTCCGGCCTTGAAGGGGGTCTTAACGTAGTCTTTCACCTTGTGGTGGGAATCATGTATCAAGGTATAATTTTGCGGACAGCCCGCGGCGGCAAGGTTCTTTGCCGTAGATTCCACCGCCGCCTTTTGAATGTCAAAGGCGTACACGTGTCCGCGCTCTCCTACGGTTTTGGAGAGAAATTCGGTATCGTGACCGTTCCCCATGGTAAAGTCCACGGCCACGTCCCCTTCTTTTAGGTGATTCAGGATAAAATATTTGTGCAGCTCTAACAGATCGATCATGTTCTCTCTCCAATGTTATTTGTTGTGCAGATCCGAGCGCAAGAACTTGAAGGCACGCTCCACGGCGTCCTTGGAATTGTACCAGGGCTCCTCATCGTAGCGATAGTCAAACTTCTTGCAGAACCAGCTCACGTCCTTTTGCAGCTCGTCAAAGTAGGTCTCCACCACCTTGGCACATTGCGCCGCAAACTCGGGCTGACGCTTCTTTCCCAGGCGGCGTTGACCGTACATCAAAAATTTGCGATAGTGAGGCAAACAAAAATAGGGCTGGGCCTTGAGCTTGGGAGCAAACTCCTCGTCGGTCTGCCAAAGATACACGGCGGTGTCCACCATGTTCTCAAAATTACGGTCGATCCGCTGGCAAACGTAGCAGGATTCCTCTAAAGCACCAATGCGCTTGATGGGCTTATTCCCCTGGCCACCGCCAAGTCCCCCGTCCTTGATCTCCTTTCGCAGATCCGCCAGATGACTCTCCAGAGTCAGAGCCATGCCCAGACGGTTCTTGCGGGTAAACATCAAATCGTAGTGGGTACGGCAAAAGCCCTTTTCGTTGGTCTGGATACGAATATCGGGCTCCATCATGGAAGCACCGAGGATCAGATCCAGTTCGTCCTCCTCCAGCTTTTTATGAAGGGCGCAGAAGGCACAGCCGCAGGACGGATCCGCCGCAGACGCCTCAAAGGCCTCGTTGACCGGAATGGTAAAATTCATATCCATACTAAAAAACCTCGTGTTTGACTTGCATTTTGGGTAAAAATCGTGTATAATAATCTTGGAATGTTCTTTTATTATATCATACCCGAGGAAGCCTTGCAAGTCATTTTTGTGAATTCTTCGAGTTTCTTAAAAAAACGGGAGAGAAAAGCCTATGAACTACACACATCTATTTTTGGATATGGACGGAACCGTGATTGACTCCGCCCCCGGCGTGACCCACGCCGTTTCCTACGCCCTGAAAAAATGTGGGATCCAGCCCCCGCCCTGCGAGGAGCTGACCTGCTTTATCGGCCCGCCTCTGGTTTGGTCCTTTGCCCATTTTTACGGAATGAATGAGGAAGAAGCCAAGCAGGCCGTAGCCTACTATCGGGAGTATTACAGCAACGGCGGAATGCTGGAGTGCCTGGTTTACGACGGCATGGAGGAGCTGCTCCGTGCGATGCAGCAGCGCGGCGTGATCTGTGTACTGGCCACCTCCAAGCCCCATATTTACGCCAATCCCATTTTGAAGCACATTGGTCTGGACCGCTACTTCTCCTTCGTTTCCGGCCCCGAGATCGATGGCACCCGAGACGCCAAGGCCGAGGTCATCGCCTACGCCATGGAGCAGCTGGGACTTACCGATCCCTCCCGCATTTTGATGGTGGGAGACCGGGAGCACGACACCCTGGGCGCTCAGAGCAATCACATGGACTCTGTGGGTGCTCTTTGGGGCTTTGGAACCCGGGAGGAGCTTCTTGCAACGGGAGCCAAGGCGGTGTTTGAGACCCCCGCACAGCTGATGGACGCCCTCCTGCATCTGGAAGGCACCTTTTGAATCCGTCCCTTGAAAAAAGAGACAAAGATTTTGGAAAAGCTATTGACGAACAGCGAAAAATGTTTTATAATAAAGTCAACAAAAACTGTTTTACCGGAAGGAGAATCATCATGTACCGTATTGGTATCGACCTTGGCGGCACGAACATTGCGGCCGGAATTATCAACGACAAATTTGAGATCATTGCCCAGGACAGCACCCCTACCCTGGTAGGACGTCCCGGCGTAGAGATCGTAGACGACATTGCGCGTCTTTGCAAAAAGCTCTGCCAGACGGTGGGCATTCAGGAGAGCGACGTCGCCTCCCTTGGAATTGCTTCCCCCGGCGTGGTGGATGACGAAAGCGGTTGCGTGATCAGCGCGTACAACCTGAATTTCTTCTCCTTCCCCATTCTTCCTCTGCTCCGTGAGCGGTTGAACATTTCCGAGATGCACATCGAAAACGATGCCAACGCCGCCGCATGGGGCGAGGCCATCGTAGGTGCCGCAAAGGGCTCCAAATCTTCGGTGATGATCACCCTGGGCACCGGTGTTGGCGGCGGTATCGTGGACGGCGGTAAGGTCTTTAAGGGCTTTAACTCGGCGGCCGGCGAGCTGGGCCACATTGTAATTGAAGTAGACGGCAGACCCTGCTCCTGCGGCAGAAAGGGCTGCTGGGAGGCCTATTCCTCGGCAACCGGCCTGATCAACATGACCAAGGAAAAGCTGGCCGAGTGCGAAGCCACCGGACGCACCACCCTGATGACCGCTATGGTTGCCGAAAAGGGCAAGGTCACCGGACGCACCGCCTTTGACGCCAAGCGCAAGGGGGACGCGGCAGGTGCCGAGGTAGTGGATACCTACATCAAATATCTGGCCAGCGGTCTTACCAGCATGATCAACATCTTCCAGCCCGAGATCCTCTCCATCGGCGGCGGCGTTTCCAACGAGGGGGATTACCTCCTGGATCTGTTGAAGCCCATTGTGGAAAAGGACGCCTTTGGTGACGGAAACTTCCCCCAGACCACGTTGCGCATTGCCGAGCTTCGCAACAACGCCGGCATTATTGGTGCCGCGGTTTTGGGCATGTAATCAAAATAGCCAAAAGCGAACCGCAATTCCTAGCGGTTCGCTTTTTTAAGGAGAAACACGATGAAATTGGAAAAAATGGGAGAATTCTTTGACGCTCGCCTGGAGGGCTACGATGACCACCAGCTGAATTGCATTGTCTCGGCACGGGAATTCTACCCCTTTACCGCCCGTCAGCTCCCCAACCATCCCAATGCCAAAATTCTGGATCTGGGATGCGGCACGGGACTGGAGCTGGAGGAATATTTTCGTATTCAGCCCACGGCGCAGGTCACCGGCATCGATCTCGCCCCCGGGATGCTGAATACGCTAAAGCAGAAATTCCCACAGCAGCACCTGACCCTCCTTTGCGGCTCCTACTTTACGCTTCCCTTTCCCGCCGTGGCCTTTGACGCTGCGGTTTCGGTGGAATCCCTTCATCATTTTACCAAAGAGGAGAAGATCCCCCTTTATCAAAAGGTGCGAAAGGCCCTTCAGCCCAACGGCTATTTTTTGATCACCGATTACTTTTCCCTATCAAACACAGAGGAAGAGGAGCATCGGGCGACGTTGGAGCGGTTAAAGGCAGAACAGGGTCTGGATCCCCACACCTTTTACCATTACGACACGCCCCTGACGGTGGAGCACGAGATCGAAGCCCTCACCGCCGCCGGCTTTTCTAACGTGCAAGTTCTTGGAAGTTGGGGTGCCACCCACACTCTAAAGGCAATATACTAAAAGAATCCCGCCGTTTCCGTAAGAAACGGCGGGACGTGATTTATAGAAAAAACTGCAGGGGGTTATTGGTACAGAAAGGTTAGCCGCTTTTCTCTTTGACACAAAAAGCGCAAAGAGAAAAGCTAACAAAAGAGAAACGCCACGAAAAACAATTCGCCGTCTGCGGACGGCGAGGAGGCTTACGCAGCCTCCACTGCGCAAGCTTTTGAAAAAGCTTGACCAAAACCTTCACCAACAAATGCCCCCGGTCATTTCATCTATAAAGCCCCGCCGTTTCCATAAGAAACGGCGGGGTGTTTTTAAAGATTTTTTTCCAAATACGCTTGCAGTTGGGCAAGACGGGCGGGATCCATTTGCGGGGTTCTCTCCAAGGGAAACGGAATGCCCAAGGTGCGGTATTTTTCGATGCAAAGAGAACGGAAGGGCAACAGCTCGATCTTCTCCACGCAACGCATGGGGCGGGTCAGCTCCGCCAACCGCAACAGATCCTCCTCGGTATCGTTGAGTCCGGGGACCACCACGTGGCGGATCCAGATCGGCTTTTGCATAGCCTCCAGCGTTTTTAAAAAGGAGACCACGCGAGAAAGACTTCCTCCCGTATGTCGGTGATGCTCCTCGCCGACCGTAAACTTGACGTCCAACAGCACCAAATCCACAAGCTCCAACAGCCGCCGCACCGCGGGATCGTACACCTCGCCGCAGGTATCCAGGGCAAGATGAAGTCCACGGCCCTTCAATTCGGTGGCCAGGGCGGCAAAGAATTCGGCCTGCAGGCAGGGCTCCCCGCCCGAGAAGGTCACGCCGCCGTTTTTAATGTAAGGTGTCAGACGCAGGATCTGTTCGGCCAGGTCCTCCACCTCCATCAGATGCGCGGGATCCGGCTCCCAGGTATCGGGATTGTGGCAGTACACGCACCGCAAAGGACACCCTTCTCCAAACACCACGGCACGCACCCCGGGACCGTCCACCGTCCCCAGGGATTGCAGGCTATGAATATATCCTTGCATGGATCAGACCGTTTGATGGAAGGTACGGCTGATGACTTCCTTTTGCTGCTCGCGGGAGAGCTTGTGGAAGTTGACCGCATATCCCGACACGCGAATGGTGAGGTTGGGATAGAGATCGGGATCCTCCATGGCGTCGATCAGCTTTTGGCGATCCAGAACGTTGACGTTGATGTGATGGGCATTCTGTCCGAAGTAGCCGTCAAGAATGGTCACCAGGTTGGCAACGCGCTCCTCCTCGTTATTGCCCAGTGCCTCGGGAACGATGGAGAAGGTATTGGAAATGCCGTCCATGCAGGCATCGTACGGAAGCTTGGCCACCGAGTTGAGGGACGCCAGGGCGCCGCGCTCCTCACGGTTGTGCATGGGATTGGCTCCGGGGGCAAAGGGCGCGCCGGCCGCACGGCCATCGGGAGTGGCACCGGTCTTTTTGCCATAAACCACGTTACTGGTAATGGTCAACACCGAGAGGGTATGCTTGGCACCGCGATAGGTGGGATTCTTCCGCAGCTCGGTAATAAAGCGCTCCAACAGCTCCACGGCAATGGAATCCACACGGTCATCGTCGTTGCCAAACTTGGGGAAGCTGCCCTCGGTCTCAAAGCCGTTGATCAAGCCGTTCTCATCCCGCGTGGCGCGTACCTTTGCGTATTTGATGGCCGAAAGGCTATCGGTGATCACCGAAAGACCTGCCACACCAAAGGCCATGACACGCTCCACGTCGGTATCGTGGAGAGCCAGCTGGGTCTTTTCATAGGCGTATTTATCGTGCATAAAGTGGATCACGTTCATGGTGTCCACGTACTCCCCGGCCAACCAGCCGATGTAGTAATCCAGGCGGCGGCGAACCTCGTCGTAATCCAGGTACTCCCCTTCCAGCGCGGGCATCACAGGGCCCACCTGCATATTGTACTTTTCCTCCTTGCCGCCGTTGAGGGCCAACAGAAGGATCTTGGGGAGGTTGCAACGGGCGCCAAAGAACTGCATTTGCTTGCCCACCTTCATGGCACTCACACAGCAGGCAATGGCGTAATCGTCTCCAAAACGAGGACGCATCAGATCATCGTTCTCATACTGGATCGAGTCGGTCTGAATCGACACCCGAGAGCAGTACTTTTTAAAGGCCTCGGGAAGCTTCTCCGACCAAAGCACGGTCAGATTGGGCTCGGGAGCTGTTCCCAAATTATACAGCGTATGAAGGAAGCGGAAGGCGTTTTTAGTGACCAGGGTTCTGCCATCCTTTCCCATACCGCCCACAGCCTCGGTGATCCACACGGGGTCACCGCCAAAGAGCTCGTTATACTCGGGGGTGCGAAGATGACGGATCATGCGAAGCTTCATCACAAACTGGTCAATCAGCTCCTGAGCCCCCTCCTCGGTAAGGATCCCACGGCGCAGATCGCGCTCCATGTAGATATCCAGGAAGGTTCCCACCCGTCCCAGGGACATGGCGGCACCGTTTTGCTCCTTGTTGGCGGCCAAATAGCCAAAATAGAGCCATTGCACCGCCTCGCGGGCGTTGGTAGCGGGAGCCGAAATATCAATGCCGTAGAGGGCGGCCATCGCCTTCAGCTTTTCCAGGAAGGAGATCTGCTTGAACAATTCCTCGGAAAGGCGAATATTCTCCTCGGTCATGCGCTTCTTTCCAAGGTTGATCTTATCCTGCTTCTTCTCCTCAATCAAACGGTCGATACCGTAGAGGGCAATGCGCCGGTAGTCGCCAATGATGCGTCCACGGCCATAGGCATCGGGCAGACCGGTCAGGATACCGGTATGACGCATGGCGCGCATGGACTCGGTATAAACGCGGAATACTCCGTCGTTGTGGGTGGTGCGGTAATGGAACTCCTCCTCAATGCGGTTGGAAAGCTCGTAGCCATAGGCACGGCAGGCACTACGCGCCATACGGATCCCGCCAAAGGGATTGACGCCGCGCACCAGGGGCTCCCCGGTCTGCAGACCCACGATCAGCTCGTCCTCCTTAGAGAGATAGGCCGCGGGATAGTTGGTGAGCGAGGACACGGTTTGGGTATCGATCCCGATCACACCACCCTTCTCCTTTTCTTCCTTCAGCTTCTCGGTCAGGGCCGCAAACAGCCGACGGGTCCGCTCGGTGGGCGGAGCCAGGAAGCTCTCGTCACCAATATAGGGAGTATAGTTCTTTTGAATAAACTCCTGAACGTCAATATGATCACACCAATGGCCGGCAATAAAGCCGTCCCATTCATTTCTCCATTCTGCCATAATACCTCTCCTTTTCCTTTCCAGACCCTCTCGTTTTAAGGCAAACAAAAAGACAGCCTTGCTTTTTCCACAAAACTGCCCAGACGGTCGGCGTATCATTCCCGACTCCACATAGGTTGCCCTATTCATCCGTCAGTAACTCGGGAACTTCTTTACACATATTATAGCATCTTTTCTTCGATAAGTCAAGTTCTTTTCAACAAGTTATTTATTTAACGAAAAAGCAATCATCCCCCCGTCAAACGGGTGGTAAGCACGAGGAATAAAAGGTCAATAGTACCGGCCAGCGGCTCAAGCCTTTGGCTTTTGCTTTGCAAACGTTTTGAGCAAACTCTCCCTCCATAATCGAGAGCGCAAACAACAGTAAGCCTTCCCCAGCGGGGGAAATGGTGTCATATGTCGCAAGCGACAAGTGCCGGATGAGGTGTTCTAATCCCAAAGCAACTCCTCATCCACCACTGCCGTGGTCCCCCTTCTCCCACAGGAGAAGGCTTATGTTACATCGGTGCCCAAAACAATGGTAATGCCTTTGTTGCCCACCCGCGTAGCGGGTGGTTGTCTGTTTCGCGCGGCGCGCTCAACTGCCTAAAGGCATTAAAACAAGCACCCCGCCTTCGTTCACACGGAGGCGGGGCTCACATTAATATCCAATGGCGATACCGAAGAATAGGGTTAAAAAGGTTTCGATCAACACCACGGCCTGGAGCTTCCAGGTCCACTTGACCCATTTGAGATAGGAAACGTTGGCCATGGAAAGTCCAATGAGCAGAACGGGATTGGTGGGCAGGATTACGTCGGTAAAGCCGTCGGCCATGCAGTAGGCCAGGATCACCAGAGAGGGCGAAAGACCCAGGGCAGTGGCCACCGGCATTACGATGGGCATAACCAGGATGATCTTTGCCGAGGCCGATCCGATAAAGACCTGCAAAAAGAGGATCAAGCCGTAGATCAGCACAATGGCAAGGAAGGGATTCTTCCCCGTCAGGTGCTCGATGATGTAATGCATAATGGTGTCGGTGATTCCGCTCTCCTCCATGACCAGCTTGACCGATCCCGCCAAGGCGATCATCAGCACCGCAGGGAGCATGGCGGCACCGCCGCGCAGGATGTATCCCGCCACCTTTTTGGGGTCACGGGTCACCAGGATCCCCGCCAGGGCGCCAAACACCAAAAAGCTGATGGCCAGGATGGGAATGGCAAGAGAGGCAATGGCTCGTACCGATGCGATCAACACCAGCAAAATGCCCTGAATGGCAAAAAATCCGGCATAAATGCGAAAAACGCGATCGTTGTAAGGATTCTTCTCCTCGGGGGTCAGCTGCAATACTTCCCGCTTCTTTTGGTCTGCCTCGTAGCTTGGAGAGGACGTGGGATCCTTCTCGATTTTTCGCAGGTGAAGCATCAAAAAGACGCAAAGGGTAACGTAGGTAATGGCAAAGAACACCAAACGGAGCCACACGCCATCCGAGGGATTCACGTCGGCCACCTGGGAGGCCAAACCTACCGAAAAGGGATTGGTAATGGCGGCAGAGAAGCCAAAGCAGGCCGCCAGGAGGCAGGCCCCAAGGCCGGTCATGGTGTCCAGACGCATGGAGAGCATAAACAGGATGATGATGGGAAGCAGGGTCACCAGCTCCTCAAACATACCAAAAAAGCTGCCAAACAGCATTAAAATCAGCACGGTAACGCAGACCACGGGTCCGCCCTTATCCCGCAGGCGAAGCATGATCCTTCCAATAAAGATCTTGATTCCGCCGGTCTTTTCCAAAAGATTGAACACACCGCTCATTACCAGCAAAAAGATACTGATCATAATCAGCAGCAGGGCATCCGAGGAGGCAAACACTCGCACGGGCGCGGTAAGCACTCGCCAGATGGCAATGCCCTCTACGCCCTCCTCCCGATAAGAGCCCAGCAGGATCTGCCCGGACGCATCGCGGAGGAAATTGCCGCGGGGCACCACGTAGGAAAGGGCACCGCACAGGAACAGTACCACCACCAGCACCGAAACCACCGTCAAAAAGGAGCGGAGGTTGATATTGGAAAAGGCGGCTTCCTTTGTTTTCTCTTCTCTGGGGATTTTCTTTTGAGCTATTCTCATAAAGATCGTTCTCCTTCTCAAAGTGCTTTGGACGCTTCTTTTTTTGCCACCGCAGAGGTCTCCTTCTTTGCTTGATCCACCAGGATCATGGAGGTCATATACCATTCCACCGCCGAGCGACGGTCCTCGGGAACAAAATATTGAATCTCGCTTCCAACGTAGATCTCAAAATTTTCTCCCGCGCCAAAGAGCAAGCGGTAGATCTGCCCGATGGGGAAAAAGAGGTCGACCTCCTCCCCGTCTCGGGTTCCCACGTAACGCAATCCGCTACGGTCCAGAGTACAAACGCCGTCCCCCGCATGACGAAGCATGGTTCGTCCATCCTTGGAGGGCAAACGGAACTCCACCTTGGAGGTCAAGGCGTACCCGGGATCTGCCAGGATCTCCTTTTGAAGCTCCTCAAACTGCCAGGCGTACCATTGCGTAAAGTTTGCAAAAGGCGCAGAGGACGGAAAGCCGTAGCGGTCGTTCATGGTCACGGTCTCTCCGCAAGACTCGCAGAAAATCGTTCGTCCCTTGGTACGCAGAGAATGCTTTTGATGACAATGGGGACAGCGAACCAAAATATTCTCCAGTCCTTCGGCCAACCTTCGGGAGCGGTAATGCACCTGGGGCCGGGTGGCAAGCCACTCCAGCTCGTTGTAGTCCAGGCGTTCCTCCACCCGGGCACGAATCTCCTCTAAGGAGAGGCTTGACAGCTCCTCGGCGGTAAACAGCAGATCCAGCTCGGCCTCCACCAGGGAGCCGCGGCGCAATCCCCTGCCCCACTTGGGATCGGCCAGATAGTCACCGCGCAAATGGATGCTGTAAACCGGCACCTTGGCGCGCTTTATGAAGGGATAGGTCCCCTCCTGAATGTCCTCAAACCTGCCTGCTGTGGAAAGACGCGCCTCGGGCATCATGGCCAGCACGTCCCCGTTTTTGAGCACGCGGAGACAGTTTTTGGCGCTTTCCAGGTCGGCGGCAAACATACTCTTGGGGAAGGTACCCAGGATGCGCAACAGCGTTCCCAGCCACCGATGGTAGAAATACAATCTGGCCACCACAAAATTGGGACAGGATTTGCGGATCAGGCTCCCCGCGTAAACAAAGTCCACAAAAGAGCCGTGGTTGCAAAGGACAATGGCTGGGCCTTGAATCTTCCCCACCCGACGAATGTACCGTACCCGCACGCCACGGAAAAAGAAGATCACGCGCGCGACCCAATAGGCCAGGTTAATGGCAAAAGGATTGCACTTTTTTACCGTGGTCTTGGAGGAATAGCCGGGCTTTTCAATAAACGCGTTTAGCTTGGCAAAAAGAATATCCTTTTTGATCATTGCGATCACCAGCAGAACAACAAGAACCAAAAAGACGCACAGAGAAAGGATCCAACTGGAGGCCAGTGCCATGTGTCCCAGGCCAACGCCAATGCAAATGGAAGGAATGGCCCCCGCAAGGGTGACCGTGATGTAACGGGGGTATTTCATTCCCACGCTGGCCGCCAAAAAGCAGATCATACCGTAAGGAATGGCCGGAAGAAAATACAGGATCAGGATGACGGCGGTCAGATGGGGAGAGCGCGCCGCCTTTTCAAAATCGAACCTGAGATTTTTGACAAAATACTGCTGTAACTCGTCACCGTAGATCCGATAGCACAAAAACACCAACGTATTCCCCAGGATCACGCCAACCGTGCAACAGAGCAAGCCAATGGGAAAACCAAAGGTCAATCCCGCCAGTACCTGCACCGGCTCCGCGGGAAGCACCGTAACGATGACCTGTAGCATGGAAAGCACCGCCACCGTTATGTAGCCGCGAATCCCCAGCCCCTGCAAAAAATCCCGAAGCTCCTCGTTGGTGTGATCGTTTTTCAGGATGCATCGGATCAGCTCGTCGTTACCGCCGGAAAACAGGAAAGCGCCCAAGAGCAGAAGCAAAATCAACAGTCCCACAGCGGCGTATATTTTTATCATTAATTTACTACGAAACATATTCCATATCCGCCAATTCGTTTTTTCTTTATCAATCCTATTCATTATACCATAGGAAATCCCATTTGGCAAGCATTTATGAAATAAAATTCACATTTCTCTCTTTTTTCGTCACATAATAAACCACCACAACAAAAAAAGAACCGCCGCAATCCCCTTTCCGGCACAGGAAAGCAGTTTGCGGCGGCTCTATCTGCATCAATAGCAGATCTTACCGGGATTCAAAATGTTTTTGGGATCAAAGACCGACTTAATGCCCTGCATCAGCGCGATCGGCGTTTGTCCGTATTGCTTTTTCAGATATTCCTTTTTGGCGTAGCCAATACCGTGCTCGCCCGATACCAGGCCACCCAGCTCCTCGGCCTTTTGGTACATCCGATCAAAGCTGGTTTCAAGGATCGACTTCCAGGACGCGTCATCCAGCTCGTCGCGGCAGATGTAAACGTGCAGGTTGCCGTCGCCGGCGTGACCAAAGCTGGGGATACGCACCTGAAGCTCCTCGGCCAGGGTGTGGGTAAACTTAATAAATTCATCCACCTTGTTTACGGGAACTACCACGTCACACTCATCCATCTCGGTGGTGGAGGACTTGATGGCCTCCAGGAAAGCGCCGCGGGCAGACCAAACCGCCTTCTTGCGCTCCTCGGTATCCACGATGTAGGCATCCAGAGCACCAATGGAAAGGCAAAGATCGGCTACGGTGTTCATGTCCTGCTCCACCTGGGCGTCGCTGTTGCCGTCAAAGGTGAGGAGGATATAGGCATCGTTCTTGGTATCCGGGAATTTCTTTCCGAGATACGCCTCCGAGAACAGGATGGTATCTCTGGACATATACTCAATGGCCGTGGGAATGACCTTGGAGCAAATGATCTTGGGCACCGACTCGATGGCACTCTTCATATCCGGGAAGGGCACCAGCAGGCTGACCGATACCTTGGGCAGGGGCACCAGCTTGAGCACCGCCTCGCAGATCACGCAAAGGGTTCCCTCGGAGCCAATCACCAGATCCTTCAGGCTGTAGCCCGAGCTGTTCTTGGCAACAGTAGCTCCCAGGGTCAGGATCTCGCCGTTGGGCATGACCACGGTCAGAGAACGAACGTAGTCACGGGTCACGCCGTACTTTACGGCGCGCATACCGCCGGCGTTGGTGGAAATATTGCCGCCAATGGTGGCGGATTTTTCACCGGGATCCGGAGGATAGAGAAAATCGTTCTCCTCGGCAAAGGCCGCCAGCTCCATCAAAAGGACACCGGGCTGCACGGTCACCGTCAAACGCTCCTTATCCAGGGAAAGAATACGGTTCATTTTGGTGGTTTCCAAAAGGATCCCCCCCTCTACGGGAACGGCCGCGCCAACCAGACCCGTGCCGCTGCCCCGCACGGTGACGGGAATGCAGCGCTCATAGGCCAGCTTCATAACCTTGGAAACCTCCTCGGTGGTGCGCACCCGAACCAAAACCTCGGGCATATGCTCGATCCCACCAAGCTCATCGTGGGCGTAGTCGGGATTGATGGCATCCCCCCAAAACAGGTTGCCCTCCCCTACGATCCCTTGCAAAGCGGAACGATCTTCCGCGGTGACTTTATTATACATTCCCATTCTCCTTTATCTTCTTCATTAGCATAGGAACGATCTCGTTCACGTCTCCAACGATGCAGTAGTGAGCCACGTCAAAGATCGGAGCGGCGGGATCGGTGTTGATGGCCACGATGCAATCCGAGGATTTCATTCCCGCGGCAAACTGCACGGCCCCCGAAATGCCCAGACAGAGGATCAGCTTGGGCTTTACGGTACGTCCCGAAAGTCCGATCTGATGCTTGGCGTCAAAGATGTTCCCCTCCACCAGAGGACGGGTGCAGGCAACCACACCGCCCAACAGATCGGCCAGCTCCTTGGCGGTCTGGCGCATGGCCTCCCCGGAGGCTCCACGGCCCACGGCCACGATCACGTCGGCCTCGGCAATATCCACGTCCTTGGGCTTGGCATAGCTTTCCAGCACCTCAATGGCCGAAGCCAGAGCGTCCTTGGCCAGCGTCATGGGCACGATCTCCCCCGTGGGCGCGTCGGTGGGCGTCGGCTCGGAAAAGACCTTATACCGCGCCGTGCAGAACTGGGGACGGGTGTTGGGGGTAACGATCTGTGCCATGATGTTGCCGCCAAAGGCGGGACGGATCTGCACAAGATCGGTGTTCTCCTTCATTTCCAAAACGGTGCAATCGGCGGTCAGACCCGTGCGGCAACGGGCGGCCACACGCGGGGCCAGCTGACGGCCCAGGTTGGTTGCACCTACCAAAATAGAGGAAGGCTTGTATTTTTCAATGAAATCACAGAAGGCAGCCGTGTAGGGCTCAATGCGGAACTCCGCCAATTCCTCCTGATCGTAAACGAAGACCTTATCCACGCCGTAGCGCAACAGATCCTTGGCGCAAGCTTCTACGCCGTAGCCGATCAAAAGCGCGTACACGGGATGTCCCGTAACCTTGGCCAGCTCCTGCGCCTTGCCGCAAAGCTCATAAGTCACCCGATGGAGCTTGCCGCCCGAGCAATCGGCGTACACGCAGACACCGGTCCATTGGGACTTATCCACGGTGGGAGCCACCTCTTCTTCAAAGGTGACCAATCCCTCGCCCTTGCGCACGCACATTTTACACATTTTGCAGGCCGAGGAAATATCCAATTTATCTCCCTGGTAGGAGATCGCGTTAAAGGGGCAAAGCTTGATCAGGGCTTCCGCCTTCTCGGGCGTGACCAGCTGATGTTGAATGACTAATTTTCCCATTGTCACACCCTCCTTAAATCAGTTTCTTACCACGCAGAAGCCCAAAGAGCTCCTCTGCCTGGTGTGCGGGATCGCCGCTGATGGTATGCTTTTGATCGTTCTTTTCGGGGGGGAAGATCCGCTCCACCTGGGTGGCAGAGCCGGTCAGTCCGTAATGCGTGGCATCCTGATCGTCAAAATCGGCAAAGCTCAAAAAGCGCACGGCATCCTCGCCCAGGCTCTTCTTAATACGGTAGGAGGGCAAGCGGGGCGTGTTGATATCCGAATCCACCGACAACAGGCAAGGCATCGCTACGCTCAATTTCACGTTCTTGTCGTCCAGACCCGCGGTTACAAACACACGACCGTCCCGTACGTCGTCCACCGACAGTACGTTGGACACGTTGGGAATACCCAGATACTCGGCCACCTCGGCGCCCACCTGGGCGGTATCGCCGTCGGTGGTCTGCTTTCCGCAAAGGATCAGGTCATAGGTACCGCACTTTTGAATGCCCTGGGAAAGGGTGTAGGCGGTGGCAAGCACGTCGGCACCGGCAAATTTACGGTCAGAGAGCACCGTTCCGTGGGTTGCACCCATGCAAACCGTTTCCTTAATTACGGCTCCTGCCTGGGAAGGCCCCATGGTGATGCTTTCCACACTTCCGCCGTAGGTCTCCACCAGGGAAAGCGCGGTCTCGATGCTATACAGATCGTAGGGATTGATCTTGCTCTGAATCCCGTTTCTCTTCAGTACGCCGGTTACGGGATCCACCTCTACGTTGTTGGAGCCCGGAACCTGTTTTACGCAAACCAATATTTTCATAGATTCCTCCAAAAATTTTCTGCTAAACTTAATTATACCATAAGGCTTTGTTGAATGCAACAGTTTTTTCTCTTTTTTACGAAAAAAGAAGCCTTTATTTTTCTTTTTTTGTGAAATCTGCAGTCCCCGTCTCCCGACACCGTTGACAAAACACCGTGGGCGTCTCCCCGGTATGGGCCAGAAAAGCCTTGTAAAAGTGGCTGTAATCGTAGTATCCCAGCTCCAACGCCACCTGGGTGGGAGGGAGCTGCATTTCCGATAAGAGCGCCTTGGCGCAATCAATCTTACACCCCCGCACGTACTCCGAGAGAGAGCATCCCGCCCGCGCACGGATCAGCCGATTGATGTGGTTGCGGTGATAGCCAAAGCGTTGCTCCAGAGCCCGGGGAGACAGATCCTCGGTGGGATGATTGCGAAGATAGTTCAAAATGGGGGCAACGCGATCCTCGCCTTCCCCATGTCCAACACGTTGCAGCAGCCGAAAGAGCAGCTCCCGCAGCTTGGCCTCGGCCAACAGGGTAAAATAGGGAGACCCTCGATGGGCGGAATGGATCTCCTTGGCAATCTCTTGCCCCTCGGGCAAGGATACCGCTCCGCTTTGATTCAAAAAGGGGGCATCGGCAAAGAGCTCTCGCGGCGATATCAAGGAGGGATCAAATCGACTCCAAAATACGCATCCGTCCACCTTTCGTCCGGGAGTCTCGCATTTTTGGGGCCCAAAATCAAAGAAGATGCTGATCAGGGCAAACTCCTCCTCGGGCTCCAGACGGTAGGCCTCTCCCGGCAACAGATAAAGCAAGTCTCCGGCTCTGACGGTCAACCACTCCTCCCCAAGAGTCACCGCCAGCCGCCCCTTGGTGATGACCATCATGCGATAGACGTATTGACTTTTCAGATCCTGGATCCGCGGGGCGTGCTGCTTGACGGGAGAGTAATGATACCCGTGGACGCCGTAAAATTGGATCTGACTTTCGCAAATTCGTTTCATAGCCGCTCCTGTTTGTTTGTATTTTACCTGCTTCTGTTTGAGTAATACAATACAATTAAACCACAAATTTGGTAGAATGTCAATAGAAAACGTTTTTATTTTACCGAAAGGAATTCTGCTATGAAGATCTATCATACCCTGCTCATTGGCTCCGGGCATACCGCCGTAGGCTACGCCATTGCGCAAAGGAACACCCTGATCTGCGAGGAGAGCGAAGCCTGTGAGCCCGCGTTTTCCCTGGCTCTGAAGCAATACCGTTGCCCGCCCTATACGCCCCAAACACCGCAGGGGCGTGCGCTTTTATCCCGCTATGATGCCTTGGGGCTGTTTGCCAACGGACGGCAAAACCTTGGGGGACTGGAATGCGGCCTTTGCGAGTACGTTCTGGAGAATGGAATTGAGATTCTGTTGAAATGTCGGGTCATTGCCTACGAGCTTCTTCCCGACGCGACCTATGACGTAACCCTTCTTACCAATGCAGGGCTTGAGTACGTGCGTTGCCGCAGGCTTTTGGATCTGCGCCACAGAAACGCGCCGCGCAGTTTGACGATTCTTTTTGAAAGCACCGCCCCCGCTATCGATCTGCCCCTACTTTCTTCCCTGTTCCCCACTGCTTGGGTTGAGCCTACCTTTGACGGCGGATATTACGCATTGCATATTCCCGCGTCCCCAACGACCGACTACAACCAACATCTGCCAAAGATCTGCAATCGCTGGGCGTCGGTCAAGCATACCGCCAAGATCCTTTACATCGCCCCGCGCTATGCCGACACCGCCGAGGAAGCAGAACTGAATGCGGCCGAATTTGGGAATCCCATCGCCGCCTTTGAAGCAGGGATCGCTTTGGCGAAGGCCGAGAAAGGAGGGGATTGAGATGCACCTTTCCACCGTAGAAAATCATCAATGGGTGAGCCGCCCCATCGAGCCCCCGGTCATGGACCTGACCTGCGACGTTCTCTGCGTTGGCGCGGGGAGCGCTGGCATCTACGCCGCGGACGCCGCCGCACGTCAGGGGGCAAAGGTGATTCTTCTGGAAAATGACGTCACGGTTGGCGGTATGCATCTCCTTGGAGAGGTGCGGGGCTATTACTACGGCTTTGCGGGAGGGAGCTTTGCGCAAGACGATCTCCATACCCCCGAGGATGAGATCTTCTTTCTTTCCGATCACAAGGGCGAAAAGAAAAAGCTGCGTCTGCTCCACCGTCTGCAAGAGAGCGGCGTCACACTTCTCTGCTCCCACACGCCCACGGGCATCCTGATGGAGGGACGGCGGGTAGTGGGCCTGCAGGTCTTTGACGGTTGCCGACAAATCCACATCGGCGCAAAGATGACGATCGACGCCACCTCCGACGGGCACCTGATCCGTATGTGCCCGGTGAAAAAAAGCTACGGCAGAGCTCCCGACGGACGCTACGCGCCCTTTTCGCTGATCTCCACCTACATCAAAGACGGCAAACGGCGGCGCATCAATCGGGACGCGGGCATCGTAGATCCCTACGATAGCCGCGACCTCTCCCACAAGCTCCTTCTTGCCCACGCCCAAGCCAAGGAGCATTTGGGAAAGGGGGCCCTCTTTCAGACGGCTCCCCACCTGGGAATCCGCGAGGGGCTGCGTTACGAGAGCGAGGAGGCCCTCTCCTGTGAAAAAATTTTATTGGGGCCGCCCCCCGAGAAGATTCTCTTTTGGGCCTACTCTGACCTGGACCGCCACGGGCACGAGCACGCCCTGGAGGAGGAGCTTTTTCAAAGCTGGTGGGTGATCAGTAACCTGGCCACCGTTACGGTGCGCATTCCCGTCCCGCTGGGATGCGTGGTTCCCAAGGATCTTTTGGGCATCGTTACCGCGGGCCGTTGCTATGGCACCGACTCCTACGCGCAGAGCGCGGTGCGAATGAATCGGGATATGTTCCGCATGGGAGAATGTGTGGGCGTGGCCGCAGCAATAGCGGCCGAGAGCAATACCTCCCTGACCCAGATCGACTACGCAAAATATCTGCAAACCGTGACCGCCCTGGGATGCTTTGCCGGGGATGAAAAAAAATCCTTTGGCTTTGATTTTCCCTTGGGCGATCGCCCCTACACACCGGTGTCCTTTGTCCCGGAGGATGCCCTCCCCCGCTTGCAGACCGAGGCTCCCGGCCCCGGGATCTGGTCCTGTTTTTTGCACCAAGAGGATCGCGCCCTGGCCGACCGCCTTTTTGACACCATGAACAACACCCGGGATCACCTATACCAAAACAATCTTGCCCTGGCTCTGGGAATCATGGGAGATCCCCGCGCCCTTCCCCGTCTGCGGCGCATCGTATCCGAGCGCGATTGCTTTTCCTTTAAAGACGGCCGACGCTCCAATCAGCTCCGCAGCGCGGCGGCCATCTGCCTCCTGGGTCGCCTGGGAGTCCCCGAGGATCTTCCCCTGCTTGAGGAGATCGTTTTTGAGGAGCGCGAATTTGAAAAGGCACTCTACCACACACTGGAGCCCAACGACCTTTACGACGGCCAGGGGCGAAACTTCATCTATTTTGATCTTTTCAGCCATGCCGCCACGGCGTTGGTCAAGATTCACCAACGGCACGAACTGGCCATGACGGCATTGCACCAACGCTTCCAACACCTTTTGGACGAGGGCACCGTCCTTGGCCGCATTGCCCCGCACAGTCTCCCTCACGAGCCCGCCTACACCGAAAGCCGGCATCTGCTCGAATATGTGATCGCCCAGACCGCGCCCAAGGCTTAAGTGTCCACACCTCTATGCAAAATTGAAAAAGGGAGAACACACGAAAAAACTCCATCCCACAGTCGTCTCGCACAGAGGGACGGTGAGATGGAGTTTGTGTTCGGGGGACTTGAACGCTCCACACGCGCCATCTGGAGTTTTTGGAAACTTTTCAAATGCTTCGGCGCGGTGCTGTTTTGTTGCGCTCTTAACGAGCGCATTCCGCACGCGGAACCCAAAACACCGGTGGGATTCGGCGTGACCAATTATCCGAACAAAAAAGCAGGTAGGCTGTTGCCTACCTGCTTTTTTGGTGCGGGTAAGAGGACTTGAACCTCCACGAAGTTGCCCCCACTAGAACCTGAATCTAGCGCGTCTGCCAATTCCGCCACACCCGCATGGGTTTTGTTGTTCCTTGACCGGAACGAATGATATTATATCACACTTTTCTTGATTTGTCAATACTTTTTTTCGTTTTTTTCTATCTTTTTTTCGATTTTTTTATTTGCAAAAAAATATTGTAAAAACAGAAACTTTTTTTCAAAAAGGTATTGACTTTTTGAAAAAAAAGAGTATAATATATCTGTTGCGCGCGATAGTGTGTGACATGCGGGAGTGGCGGAACTGGCAGACGCGCACGTTTGAGGGGCGTGTGGTTCACACCGTACGGGTTCAAGTCCCGTTTCCCGCACCAAACAGTAGAAATCCGAACCCAAAGCCGGTAGGCGAAGGGTTCGGATTTCTTTTTGTGTTCGGTGATCTGTGATGCTGACTTACTGTTGTTGGCATCACGCCCGAGCGCCGCCCAAGTAAATATCCTTGATAGTTGATACCAAACGAAAACATTTTTAAGAAAGGATATTTACAATGAAAAATCAGATTACCTATACCGAACATAACGGATTTTACTACCCCGATCTTGCGCTTCTCGAGCAGACCAATTATCCCCTTGGCAAATACGCCAATCTGCGCCTCGACTTCATGAAGAAGCATCGTCGCGGAACCTACACCACCCTGCTCACCGAAGGACATTTGAATGAATATCTCCACGAAATCGACTTGCAGGCTCACACAATGCTCAATGACATAATTCCCCGCCTCGCCAAAGAACGTGGCATAGACGAAGCTCTGAAGGCTCACAACGCACTCCAATGGACTGCCGAGATGAATAACATCAAGGCGAGCGCTGAGGAGGTCGTTCTCAAGGAGGTCATCTACAAATGAGATCTATCCTTGAAGAATTATTCTACGGTAACATCTGCCCCAATACCGATTGCAGAAATCACGATAAAGAAACGAAGCAGTTGATGGGATACATAGCCGATCATCATGATAATCTCCTCTCAACACTGAACGATCAGCAAAAGGAAATTCTTGAAAAGTTTGATGATTGCTATAACGAATTGACCGACATCAACGAGCGTGAGGTCTTCGCATATGCGTTTAAACTTGGTGCAAGAATTATGCTTGCGGTGATGTACGAGCCAAATGAGAATAGAATTTAATCTCCAAGATCAAAGGGTCAAAATGACCCTTTGATCGCCAAGTGGACAAAATGTCCACACGGTGTTTGAGGTGGTGGTCGATACGACCACCACCTCTTTTCTCCACTAAGGAGATTAGGCGGCTTTTGTGTCACGCAACAGAGCATCTTTCTGCTTGTCATATAACGATTTTGGAGTGAGTTTTTTAGTGTGGTGGTATATTCCATCAAGAGCCTTCAAATTGCCGTTCTGATACGTGACGTATGTGGAAAAACAGAACCCTAAAAAGCCTTATTTTACAAGGGTTTTGAGAGCAGTTTTAGGGATGGGCAAGGTATTTGTACCTATCCCCCTCATTTTGAGTTCTATTTGTCTACATACCTAATACAAAAGCGGACAGTAGTTTTTCTACCATCCGCTTAGCTTTTAAGTTAGAATACGCTCATATTCATCAACTTTATCAATGAGTGTTTTTGAATTCTTTTCTATGTATTCAACAACCGATGAACAACCTTGTAAATCAATTTGATCGCAATACATATTATTCTCACGGCAATATTTAGAACACGATGCCGCATTAACGTGTTGATTCGTAATCAGAATAACCACTTTGAATTTCTCTTTTAAAAGTCCAAGTTGAGCTTCTGTGATTTTGGGTAGGTATGTTGAAACTACATTGGTGATACCCAACCCAATCAATTTGAAATAGTCCTCGTAGGTCGTTACGATTATCACACTCTTTTTGTTGGATCGAATCGCTAAATTGTATGAGTATAGGTTTTGAGAACGCGTAAAGCACTTTGTGTTTGGATATTTGAACAGTTGTTGTTTGTCGGTAATATAAAAGTCAAAGCAAACAACGTTCCCGCTTGCATCAATTGTTGGAATGATAATACTATTCCTCATTTTATCGCAATAGTTACCTTTAGCCGATTGCAATACTAATTTAGTTTCTTCTAACTGAGTTATCGAATATGACTTTTGCTTTGTCATATAATTCATAAAACTGTTAAAAGAGTTATCGTGAAAGCCTATACCGAGTTGAACGATAGTTTTTCCTTGTATTCCCCAAGAATGCAAGATATCAATAGC
>JAFTNJ010000047.1 GCA_017451915.1 Clostridia bacterium
AATACCTGCGCTTGAATCGCGCCACGCTTTTGCAGTCTCCTCTCGGGGCTCCGCCCCTCCTTCCGACTGCAAAAGCATTTAACCGAACTCGTTACTTTTATTTTTACTTTTTTAGTCTCACATCATTGACAAAACTACATTCGTATTTTTCAGCTCATTTTCAAAAACCGTGCCGCATCCCCCCTCTTTTGGCGCAATCCGTCAGGCGAGATTGCGCAAATCCCCAAAAGCCCTTCCCCGGGCTTAGAAATACGCGGTTTTTTATTGACAAACAGCAAAGAAAATGATACAATGAATTGATACGTTTGTATAAATTCCGATCACAGAACTATAGAAAGGTGGAAAATCCAATGGCTTTTTTCTTACACGGCGTTCACGTTCCTCACAGAAAAAATACCGCCGATTCATCTACCGCGCGTTTGAATGACGTCAAAGCCGTCACGATTTCTCTGCTGATGCACATCGGCACCCACGATCTTCCCGCGGGCTTCTGTGTTCCCGCCTCTCAAGAATAACGGCATGAGCAAAGAAAGAAATTGGGGATCCCCCGTATCCGGCTCCGCCAAAAAGATCAAAAATGATATTGCTCTCATCGTTGCTCTCCTCGCTCTGGTCCTGCTGGCCACGCTGGCTCTGCTCCTTCTGCGAACGGAGGGGGATCGGGTGGTTGTCACCCTGGACGGTCAACTCTGGGGAGAATTTTCCCTGCAAGAGGATCGCACCGTGGAGATCCGCAACGGTGACGGCTACAACCGTTTGGTAATCAAAGACGGCAAAGCCTACGTACAGGAGGCCAACTGCCCCGACGGCATCTGCTCTGCCCATCGCCCCATCGGGTATGGGGGGGAGAGCATCATCTGTTTGCCGAATAAGGTCGTGGTCGAGATCCGATCCCAAAATCAAGGGCAACCCGACATCATCTCGTAAGGGAGAAGAACGTGAACACCAAACAAACAAGAACCAAACAAATTGCCTTCCTGGGCCTTGGCGCCTCCCTGGCGCTCCTGCTCTCCTACGTGGAATTCCTGTTGCCGCCCCTCTTTGTTGCGGTTCCCGGGATCAAGCTGGGACTGCCCAACGTGGTCATTCTCTACGTGCTGTACTGCCTGGGGATCCGACACGCGGCCCTCGTTTCCGCGGTCCGGCTCCTCCTCTCCTGGATGCTCTTTGGAAGCACCATGACCCTGGCCTACAGCGTGGCGGGGGCCGCCCTCAGCCTCCTGGCCATGGGACTTTTGAAAAAGACCGACCGCTTGTCTCCCGTAGGTGTGAGCGTGGTGGGCGGCGTGCTTCACAACCTGGGACAGATCCTGGTAGCCACCGTGCTTCTGGACACGCCCCAGATCGCCTACTACATGATCGTGCTCACCGTGACCGGTACCGTTTCGGGTATTTTTATCGGATTGTGCGGTGCTATGCTGGTCAAACGCGTCCCGCCTGCCAAATTCTTTCGTTTTTGACCGGGATCTTTCCATTTTTTGTTGACAACCCCATTTTCCCCATGGTATAATGATTGATGCCCCCTGAAGCCGGGTCTTGACGTAACTACTGTTTCCACCTCCGACGCCACCGCCGAGAAGGCCGGCTCCAACAAGGTAGAAACCATCTTCTTTGCCGTTGCGGTAAACGCAAACCTGCAGACCGCCGACTGCACCGTCACCGTGGACGGCTTCGTAAAGGCCGCTTCCAAGATCGGTTAATCAAATCAAATACCAAAAAGGGAGGCTCACCTCCCTTTTTGATCTTACGGAGTAAGAAATGAAAAAACAACGACTGGTATCTCTTTTGTTACTCATCGGCATGATCGCGTCCTCTCTGTCGCTTCTGTCCTGCCAAGGGCAAAAGCAAAAGTTTGTAACCCACTCCCTGGAGTATTTTGACACAGCCACCAGCATCACGGGATACGAGAGCACCCAAGAGGAATTTGACCGCATCAGCGGGGAGATCCTGGATCTGCTGGGAGAATATCACCGCCTCTATACCATCTACCATCGCTATGAGGGTATGGAAAACCTCTGCACGGTCAACGAATTGCAGGACGGCGTCCATCGCACCGTCACCGTGGACCAACGCATCATTGATCTCCTCCTCTACGCCAAGGAAATGCACGGCGTAACCAACGGAAAGCTCAACGTGGCCATGGGAAGTCTGCTTTCCATCTGGCACGAGTACCGCACTGCGGGTCTGGACGAGTCCCGGGCGGCAGAGCTCCCCCCCAAGGAGCTGCTGACCGAGGCCGCCAAGCATACCGACATCAACAATCTGATCATTGACCCCGAGGCCCGCACCGTTTGGCTGGCGGATCCCGCCATGACCCTGGACGTGGGGGCCATTGCCAAGGGCTACGCCGTGGAAATGGTGGCGCGCACTCTGGAGGAACAGGGGATCTCGGGCTACGTGATCAACGTAGGGGGCAACGTCCGCACCCTGGGCACCAAGCCCGACGGGCAGACCTGGCTGGCCGGGATTGAGAATCCCAATCCCGACGCGCCCCAATCCTACGCGGTCTATCTGGCTCTGGCGGGAGAATCGGTGGTCACCAGCGGCTCCTACCAGCGGTTCTATACGGTCAACGGTAAGAATTATCATCACATCATAGACGAGCAAACAATGATGCCGGCAGAGGGCTACCTTTCGGTATCGGTGGTTTGCAAAAATTCGGCCCAGGGAGACGCCCTCTCCACCGCCCTGTTCTGTATGTCCCCGGAGGAGGGACTGGCCCTGGTGGAACGCCTGCCCGACGTGGAGGCACTTTGGATCTTTACCGACGAATCACAGCAGGTGTCCTCCGGATTTTCCCATTTTGTCACCCGGCCTTGATCCGATGAGTTCCGACCTCCTTACGGCACTCAAAAAAACGCATCCGATCCCCCAAGGGATCGGATGCGTTTTTATCTCTTATTTGATCATACTCAGGCCGTACTCCAGCGTTTCGGCATCCAACATTCCCGAGGCGTAGGCAACATAGTTTCCCTCTCGGTCAATGAACACCGTCATGGGTAGACCCGAAGCACCGTAGGCACTGGCGGCCTCCAAGGTGGTATCGTAGACCACCGGGAAGGAATAGCCCTCACTCTCCACGTAGGCGCGGGCACTCTCTACGGTCTCGCTGCTTCCGTCGGTAACGTTGATCATTAAAAATTGGATCTCGGGATGGTTTTTGTATGCCGCGTCAAAATCCGGCATCTCCTCCTTGCAGTAATAGCACCAGGAGGCCCAGAAATTGAGCACTACGGGTTTCCCGAGAAAGTCCGAAAGCTTGACCTCCTCGCCCTTCTCGTTATACACCGTAAAATTGGGAGCGGGGTGCTTCTTCGTTTCCCCTTCCCCACTGCCGGTCTGTCCCTGGGACACCGGCTCCTTGGTAGCAATGGATTCCCCGTCGTAATTCTCCTTCAGGACGTCGTACAAAACGTAAATTCCAACAAAAACAACCACACAGGCCAGGGCGATCAAGCCCCATTTTACCAATGGCTTCATCGGCCAAGTTCTCCTTTCTTTGGTTTCGTCTTATCCCAGGGCGGTCAGAACGCGCCCCAAAAGACCCGTCATCATCAACACGCCAATCACGATCAAAAAGCAACCGCACACCCGGTTGATCACACCGTAATGGCGTTTGATCCATTGGAAGGCACCGCGCAGCTTTTCGATAAGCAGTGCGCTGACCACAAAGGGGATCCCCAGACCAATGGAATACAGAAAAAGCATCAGCACACCAACCAGCACCTTTCCCTGCTGGGAGGCCAGCATCAGAGCCGAGCCCAAAAAGGCACCCACGCAGGGGGTCCAGCCCACCGAAAATACCATGCCAAAGAGCATTGCCGAAAAGAAGCCCAGCTCGGCGTTGGTGCGCCGCTGTCCCATGCCCTTAAAGAAATCCAGGCGGAACAGCCCCAAAAAGTGCAGGCCAAAACATACCACGATCAATCCCGTAACCAGGTTGACTGCGGTTTGATATTCTCGCAAAAAGCTTCCCAGGGTTCCCGCCAGGGCTCCCAGGGCAACAAAGACCAGGGTGAAGCCCAGAACAAAGCCCAGGGCGTTCTTTAAGGTCTTTTTCGTCTGTTTCTCCTCCCCGCCGCCGGCAAAATAACTGACGTAGATGGGGATCATGGGAAGCAGACACGGGGAAATAAAGGTAACGATCCCCTCCAAAAAAGCAATGAAATATTGCATACAGCCGCTCCTCCTTTTTTCTTATCCCAAAAGCACGTCAAAGACCAGCATCACCGAAAAGCCCACCAGCAGGGCGTAGGTCGCGCTCCGCTCGTTTCCGTGGGCGTGGGTCTCGGGGATCATCTCGTCGCTCACCACGTACAGCATGGTACCTCCCGCAAAGGCCAACGCAAAGGGCAGGATGGCGGCAGAGATCTGCACGGCAAAATACCCGATCAGCGTTCCCACGATCTCCACCATGCCCGTAAGCATGGCAATAACGAAGGTGCGGCGCGGACGGATCCCCGCGGCCAGCATGGGAGCGATGATCACCATCCCCTCGGGAATGTTCTGTAAGGCAATGCCCCCCGCAACCGTGAGGGCGCGTCCCATGTCTCCCGCGCCAAAGCCTACCCCTGCGGCAATGCCCTCGGGCAGGTTATGAATGGCAATGGCAATGACGAAGAGAAGAACCTTGTTCAGTCGCTCGTTCTGCTCGGGATGGGCCTCTTGCTCGACCCCGGTCATTTTATGTAGATGAGGCACCAGGCGGTCGATGAGGTTCAAGCACAGGGCTCCGCAAAAAATTCCCGCCACCGTAACCCCTAGGGCAAAGCGGTCTCCGTACTCCAAGGAGGGCAACACCAACCCCACCACCGCCGCCGCAAGCATAACGCCGGCGGCAAAGGAGAGGATGACGTCGTTCATCTTGTGGGAGGGACGCTTGAGGAAAAAGCCCAACAACGCCCCCACCACGGTGGCACCGCCAACGCCCAGCGCGGTCAATAATACCAATTCCATATCCTATCCCCTTTCCGGGAAGATCAGCGGCAAAGCTCCTGTGCCAGGGCCTTCAGCTCCTCGCCGTTGGCCTCGCTCATGGCCGAGCGAAGAGTGACCACGGGCTCAACCAGGGTCAGATCCTTGCTTCCCTCCAGCAGCGCCTTGATGCGCTTAGCCGCCGTGGGGGCCCAGCTGCCGTTCTCAATGATGCCGATGCGGCGGTTCTTATAGCCGCGCTCGGTCAGCTCGTGCAAAAACTCCCGCATAAAGGGGAAGATATCGCCGTTGTAGGTGGTGGTAGCCAACACCAGGGTTCCGTAGCGGAAGGCATCCTCCACAGCCTCGGCCATATCGCATCTGGCAAGATCGTTGACGGTAACCTTGGGACATCCCGCCGCCTTCAGCTCCTCGGCCAGGGTCTCTACGGCCTTTTTGGTATTTCCGTACACCGAGGTGTAGGCAATGACCACGCCCTCGCTCTCCACGCCATAGGAGGACCAGGTGTTGTACAGACCGAGATAGTAGCCCAGATTCTCCTTCAGAACCGGTCCGTGGAGAGGGCAAATGATGGCAATATCCAGCGCCGACGCCGCGCCAAGGAGCTTTTGTACCTGGGCGCCGTATTTGCCTACGATTCCAAAATAGTACCTGCGCGCCTCGCAGGCCCAATCCTCTTCCACGTCCAGGGCACCAAACTTGCCAAAGCCGTCGGCAGAGAACAAAACCCGATCGCAGGCATCGTAAGTGACCATGACCTCGGGCCAATGCACCATGGGCGCGGTCAGGAAGGTAAGGGTATGCTTGCCCAGGGAAAGGGTGTCCTTCTCCTTGACCACGATTCGACGCTCGGCATAGTCCTTGCCAAAGAATTGCTTCATGATCACAAACGCCCGATCGGTGGCCACCACGGTGGTATTGGGGTAGGTCTCCATAAACGCCACGATGTTGGCGGAATGGTCGGGCTCCATGTGCTGAACGATAAGATAATCGGGCGTCTTGCCATCCAAGGTAGCGGCCAGCTTGTCCAGCCACTCCTTGCCAAAGCGGCGATCCACCGTGTCAAACACGGCAATCTTTTCGTCCAGAATCACGTAAGAATTATATGCCATTCCATTGGGAACGTCGTACTGTCCCTCAAACAGATCCAAGTCGTGATCGTTTACGCCAATATAAATAATATCCTTTGTAATATCCATTACGAAAATCTCCTTTTTTGGGGTTAAGGAAATTATATCATACTTTTTGAGGTTTCGCAATACAAAATTTCTGGTTTTTTTGTTAAGAACAAAAAAAATGACCCTTGATCGCAAGTCCTTTTGCTCACGACCAAGGGTCATTTTTGTTCACTCTTAGTATCTAACATCTTTTGTGATCCTCTCTTTCTATTGTCTACCCCTTGCATCCTATGGAAAAAGAATTCCTTTTGCTTCTTTTTCGGTTCCCTACAAGGAGCGAAGCGTCGAGGCTTCCGAACTTCCGATCCGAGCCATCGGCTCACTCTGCCGATCTCTCTATGTAAACGCGTAACACCGCCGTGGTTTTCTCCGTACTCTGCGGCTCTGACCGTGATTCTATTTTTCTCTCTGCCTCGATGATTTGAAGTAGGTTTTGTTTAGCCCATTGGAGTGTACCTTCCTTTCTTCACCCTTATTATAGCACATTGCAACCCCAATTGCAATATGCAATTTGTTAAAACATTCCAAAAGTTTTT
Source organism: Clostridia bacterium (assembly GCA_017451915.1). Classification (GTDB taxonomy): domain Bacteria; phylum Bacillota; class Clostridia; order Oscillospirales; family CAG-272; genus UMGS1865. Next base: position 6,650 of record JAFTNJ010000047.1, read on the forward strand.
TGTTTAAATCGCAGAAATTGTTGAATTCCACCATTTCCCTATTTACAAAGCCTGAAAAGTATGATATAATAATACTGTTGTGTTGCGTCCGGAGCTTTCGGACGTTTTTTTATTTCCTTTGCAAATCCGGTTGACAAATCAAGGAAAATATGTTACACTTAACAACGTTAAAATACAATGAAACCTTTGGGAGGAAGCCCCATGATACAAGCAACCGATGCCTTTTTGAAAGAGCTGGACGAACTGAGCGAGAACCGCAAGAACGAGATCCGAACCACCCCCGACCAGATCACCGTTCCCGGTACCACCTACTACGTGAGCAACGACGGCGATGACACCAACGACGGCAAAAGCCCCGCCACGGCTTGGAAAAGCCTTGCCAAGGTGACCGAGGCAGAGCTTTGCGAGGGCGACGGAGTCCTGTTCCGTCGCGGAGATCTCTTCCGCGGCATTATTTGGGCGCAGCCGGGTGTGACCTACGCCGCCTTTGGGGAAGGAGAAAAGCCCAGGCTCTACGGCTGGGATAAATCCTTGGCGGATCCTTCTCTTTGGGAGCTGTACGATGCCGAGCATCACATCTGGAAGCTGACGGAAAAGATCCTCGATTGCGGCACGCTGGTGTTCAACGAGGGCGAAGCGCACTGCCGCAAGCTGATCCCCTCCTACCTCGGTGGGCAATTCGTTTGCCGTGACCGCGCGGACGTGGTCTTTGACATGGCGACCGAAATGACAAAGGATCTGGACATGGTCTGCTTTTATACCGAGCGCATGAACACCAAGGAATACAACGGCGAGAGCTTTCCCGTGCCGGAGATCGACTTCAATAGCCGTGGAGACCTTTATCTGCGTTGTGATCAGGGAAATCCGGCAGAGGTCTTTTCTTCCATTGAGGCCCTTCCCAAGCGCAATATGTTCCGCATTGCCAAAAGCACCAATGTAACAATTGATAACCTTTGCATCCGATACGTGGGAGCTCACGCCATTGGCGGCGGTGCCTCCTGCCTTGAAGGGCTTCACGTTACCAACTGCGAGATTGGTTGGGTTGGTGGCACCATTCAAAACTATCTGGGACTGGATCCCAATTATCCCGAGGGAAAACGCGGCACCGTGACCCGTTACGGCAACGGTGTAGAGATCTATGGCGGATGTAAGGATTATCTGGTGCAAAATTGCTATATCTATCAGATCTACGATGCGGGGATAACGCATCAGGTCTCCACCCACGGAAAATTCCGTCCCTTAACGGAGATTCGCTATTTGAACAATCTCATCGAATACTGCGTCTATTCCATCGAGTACTTCCTGGAAAAGCAGGACGGCGACACCGAAAGCTTTATGGACGATATTGAGATCGCGGGGAATATTCTGCGCTTCTCGGGCTACGGCTGGGGACAGCAGCGTCACAATACCCACACCCCCGCCCACATCAAGGGCTGGAGCTATGAGAATACCGCCTCCAACTACTCGATCCACCACAACATTTTTGACCGCGCGGCCTACCGTATGCTCCATTTGGTAGCATTGAAGCCCGAAAGCTGCCCTGCCATGCACCACAACACCTACGTCCAGGAGTTGGGTCTGACCCTGGGACAGTACGGCGCCAACGAGGTAGCCGAGCCTCCCGTGCTCCCCTTTGACGAGAACGCCGACACCACCCTTGCCGAGATCTTCCGCGAGCAGGACGCTACGGTGTATTATATTCAAAAATAACAACGAAACAGCGCAGCCGGAAACGTTACGGCTGCGCTGTTTTATTGTTTTTTGCAGAAACCGGGACAATGCTGAATTCAACCGGATCACAGATCGCCGTTCCGGATCTCCACCTGGCAGGCCCGCATGGCATTCAACGCCGTACGGTGACTTTCGGGGGTCACGCCGGCACAGCCCTTGGCATCCACCGCTAAGGGGAGCTCCGGGTAAAAGGCCTTGACCAGCAAGACGTTGGAGATCACGCAAATATCGGTACAAAGACCGACAAAGGTGACGCTCTCCAGATCGGCGATCCCGCCAAGAACCTCTACCAGCTCCTTAGAGCCAAAGGTGATCTTATCTACGGCAGCCGTCTTACGCAACGCCTCCAGCTCGGCACGGATCTGCCACCCCTGCGTGCCCCGAATGCAATGGGGCACGGGAAGCATTTTGCCCTCCCGGGTTTCCAAATAGTCCTCTCCGTGGGTGTCACGGGTAAAGAACACGGCACCGTCAAAGCCTTGAATGACCTCCCGAACGTAAGGAACGATGTCAACCGCCTCGGGAGTCCCCAGGGCACCGTCAATAAAATCGTTCTGCATATCTACTACGACCAAAGCCTTCATACCGTTTTCCTCGTTTCTTTCGGTTTTGTTGCTATTATTGTACCACATGGGAACGGATTTTGCAATGCCAAACACCAACAAAAAGAGAAATGACCCTTGACTGCGGTTGTAAGCCCACAATCAAGGGTCATTTCTGTTCGTTCTTGGTATCTAACATCTTTTGTTATCCTCACTTTCTATTGTCTACCTCTCGTCCCATCTCAACGCACACACAACACATCACTTTTCTTCTCTCTACGGGAGATACCACTTGTTTTTTGGAGTTGTTGGCGACAAAAGGCGAATCCTATGGACTTTGGAAAGGCTCGATCTGAACGTCCTATGGGTTTGGACACTTCTTTCTTTTCTCTTTCAGGTTTCGGGGTTCTAACAGATTCGTTTGGTTTGGGTTCTTCTACTTCTAATTCTAAATTCTTCTCTTTCGTACACGATCGTCTTCTAACTTCTTACCCGTTCAAACCGAAGATCTTGCTTACCTTTAAAAAGTCCCAAGCTTTTTATTTCATTGGACCGTACCTCCTTTACACCCATAGTATAGCACAAAAAAACGTCGATTGCAATTGGCAGATTGCAAAAAGTTACCAATAATTTTTTGTACAAAAGGCAGAAATTGTCTAACTTGCACATATTTTTCTTTACAAACCCATTTTTTTGTGATAGAATGGATGTATGGGCGCGTCAAAAACGCATGAAAAAGCAGATCGTCCCTCGCCGGGGCGATCTGCTTTTTTGTTTTCGAACCGTTTCTTATCTGGGATCCACGTCGTACGCGATGATCTCCTTGATCTCTCCCTCGTTGATCCAGAAGGGAGGAAGCTCTACGCCATCGGGCGTCGTTTGATGGACATTTTGCAAATAGAGGCGGTCGATCTTCACACTGTCCACGAATTTGAAGAGGGGGCCTGCCGAGTATTGCTCCTCGCGGCGGTAGATGTTGCGGAAGATCATATTGCCGCAGATTGCTTTGGTTTCAAAGAAGAAGATGGGGTTCTTGTCAAAGTTCTTTTCCCAGATGCGGCAGCAGCCCTCGCCAAGAGGCGTGTAGCTTCTGGAAGCGCGGACGTTCTCAACGGTAATATCGTCGAACCAAGTGTCTCCGGGGCGGTCGTTGTGATTTCCGATCACCAACGCGTGGTGGCGGTAGGTGCCGTAAACACCGTCGATGTGAATGTGGCGCAGGGCGTAGTTCTCCCCTGCCAACAGGCGAATGGCGGAGTAGCCGTTGCGTGCCGAAATGTTGCGGATCACCACGTTCTCAATATCGCCCAGGGTGACCTCGGCGTGGGGCTCGTCGTAGGTGGTCAGGGACACCAGGTCGTCGTTGGTGGTACCACAGAGATTTTCGATGACGCCGTCATAGGAGGGGCCGTTGATGTGAATGCCGTCGGTGGTACCGTAGTGCCAGTTGTAGTCAAAGAAGATATCCCGCACCACAAAGCCGTAGGCCGCGGCGATCTGAACGCCGTAGCTCACGGGGTTGCGCACCGTCATTCTTGTCAGCATGATACGATCCACGTGGGCAAAGCGGATCAGCTTGCCCTTGAAAACGTAGGGACGGTAGGGCGTTTCCAGACGGTTCTTCAGCTCGGTCACCGCGTCAAGATCCATCTCGTCGCAGTTTCCGTCCCAGATGCCGCCCATGATCTCAATGTTCTCGTCGCGTCCGCCGTCGTTGTCGGCAAAATGCTCGTTCTCGATAAGGGCGCAGCGGGAGAGGGGGGCCGCCAGAAGCTTGGCTCCGGGAGAGAGGATGAACCGGGTATTGGAATGGATGATCAGGGTCTTGCTGATCAGGTAGGTGCCGGGGCGATCTATGGTAACGATGCCGCAACCGTCCAGCATTTCCTGAATCGCCAGGGTATCGTCATGAATACCGTCTCCGTATAATTTCATGATGGGAGTCCTCCAAAATGATAAAATTTGATAGTTGTATCATAGCATACTTTTTTTTCATTTGCAATGGAAAAAGAGAAGAATATAGAAAAAAAGGAGATTTTTTATCATTTGTTTCAGGAGATCAAAAGTCGTTAGTAGATCCCTGCGTCGCAAAACTTTGACTCGGCTTGCTTGCAAGCCTTCGCTCAGAATGACACGCAAACACTTGGATTTTCCTTATTTCTTTTTTGAAGGGATAGAAGTTTGGGGGAAGGGTGACTTTTTTCAAAAGAGTCACCCTTCCCCCAAGGTCTTACCTTTTACCCACGGAAGGTTTTGTTCCAGTCATCCATAAATTTCTCAATGCCAATGTCGGTCAGAGGGTGCTTGAGCATCTGCATAATCACCTTATAGGGCACCGTAGAGATATGGGCTCCGCACTTGGCGGCGTCGGTCACGTCCTGGGGGCCGCGGATGCTGGCGGCAATGATCTCGGTCTCAATACCGTGGAGATCAAAGATGGTGGCAATATCCTCGATCACCGAGATGCCGTTGTCGGAAATATCGTCCAGACGTCCGATGAAAGGGCTGACATAGGAGGCTCCGGCCTTGGCGGCCAACAGGGCCTGGGCAGGGCTGAAGATCAGGGTCACGTTGGTCTTAATTCCCAACGCTGTCAGTTGCTTGACCGCCTTGAGCCCTTCCTCGGTGATCGGAATTTTGATAACGATGTTCTCGTGAATGGCGGCCAGCGACTTGGCCTCCTCCACCATGCCCGCCGCGTCCGGGGCTACCACCTCGGCACTGATGGGGCCGTCCACAATGGCGGTGATCTCGGTGATCACGTTGCGAAAATCTCTGCCCTCCTTGGCAATCAGGGAGGGATTGGTGGTAACTCCGCAGATCACGCCCAGCTCGTTTGCGGCGCGGATCTCGTCAATGTTCGCGGTATCAATAAATAGTTTCATAAAACACCTCCGGGGAATTTTTTCGGCTTCATTATAGCACAAAGGAATTTTTGTATCAATAGTGTTTTTCGGGAAAAACATTGCGTTTTTTTCGATAAAATCCCCACTTCCCCACCTCCTTCCCCACAGATGTCAAAGAAAATGGAAAAGATGCCGATTCTCCCGTGGATTCCGTTTTATACGAATAAAGCGAATTGGGCATATTGCCGAATTCCCCGTTTTTTTGTAAGAAAAAAGAAAAAAGGGTTGCTTTTTCCATAGAAAAAGTGATATAATAGATTGGTTGAAAAATTTTGAGAAACGAGAAAGGAGCCACCCTATGATCTGCGATCTGCAAAAAGCAAGCGTTTGGAAACGGATCTCCGCCCGGCTGTTTGATATCATCCTTTTCGGGATCCTTGCCGTGGGCCTTGCTTTTCTCCTCTCTACCCTTCTCAATTACGACGGTTACTCCGCCCGCCTGGAGGATTTTACCAAGCAATACGAAGAAGCCTACGGCGTTGTATTTGACATTTCCATGGAAGAATACAACGCGCTTTCCGATGCGCAAAAGCAGGTGTACGATGAGGCCCTGGCCGCCTTTAGTGCCGACGAGGAGGTCTCCTACGTTTACACCATGCTCTTTAACCTCACTCTTTTGATCACCACCTTTGCTCTGCTCCTGGCCTACCTGATCCTGGAGCTGACCCTCCCCCTGATCCTGGGCAACGGACAGACTTTGGGAAAAAAGATCTTTGGCATTGGTCTTGTGCGAGTGGACTGCGTTAAGATCACCGCCCTCCAGCTTTTTGTCCGTACCGTGCTGGGAAAATTCACCGTAGAAACCATGATCCCCGTGCTGTTGGTGATCATGCTGCTCTTTGGGATCCTGGGCATGGAAGGGATCGCGGTGATCCTTGCCCTTCTTCTGCTGCAGGCAGGCTTGCTGCTGATCCACCGCCATCACGCGGTGCTTCACGACCTGCTGGCCGGCACCGTTGCCGTGGAGCTGGCCTCCCAGATGGTTTTTGAGAGCCCCGAGGCCCGTGTGGAGTACCAAAAGCGGATCCACGCCGAGCAGGCCGCCACCTCCGACCGTTGAGGTTGGACCCCGAATCATTTTTGGTTTTGATATGATTTTATAAATATCCAAAACAGGAAGGAAGATTTTTATGAAAGTTGTTTTGCAAAATTTAACCAAAGTCTTCCCCGGTCGAAACAAGAAAGTCAATGAAGAAGTGGTTGCGGTAAACGACTTTACCTTCACCATTCCGGACGGCAAGCTGATTGGTCTGCTGGGCCCCTCGGGATGCGGAAAGAGCACCACCCTTTATATGATCAGCGGCTTGCAAAAGCCAACGAGCGGGAAGATCTTCTTCGGTGACGACGACGTTACCGAGCTGTCGGCCGAGAGCCGCGGCGTGGGATTGGTATTCCAGAACTACGCCCTCTATCCCCACATGACGGTAAGGCAGAACATCCTGTTTCCCCTTCAAAACCTGAGGGGTAAGGACAAGCTCAACAAAAACGAAATGCTGGAGCGCGCCCAAAAGGCCGCCGCCCTGGTGCAGATCGACAATCTGATGGACCGTAAGCCCAGTGAGCTTTCGGGCGGTCAGCAGCAGCGTGTGGCCATTGCCCGCGCCCTGGTCAAGATGCCCAGTGTCCTCCTGCTGGATGAGCCTCTCTCCAACCTGGACGCCCGTCTGCGTCTGCAGACCCGTGAGGAGATCCGCCGTATCCAAAAGGAGACCGGCATTACCACCATCTTCGTAACCCACGACCAAGAGGAGGCCATGAGCATTTCGGACATGATCGTGGTGATGAAGCTGGGTCTGGTACAGCAGATCGGACGTCCCCAGGACGTTTACGACGATCCCGTCAACCTCTTTGTTGCCAAGTTCCTGGGCACGCCCCCCATCAACGTCTTTGACGGTCGCGTGGAGAACGGACGCCTCTACATTGGCGAGGACGAGGTGATGAAGGTAAAGGGCGTGGAGGATCAGCCCGTGACCGTGGGCATTCGCCCCGAGGGCTTTACCCCCGACAGTAAGGGTCGCCTGGTGTGCGGGTTGAACGGTGTGGAGATCATGGGCCGCGACGTGAGCGTGGTATCGACGCATCCCGCCTCCCTCAATCCCGTCATCCGTTCCATTATCAACGCCGACAACAAGATCGACACCTCCGCCGAAACCGTGAAGTATTCGCTCAAGCCCCACAAGGTATTCCTCTTTAATAAGGAGACCGAGACCAGAATCTATTTTGAGGTGAAGTGATATGGTAGAAAGCAAACATCCATGGAAAGCCTGGATCTACCTTGCCCCCGCCATCGTATTGCTTTTGATCTTCACCGTATGGCCTATCATCAACACCGTGCGCATGGCGTTTTTGGAGGGCTACAGCAGCATGTCGGCCGTGGGCGGAATGCAGTACAACTTTGGCTTTGGGAACTTTAAGCAGGTACTCCAGTATAAGGACTTTTTAAGCTGCCTGACCAACACCATGCTGCTCTGTGTACTTACGGTTCCGATCTCTACGATCCTGGCACTTTTGATCGCTGTTTGTCTCAACGCGATCCGTCCCCTGCAACGGCTGTTGCAAACCATCTTTTTCCTGCCCTACGTTACCAACTCCATTGCCATTGGTATGGTATTTGCCGCAATGTTCAACATGGTAGGCTCGGCCTTTGGCAGTGAAAACGAGATCGTGATCACCGCGGGCATCATCAACAACGTGATCGAGTTCTTTGGCGGCACCGCCGTCAACTGGATCAACGCCGGCTCCACCTATTGGGCCAACATCACGGTGATGGTGGTCTACATCGTTTGGAACGCCCTGCCCTTTAAGATCCTGATCCTTTTGGGCGGTCTGCAGAGCATCAACAAGCAATACTACGACGCGGCAAAGGTAGACGGTACCTCCCGCAGACGTGTCTTTACCAAGATCACCGTCCCCCTCCTTTCCCCCATGCTGGCCTACGTGGTCATCACCGGCTTTATTGGCGGATTTAAGGAATACTCCAGCATCGTTGGTATCTTTGGCGACGATATGGGTCCCACGGGCGATCCCCGCCGTCTGAATACCATGGTGGGATTCATTTACGACGCTCTGGCCAACAAGCAAGGCCGTGCCAGCGCCGCCGCACTGATTCTGTTTGGCATCATCTTTGTCGTTACCATGATAAACCTGTATGTCAGCAAGAAGAAGACCCACTACTGATAGGGAGGTGCTCATATGTCTGAATCTACTATGAAGGTCATGCAAGAAAAAGACCTGCGCAAGGTAACCTCCTCCCAAAAGGCGGTCAAGATCGCGGTTCAGTTTATGCTCTACGCATTCCTGATCCTTATGGCGATCATCATTATCTTTCCCTTTTATTGGATGCTGATCTCCTCGGTCAAGTCTCTGTCGGAGTACCGTTTGTCGGTGCCCACCCTCTTCCCTCGGGAGATCCTCTTCTCCAACTACGTGGAGGCCTTTAACCAAGCCAACCTGGGACGTCTGTTTTTGAACACCCTGTACGTTGGATTGGTATCCACCCTCCTCTCCCTGGTCATCACCGTGCTTTCGGCGTTTGCCTTTGCGCGCCTGGAGTTCAAGGGCAAGAACACCCTGTTCGCTCTGCTCCTGGCCACCATGATGATCCCCGGCGAGCTCTTTACCATCACCAACTACGCCACGGTAAACGCCTTTGGCTGGATGGATTCCTTTACGGTACTGATCGTTCCCTTCCTGGTAAGCGTGTTCTACATCTACCTCCTCCGTCAGAACTTTATGCAGATCCCCAACGAGCTCTATCTGGCGGCCAAGGTGGACGGAACCAGTGACCTGAAATATTTGTGGAAGGTTATGATCCCCCTGGCGCTCCCCACCCTGATCTCCATCACCATTCTCAAGATGATGGGCGCGTGGAACTCCTACGTCTGGCCCCGCCTGGTTGCCAACAAGGAGGAGTACCGCCTGATCACCAACGGTTTGCGGAATGCCTTTACCGAATCCACCGGTGACGTAAACATCCCCGTACAGATGGCCGCCGTTGCCATCGTTTCCCTCCCCCTGTTCCTGGTGTTCATCTTCCTGCGGAAGTACATCATGAAGGGCGTTTCGAGAAGCGGTATCAAAGGTTAAGCAGTCTGCGTTCCCTCAATGGCAGACTTTTAACAATAAAAACAAAACAGAAAGGATTTTCATCATGAAAAAGATTCTCCTTGCAACCCTCCTGCTCCTGGCGTTGTGCTTCAACTGTGTATCCATGGTTGCCTGCAACAACTCCAACGTAGCCCCCGAGTTCGAAATGCCCGAGGTTGGCTACGACGGAAGCGAAGTGACCATCAACTTCTACCACACCATGGGTGCGAACCTGCGTGAGGTTCTGGATGCCTACATCGTGGAGTTCAACAAGCTCTACCCCAACATCCACATCAACCACCAGCAGGTTGGTAGCTACGACGACGTGCGTGATCAGATCAAGACCGAGATCACCGTTGGCAACCAGCCCCACATCGCTTACTGCTACCCCGACCACGTGGCTCTCTACAACCTGGCCAAGGCTGTGGTTTCCCTGGACGACCTCATTGCCAGCGATCTGGAAGTCACCAGAGCCGACGGCACCACCGAGACCATGGGTCTGACCGACGAGCAGATTGCCGACTTTATTCAGGGCTACTACAACGAGGGTAAGCAGTTTGGTGACGGCAAAATGTACACCATGCCCCTTTCCAAGTCCACCGAGGTTCTCTACTACAACAAGACCTTCTTTGAAGCCAACAACCTGACTCCTCCCACCACCTGGGACGAGATGGAGGCACTGTGCGAGAAGATCCGTCAGATCGATCCCACCTGCATTCCTCTCGGCTACGATAGCGAAGCCAACTGGTTCATTACCATGTGCGAGCAGTACGGCTCTCCCTACACCAGCGCCACCGGCGAGCACTTCCTCTTTGACAACGACACCAACCGCAACTTTGTTGCAAGATTCAGAGAGTGGCACCAGAAGAACTACGTAACCACCAAGGAGCTCTCCGGCGGTTACACCTCCGATCTTTTCAAGGCCCAGGACGGCACCAGAAGCTATATGTCCATCGGTTCCTCCGCGGGTGCAACGCACCAGCGTCCCGACAAGGTGAATGACGCTTACCCCTTTGAGGTTGGCATCACCACCATTCCCCAGGTAGATCCCGCCAACCCCAAGGTCATTTCCCAGGGTCCCTCTCTCTGCATCTTCAAGAAGGCAAACCAGCAGGAAGTGATCGCCTCCTGGCTCTTCGTTAAGTTCCTTACCACTTCCGTAGAATTCCAGGCGGAATTCTCCATGGTTTCGGGCTACGTTCCCGTCATCAAGTCGGTTGGCCAGAACGAGGTCTACAAGAACGAATTCCTGGATAAGGCCAATGGCGGCGACTTCATTGCTGCCCTCTCCGCAAAGGTTTGCTTGGAGCAGGAAGCCGCTTACTACACCTCCCCCGCATTCAACGGCTCCTCCACCGCCCGTGATCAGGTGGGTCTGCTGATGCAAAAGTGCCTCTCGGCCGACGCCAACGGCGACGTTGCCGCAATGATCAAGAAGGCCTTTGAGGACGCGGTTGCCGAGTGTAAGTACCAGGCCGACTGATAAACGCCTATGAAAACCGCAAAGCATCTATTATCATTTCTTCTCCTTCTTTGTATTCTTTTGGTCGGGATCACCTCCTGTGGTCCCGACGTCACCCCTCCCGCAGAGGACACCGCGAAGGACTTTGCCGCCGAAATCAAGCTGGATATGTCCTCCACGACGCTGAAGCAGGAGGTTACGGTCAAGGCATACATTGACGGAGACACCACCCACTTCAACGTCCCCAATTCGGTGGCCGTGGGCGGCGTGCTGAAGGCCCGTTATCTGGCCGTCAACACCCCCGAATCCACGGGAAAGATCGAGGAGTGGGGCAAAGCGGCCTCCCAATTTACCAAGGAGAAGCTGCAAAGCGCCACCGCCATCCTGGTGGAATCCGATACCGAAAAATGGAACATGGACTCCACGGGAGACCGTCACCTGGTTTGGGTATGGTACAAGACCTCCGAGAGCGAGGATTGGCGCAACCTGAACATTGAGCTTTTGCAAAACGGCCTGGCCATTGCCTCCAACTCGGCCAACAACCGCTACGGTGAGACCTGTATGGCGGCCATCAACCAAGCCAAAGCCCAAAAGCTCCACGTCTATTCGGGACAAAAGGATCCCAACTTCCCCTACGGTGAGGCTGCAGAGCTGACCCTGAAGGAGCTGCGTTGCAATATCACCGATTACGATAACTCCAAGGTCGCCTTTGAAGGCGTGATCACCAAAAACCACAACAACAGCGTTTACGTAGAGGAATACGATTCCGAAACCGATATGTACTACGGCATGACCGTTTACTACGGATACGCCCTCAACGGCACCGGCCTGGAGATCCTCTCCGTGGGCAACCGGGTTCGCATTGTTGGAACCGTAACCTACTATGAGACCGGCGGAACCTATCAGGTTTCGGGTCTGGAGTACTCCACCATGCGTCCCAAGGATCCCAACAACATTCAAAAAATCAGCGACGGACACACTCCCGCTTACGTTCCCACCTCCGCCGACACCTTTGCCAACGGCAAGATCACCATTGCCGGCGAGGAAAGCTCCAAGACCTACACCTACGCCGAGCTGGCCATCTACTCCTCCATTGAAATGAAGAATCTGGTGGTCAAGTCGGTCTATACCACCGACACCGAGGGCAGCTCCTCCAATGGGGCCATGACCCTGACCTGTGAGGTGGACGGCATCACGGTCTCGGTGCGCACCACGGTCCTGCGGGATGCCGCGGGAAAGCTCATCACCGCAGACTACTTTGAAAACAAGACCATTGACGTCAAGGGCTTGATCGACTGCTTCAGCGGCGAATATCAGATCAAGGTCTTCTCGGTCAACGACGTTACCATTCACTAAATCTTAAGGAATCAAAAATCAAGGAGACATTATGAAAAAATTATTGTCAATTCTCATTCTGTCCATGCTTTGCCTTGCCCTCCTGGCAGGCTGCACCAACGGTACCAATCCTCCCGCGCAGAGCACGGATGGCACCGCCGACAGCGGCAACGATCTGATCGATGCCGGCAACTATCTCTTCAATCTTTATAAGGACGATCCCACCCTTACCCCCTCCGATTATGATGTTGCCGGCCGCGTTATGGTGGACGGCGTGGTTTACACCGTAGAGTGGACCGTAGACGTCACCGAGGGCGTTACCATTAAGGAAAGCTCCAAGACCGGCTTCATCACCATTGACGTGGATGAAAAGACCAACAAGGAGATCAACTACGTTCTCACCGCCACCATCAAGGCAGAGAACGGCGAGACCGTACAAAAGACCTTCCAGCGCACCATTCCCGCCTACAAGGTATTCTCCTATGCCGACTACGCGGCTGCCGCCGATGACGCTACCGTGGTTGTTGAGGGTATCATTACCGGTATCTTCTCCAAGACCAACGGCTCCAGCGGCAACGGTATGTACGTTCAGGATCTGAACAACGAGGGCGGATACTACGTTTACGGCTTTGCCGACTCCAAGGATCCCGAGGCTGATCTGGGTCTGAAGGTTGGTATGACCGTTTCGGTTACCGGTCTGAAGGACACCTACAGTGGCCTGTACGAGGTAGTAAGTGCCACGGTTGAGGTTGTGGATTCCACCATCAAGCCCGTAACCCCCGTGGATTACACCGAGATCTACGCCAACGCCGCCGACCTGAAGGCCGAGGCTCTGGTTGGAAAGCAGTCCATGCTGGTTACCATCAAGGGCGTTGAGATCACCGGTCAGACGCTGGAGAACGGCTACTACAAGTTTAAGCTGGGCGATAAGGAAGCATACGTTCGTATCTCCTCCTCCAACAACTGTATTTCCAAAGCAGACATTGAAACCTTTAAGAAGATCCACACCGACAGCTTTGGCATGAGTGCTGACGTTACCGGTATCATCCAGCTGTACAGCGGAAACTTCTACCTCATCCCCGTCTCTGCCGATGCGTTTGCAAACTGCAAGGCCATTGAGAGAACCGATGCCGAGAAGATCGAGGTTGAGCTTGGCAACCTGACCATTGCCGACCGCATCACCGAGAACACCGTCATCGAGCTTCCTCTGGCAGGCTCTGCTTACTCCGACGTGAAGTTTGCATGGACCTCCGACAACGATTGCGCCGTATTTGACGCCGCTACCGGCAAGCTCACCATTACCCTGCCCGAGGCAGACGCTACCGTAACCCTGAACGTTACCGTCACCTGCGGCAAGGAAACCGTAACCAAGACCTACACTCTGAAGGTCAACTCGGCCTCCACCGATCTCTACCTCCCCGTAAAGGTAGAAACTCCCGCAAAGGATACCGCCTACAAGTTCTACCTCAATCAGGTAAACCTGGGTAAGACCTTCTACTTTGCAGGCTACATGGACGGCTACTACCTGGCAACCACTGATAAGGCCGACAAGGGCGTAGACGTATTCCTGGAGGCCGTAGAAGGCAAGGAAGGCGCTTACCTCCTCTACTTCATGGACGGCGAGACCAAGACCTACATCGAGGTTTACGAGCGTCAGGCGGGCGAGGCCGGTAAGGGCAAGGGCAGCGTTCAGCTGGTAACCACTGCTCCTACCAACTACTACACCATCGACGCTACCACCGGTACCCTGTTCTACACCTCTCCCGACGGATTGAACACC
>JAFTNJ010000048.1 GCA_017451915.1 Clostridia bacterium
AAAGAGGTACATGAACATGAAAGACGGAATCCATCCTAATTACGAAGTTTGCACCATTCGTTGCGCATGCGGTGAGGTTGTAGAGACCAGATCCACCAAGGGCGGCGAGCAGAGAGTTGATATCTGCTCCAAGTGCCATCCTTTCTTCACCGGTAAGCAGAAGTTCGTTGACGCAGGCGGACGCGTTGACAAGTTCAAGAGAAGACTGGCTTCTTCCCAGAAGTAATTTTCCTCTCTTGTATAAATGGGCAAGCTGATATGCACAGCTTGCCCATTTTGTTTTTAGGAGGTATCGATATGGAATACAAAAAATCAAAGGCGGTGCTCGTTGGTCTTTGCACCGGGGAGGACGACGCCGAGGAATTGGAAAAAAGCCTTTGCGAGCTGGAGCGCCTATTGGATACGGCAGGCGGCGAATGCTTTGCAACGCTGACACAAAACAAAGATAAGCCCGATCCCCGAACCCTCATCGGTTCGGGCAAGGTAGAGGAGCTCTCCCAGCTCTGTCGCGGAAACAACGTGGAGCTGGTGGTCTTTGACGAGGAGCTTTCTCCCTCCCAGATCCGCAATCTGGAGGACGACATCGGCGGTGACGTGCGCGTCATCGACCGCTCCATGCTGATTCTGGATATTTTCGCCCTTCACGCCGTCACCAAAGAAGGAAAGCTGCAGGTAGAGCTGGCACAGCTCAAATACACCGCGCCGCGCTTGACAGGGCAGGGAAAGGATCTCTCCCGTCTGGGCGGTGGCATTGGTACCCGCGGCCCGGGTGAATCCAAGCTGGAGTCGGATCGACGCCATATGAAGCATCGTATTTATGCTCTGGAGGAGGAGCTGAAGGTGCTGGAAAAGAATCGTCGCACCATGCGCGCTGCCAGAGATCGCAGCGGCATCCCCAAAATTGCCATCGTTGGCTACACCAACGCGGGAAAGTCTACGCTGCTCAACCGACTGACCGACGCCGGGATCCTGGCCGAGGACAAACTCTTTGCAACGTTGGATCCCACTACCCGGAAATTTGAAATGCCCTCCGGGGAAAGCGTTCTTTTGACCGATACGGTCGGTTTTATCCGCAAACTGCCCCACCATCTCATCAAGGCCTTTCGCTCCACCCTGGACGAGGCCTCCTTTGCCGACGCGCTGATGATCGTGCTGGACGTATCCGATCCCGAGCACACGGCACAGCTGGAGGTGACCGAGCACCTGCTGGAGGAGCTGGGCGCTTCGGGAAAGCCCACCCTCTATGTGCTGAATAAATGCGATCTGGGCGCGGCGGGACTTCCCAACATCGGTGTTCCCGCGGTGCGGGAGAATCTGGTGGCGGTATCGGCACGCACGGGGCAGGGCATTGACCTCCTGCTGGAAAAAATGCAGGAGCTGATGCACGCGGGAAAGGTGCGAAAGGTCTTTCACATCCCCAACCGCGAGGCGGGGGCGTTGAACACCCTTTACCAAAACGCTACCGTGGAGAACGTGGAATACACCGCCGAGGAAATTCTCGTCACGGCCGTGGTGGACGCCAAAATCCACGGCATGATGAAAAAATACGATCCCGATTGGGTAGAGCCTGAGGAGGAATGAGGGCGCGCGGGGCTCTGCCCCGAACCCCGCCATCTTTTGAAAAAGGTGGACGAAAACCTTCACAAAAAGGTTTTTCGGAGGTTTGATCAAACCGGGATGTTTCGTCCCTGTCCCCGGACATCCCTGCCGGGATTTGTCAGAGCGTGAATAGACGGTAGAATCGCTTCCGCAAGTTTTGGGGCCCCACTTCTCGTTGCGGCTCGGTCACGCCACGGTTCTGACACCCCCCCGTGGTGTCATTCATTCCCGTGTCGCCGCTCCGCTACCCTAAAACTCTACCAAGTGAGTGGAGGATGGAACGCATAATTTTGTAGGGGACGACGTCCTCGACGTCCCGTTTCTTAAAAGAAAAATCCGAACAAAAGAGGTACTGTTTATGGCAGACACGGTCTTATATACAACTCTTGAGCAAGAGGGCGAAGCCGAATTTACCGAGAAGAAATCGGTGTTTATCGGCCATGCCGCTCCCGTAAAGAGTGAGGAGGAGGCCCAGGCCTTCGTCAAAAAATATAAAAATCAGTATATGGACGCGCGGCACAACGTTTGGGCCTACCTGATGAAGGGCGAGATCATTGCCCGCTATTCCGACGACGGTGAGCCTCAGGGCACCGCGGGGGTTCCCGTGCTGGATACCATTCGCAAGTCGGGGGTGACCGACGCCGTGGTGGTTGTCACCCGTTATTTCGGCGGGATTCTGTTGGGGGCGGGAGGCTTGGTGCGTGCCTACTCCCACACCGCCAAGCTGGCGTTGGAGGCAGCACATATCATTTCCTACGAGCAGTACACCGAGCTGGAGCTCACCTGCTCCTATTCGGATTACCAACGATATTCGGCACTGTTGCCATCCTTTGGAGCCATCATCGACGGTACCGACTTTTCGGATCGGGTGATCCTGCGCTTCTCGGTCAAGGACACGGTGGTCCCCGCGCTTTCCGCCAAGATTCAGGAGATGAGCGGTGGCCGCGACGAGGCCGTGGTGCGCGGACGGCGATTTGATTATCGGTAACCGTTAAAATCATTCAAAAAGGAACGTTTTTTGAAAAAGACGTTCCTTTTTTGAAATTATGTGAACCTTTTGGCGCCGGGTTTCGTCTTTATCAGTGAAACCGGTTTTCCAATATTTCGGAGGGAGGGGAACACGTGAGCCATTTGGAGTCGTTATTGCAGTCGGCTTTTTTGCCGTTGCAACGCTTCGTTCACTATAAGGTGAGCAACTACAGCGATGCGGAGGATCTCGTGCAGGAGATCTGTCTTACGGCAACCCAACGCTTTGAAACGCTCAAGGATCCCACCGCCTTCAAGGCCTGGCTGTTTCGTATTGCCGTCAATCATTGCAACGATTATTTCCGAAAAAAAGCCAAGGCATTGACGCTTTCCTATGAGGAGCTCCCCGAGGCGGCGTTGGCGGAGGGAGGAACCGATCGTGTTACGCAGAGCGCGGTGTACGATACCGTTTGTGCCCTTGGTGAGCGGGAGCAACAGATCCTGTTTTTGTATTTTTACGAGGAGCTGTCCCAGGAGGCCATTGCCAAGCGGTTATCCATTCCTTTGGGCACCGTAAAAAGCCGTTTGCACTACGCAAAGGAAAAATTTAAGCGGCTGTATCCCTATCCCCCAAAAGCAAAAGGAGATTTTATGATGAAAGCTTTACCGGAACTTATGCCGACCTATCAAATCACCCCCTCGTCCTGTCACCCCTTTTCCGTCAAATGGGAGGAGCTGCAGGGGTGGCTCCTGGTGCCTCGCTTGGGCGAGCGCCTGAAATGGGGCTTATATGACGCCCAATCCCGCAGGCGGACGGAATACACCGAGCTGGAGGTGGTGGGAAGGGCACAGATCCATGGGATCGATGGCGTAGAGATCGTAGCCGTTCAATATGGCGCGGAGGATTATTACCGTACCGGGGCGGTGGATCGCATGGAGCGACGCTTTGTGGCACAGCTGACCGATACCCATTGCCGCTATCTTGCCGAAAGCCATGTGGAGGACGGGGTTCGAAGGGTTTATACCTTCCTGGACGGCGACGCGTTTCTTCAAAATTGGGGCTTTGGAGAGGAGAACTGCGGCAACCCCATTCATTTGTTCCCCAAGGGACTTTTGCACCGCAAGGGAAACGTAGTGGAAAGCAAGACCGAGACCGAAACGCTGGACATCGTTGGCCGCTACACCGTGACCCTTGGCGGACGGGAATACGATACCGTTTGCGTTATGGACGTTCAATGCTTTAATGACGGAGTGGCCTCCGAGCAGTACCTGGATCCCAACGGCCGAACGGTGCTTTGGCGTCGGTTCAATCGGGACGATTGGGCCCTTCATCGCTACGGCGCGCTCTGGTCCGAGCGATTCCCGGAAAATGAGCGGTTGATCATCAACGGGCAGACCTACGTCCATTGGTACGATTGCCTCCCCGATACCGTATTGTAATCTTTTCCCCCTTCGCGGTATGCCGCGGAGGGGGATTTAGCTTTAAAAGCCAAGGAAAACACAACTTTTTACAAAAAATATTCCGCAAAAAAAGTATTTCCCGTTTTTTTTGCGTATATTAGTAGTTGAAGAATCATTTTTTGTCGGTTAGGAGGATCTATGGGAACGATTTGTGAGCTTTTTTTGGAACGGGAAAAAACCAATCTGTCCAAGTATGCCTTTTTAACGGCAAACACCAAGGGACGGGAGCACCCTTACGTTCCCAGCGATATGCGTACCGAGTTCCAGCGGGACCGTGACCGCATCATCCACTCCCAATCCTTCCGTCGGCTGATGAACAAGACCCAGGTCTTTCTGGCACCTACGGGAGATCACTACCGTACGCGCCTGACCCACACGCTGGAGGTTACGCAGATCGCCCGCATCATTGCCCGTGCCCTGCGGCTGAACGAGGACCTCACCGAGGCGGCGGCCCTGGGACACGATTTGGGACATACCCCCTTCGGTCACTCGGGGGAGGATGCCATGCGGGAGCTTTACTCCAAGGATTTCTCCCACTATCAGCAAAGCTTGCGGGTGGTGGACCACTTGGAGCGGGACGGCAAGGGCTTGAATCTGACATGGGAGGTGCGTGACGGCATCGTCAACCACACCGGCTCCAATATGGCCTCCACCCTGGAGGGCGTGATCGTCAAATTTGCCGACCGTATTGCCTACATCAATCATGACATCGACGATGCCTGCCGCGCCGGGATCCTTTCCGAGAACGATATTCCCAAGCATTTGCGCCTGGTGCTGGGCAACAGTCACAGCGAGCGCATCAATACCATGGTCAGCTCGGTCATCAAGGCAAGCACCGACCAAAATAAGATCTGTATGTCCGAGGGGGTGGGGCAGGCCACCAACGAGCTTCGGTCCTTCCTCTTTGCCAACGTTTATACCAGCCCCGTGGCCAAATCCGAGGACGGCAAGGCCAAGGAAATGCTGGGACGTCTGTTTGAATATTACGAGGCGCATCCCGAGCAGATGCCTGCCCTCTACTTCCGCAACGTGGAGCAGGAGGGGGTTAAACGGTGCGTGTGCGATTTTATTTCCGGCATGACCGACCGCTACGCCATCGAGCTTTACAAAAAGCTCTTCATTCCCCATGAGTGGAGCAACTGATGAGGAGGAAGGCAGTATTGTGAGATTTCCCGATCATTTTATACAAGAGGTGGTGGATCGCACCGACATTGAGGAGCTGATCGGCCGATACGTGTCCCTCAAGCGCGCCGGATCCAACCTGGTGGGGCGATGTCCCTTCCATAGCGAAAAGACACCGTCCTTTTCGGTGTCACCCACCAAAAAAATGTTCTTTTGCTTTGGCTGCCACGCCGGTGGCTCGGCCATTACCTTCGTTCAAAAAATGGAGAATCTGGATTTTCCCGATGCGGTGGAGTTCTTGGCCAATCGGGCAGGGGTTCCCCTTCCCATGGAGAGCGAGGCGGGGCAAAAGAAGGAGGGCGTTTCCCGCAAACGTGTGCTGGAGATGAACCTTGCGGCGGCAAAATTTTACCGTGCCTGCCTCTTTGATCCCAATCTGGGAGGGGAGGGGATGCGGTATTTCCGCCAACAGCGGAGAATGTCCGAGGCCACCATCAAGCACTTTGGTCTTGGCTTTGCCCCCAACAATTTTTATTCCCTGACCAATCATATGCACAGTCTCGGTTACACCGACGAGGAGCTGATTGCCGCGTGTCTTTGCGGCAAAAGCCAAAAGACGGGGAAGACCTACGACTATTTCCGCAATCGGGTAATGTTTCCCATCATTGATCCCTCGGGCAACGTGGTTGCCTTTGGCGGACGGGTGATGGACGATAGCAAGCCCAAGTATCTGAACTCATCGGATACCCCTGCTTTTAAAAAGAGTCGGCATCTTTTTGCCCTCAATTTTGCCAAGAATTGCTGTGCAGAGAGA
Source organism: Clostridia bacterium (assembly GCA_017451915.1). GTDB lineage: Bacteria > Bacillota > Clostridia > Oscillospirales > CAG-272 > UMGS1865. The sequence goes on from JAFTNJ010000048.1 coordinate 5,963, forward strand.
ATGATCCTTTGCGAAGGGTATATGGACGTGATTGCGCTGCACGCCGCGGGCTTTGAGTACGCGGTGGCAACCTTGGGCACCGCCATTACCCCGGAGCACGCCCGGGTGTTTTCCAAATACACCCAAAAGGTGATCATTTCCTACGACGCCGACGACGCCGGGCAAAACGCTGCCAACAAGGCCATGCGTGTGCTGGGGGAGGTGGGCATGGAGGTGCGCGTCCTCAAGCTGAGCGGTGCCAAGGATCCCGACGAATTTATTGTAAAATTCGGCCCCGACCGCTTCCGCCAGGCCCTGGAGCAGAGCCGCACCGGCTTTGACCATAAATCCGAGAAGATTCTTTCTTCCTATGATTTAAGCATTGGCTCCGAGAAGCTCAAGGCCTCCAACGCTCTCTGCACTCTGATTGCCGAGTATTGGTCTGCCGTGGAGCGGGAGATCTATCTCGCCCAGGCCGCCAAGGCGTTGGATCTTCCCGTGGAAGCGTTGAAGAACACGGTGGAGCAGCTGCGGCGCAAGCATCAGCGCGCTCGCACCGAGCAGGAGAGCCGTGAGGCACAGTCCACCCTCAAAAACTACGGAGATCGGATCAACCCCGAGGCCGTCAAGGACGTCCGCGCCGCCTCTGCCGAGGAAACGGTGCTGGGGCTTTTGCTGATCTTCGAGGAATACCGCAACGCCGTGGAGAAGGGCGACATTGCTCTGGGAGCGTCGGATTTTGTGACCTCCTTCCACCGCCGCGTGTTCGAATCGATCATGGAGCGGCATCGCTCCGAGGGCGGCTTCCGCTTTGAGCTTTTGGGAGCCGATTACACTCCCGACGAGATCGGGCGGATCCAAAAAATGGAGGTGACGCGACAGCAGCTCACCCAAAACGGCCCCGAGGTATTTCGCTCGGCGGTGGCCGTTCTGCGTCAGGCCAAAAGCGACGAGGATCATCAGGAGGATGATATCCGCGCCCACCTGGACCGACTTCGTGAAAAAAGATCAAGATTACATAAAGGAAAGGTTGATACAAAATGATGAATGAGAAAATTGCTTCCGGAGAAGAGGTTGTAGAGCAGGCTTCGGCCCCTCAGACCAAGGAGACGGCACCTCAAAAGCCGTCGGAGTCGGATGCCCTGAAGCGGAACGTGGATTCGTTGATCGAAAAGGGAAAAAAGGGAAAGCTTTCCGCCAGCGATCTGGACGAAGCCATGGAGGAGATGGATTTTGATACCGAGAGCCTGGACAAGCTCTACGAAACTCTGGAGGACAACGGCATCGCCTTTGACGCCGAGCTCTCCAGCGAGGAAATGAACGAGATCGAGCACGAGGTGGAAAAATTTGGTGCCGGCGAGAACATGGAGCGGATCCTGGAGCAGGAGGGCCTTGCCATCGACGACCCCGTGCGTCTCTACCTCAAGGAGATCGGTAAGGTTCCGCTTTTGAACAACGAGAAGGAAAAGGAGCTGGCCGAGCGTATGATGGCCGGAGACGAGACGGCCAAGACCGAGCTGGTAGAGGCCAACCTCCGTCTGGTGGTCAGCATTGCCAAGAGATACGTGGGCCGCGGAATGTTCTTCCTGGATCTGATCCAGGAGGGCAACCTGGGTCTGATGAAGGCCGTGGATAAGTTCGATTACACCAAGGGCTATAAGTTCTCCACCTACGCTACCTGGTGGATCCGCCAGGCCATTACCCGCGCCATTGCCGACCAGGCGCGTACCATTCGTATTCCCGTGCACATGGTAGAGACCATTCATAAGGTGTCCCGCTACTCCCGTCAGCTGTTGCAGGAGAACGGCAGAGAAGCCACCGCCGAGGAGATCGGTGAAAAGATGGGCATGAGCGCCGAGAAGGTGCGGGAGATCATGAAGATCGCCCAGGATCCCGTTTCCCTGGAAACGCCCATTGGTGAGGAGGAGGATAGCCATCTTGGCGATTTCATCCCCGACGATGACACCCCCTCTCCTGCCGAGGCAACCTCCACCAACATCCTGCGTGAGGAGCTGGAGCGTCAGCTGCATACCCTTACCCCCCGTGAGGAGCACGTGATCAAGCTTCGTTTCGGTCTTTACGACGGCCGTACCCGTACTCTGGAGGAGGTGGGTAAGGAATTTGATATTACCCGTGAGCGTATCCGTCAGATCGAAGCCAAGGCACTTCGCAAGCTTCGTCATCCCAGCAGAGCAAGACATTTGAAGGGATTTATGGAGTGATGTTGTTCATCATTTGGTTCACTTTTTTTGGTTTAAGCATACAAATGTAATGTTGCATTTTTGTGATATGTGATAAAAAAAACAGCAATATGCAATAATTCCGTTTTTTGCATTTGTGCGTAGTGCTATCAAAATATGAACAATGAGTGACCGATTTGAAAATAAAACAGGTTTTTCAAAGGTTGGACACAAAAAATTCACTTGACAGAACCCATAAAATGGTGTAAAATAATTAAGTATAAGAGTAGGCTTACTCTCGCCCCGCTCCGGGGTGGGAAAAAGCAGATTTTTTGGGAGGAACAAAGATGAAAAAAAGACTAGTTTGTCTGTTGCTGTGCTTGACGATGCTGCTTTCCCTCGTGCTGACGGCTTGTTCGGGCGAGGATGATGACGTGGAAGATAAGATCACCACTGAGGCATCCGAAAATGCAATGACCCTTACCATGTGGATCGTATCCGAGAAGAAGCTCTCCGAGGAAACGATCGATCTGGTAAGCTCCGAATTGAGCGACATCACCAAATCCAAATTTAAGACCCAGTTGGAGATCACCTTCCTGACCAAGGATGTGTACGAATCCACCGTGACCCAGACCATTCTCAATTATGAGAAGGCCAAGGCCGAAAAGGATCAGATCGCTACCGAGGCCACCACGGCTCCCGAGGGCACCGGTGAGGCGGCTGTGACCGACGCTACCGAGACTTTGGAAAGCGGTATGACCATTATCAAGTATCCCGAGGCGGTTCCTTATCAGGTAGACATCATCTACATCGCCGGCGAGGATATGTATAACGATTACATCGAAAGAGGTTGGCTCTATTCCTTGGATTCCGAGCTTTCCGGCTCCTCCAAGAAGATCAAGGAATACATTTCCGGCACCCTTCTTTCCGCCGCAAAGATCAACGGCTCCACCTATGCCGTTCCTAACAACAACATTATTGGTGAGTACAAGTACATGCTCCTCAACAAGGAGCTGATGGAGAAGTACTCCCAGCAGGGCTACGTGACCCAGGGCAAGATCGACGGCTTCTTCAACACCTACCTTTACAGCTTCCTCAAGCAGGTTCACCTGTTTGAAAAGGATGTGATTCCGGTAGATGCTACCTACGAGGATTGCCTCAATCTGCTGGCTCACTACTGGTCCATTGATCCCACCGATTACTCCATGCTGCAGGATTTCTCGGTATTCGGTTACCACTACACCGATATCGCCGCTCTGTCCCGCGGTAGCGTAATCCTGGGCTATGACAGCCTCTTTGAGAATGCGGATTTCACCGCCGACTACCTCAAGCTCAACGAGTTCAAGTTCAACAACTACTTTGGCGATGCCAGCGGTAAAAAGGCTGCCGTGAAGTTCGTTTCCGGTGACTCTACCGTGCTGGATCAGTACAAGGACGAGTACTACTCCGTGGTTGTTGAGTATCCCACCGCATCCGCCGACGATATTTACAGCAATATGTTCGGTGTTTGCATTTACAGTAAGAGCCTCTCCCGTAGTATGGAGATCGTTACCTACCTCAACACCAACAGCGAGTTCCGCAACCTGCTGCAGTACGGCGTGCTGAATAAGCACTACAAGCTGGTGACCGAGGAGGATGGCGCCACCAACCTGGTTCGTTTGAACGAGGACTACATGATGGACATTTACGCCACCGGTAACGTGTTCCTGGCTTACCCCGAGCCCGAAATGTCTGCCGATGTTTGGGAGAACGGTAAGGTTCAGAACCGCGGTTCTCTGGTAAATCCTCTGCTGGGCTTTGACATGGCAAGCTTTGCCACCTCCGGAGCAACCACCAGCAGTAGCGTTTCCTTGAGCAAGGAGGGCTACAACGTATCCTACACCAGCGGTTACTCGGTAGACGTTCTCTCTCAGGACGAGACCCTGAGCGCATGGCTGGCATCCTGCAAGGATACCAAGGGAGTTCACGTGCTCAAGACCTACGCAACCTCCGGCCAGTACCTGACCGCCAACTACTACATTTATAATAATGACCTGAGCGCGGCTACCAACTTCAGCGTGATTCCTCAGCCTTCCTTCGAAACCCAGACCGATAAGGACGGCAACGAAAAAGAGGTTTTGAAGAGCGTTGATTTCGTTCTCAACTACGAGGATGCCGCCGGCTCCTCCAAGGGCTACGAGCTGTCCATCTTCTCCCTGTACACCAAGAAGAACCTGGAATACAAGCTGCTCTGCAAGGCCAACGGTGCTGAAAAGACCATTTCCGAGACCGAGAACAAGGCCGTGATCGACTTTGATTTCTTCAATACCAAGGAGTACACCATTGAGGTTTACGAGGATCTGACCAAGACCGGCGTTCTGAAGAACGCGGCTCTCATGGAGTGGATCAAGACCTGTGATGCCGGTATCGGAAGAAACGCGCAGAACTTTGTTCTGACCTTCCACGATGCCGCAACCGACGTTTACACCTACGTTCTGTACCGCACCGGTATGAAGAACGTGACCACGTTGGAGATCCTTCCCACGGGTGATTCCGGAGAATTGAAGATGGCCTTCAACTTCACCGAAGACACCGACGCGGCTTTGGAGCTGAGCACTACGGCTACCGAAAACGACCGTAACTACCTGCTCTACTACATCCGTGTAACGCCCAACGTAAAGGGCCTGGATATTTCCTACACCGCTTCCAACAACGGTGAGACCGAATCGGTTGCAAAGACCGAGGCTGCAGCAGATCCCAACTTTGTTCTGTGCGGCAATCTGGATACCGAGCTGGTGAAGTACCTCTACCGGTTGAACACGGAGATCAACGACGTGATCAACAGCTGCACGACCTACGCAGATCTGGAGCTGGTGGTAAAGGAACTGGGTGTTCTTCTCTCCACCGGTAAGGATGTTCCCACCATCGGTAGCTTCAGCAAGCTGAAGACCATGATCCAGAACGGTGTAATCGCCGGTGATTTGGAAACCCTTCACAAGTACGTTCTGTCCGCTACCTCCACCGAGCCGGTGAAGGAGCTGGGATTGGATAACGAGGAGCTGAAGTGGCAGGATCCTACCTTCAAGATCAGCGAGCCCTACACCTACTACGATTCCCCCTACGGAATGTACTACTCCTGGATGGAAACCTACGGCTTCCTTCCCAAGAAGTAAGATCATAAAAACAAAAAGACTGCCAATCTTTGGCAGTCTTTTTGTTGCTTTGGGGATCTTTTTTTAAAATCCTCTTGCAAAGCGGCAGGACTTGTGGTACAATAGTAGGGTATTGAAGCGAGGAACTGAAAGGATTGATTCGAACTATGTTTGGTGAACAAAAAGTATCTTTTTCCGGCGTTCAACCCAGCGGTAACCTGACCATTGGAAATTATTTGGGCGCGATTCGAAACTTTTCGGAGTATTCCGAAAAATACAAAACCTTCTACTGCGTGGTGGACCAGCACGCCATCACCGTGCGCCAGGTACCGGCCGATCTCCGTCGCCGCACCTACGAGACCCTGGCATTGTATATGGCCTGCGGCCTGGATCCCAATAAGAACACCCTGTACGTCCAGTCCATGGTACACGAGCACGCCGAGCTGGCATGGATCCTCAACTGCTTTACCATGTTTGGCGAGCTCTCCCGTATGACGCAGTTTAAGGATAAGAGTGCCCGCCATGCCGACAACATCAACGCGGGTCTGTTTACTTATCCCACCCTTATGGCGGCCGATATTCTGCTGTATCAAACCGACGTGGTTCCGGTGGGAATTGACCAAAAGCAGCACGTAGAGCTCTGCCGCGATATTGCCGAGCGCTTTAATCAGCTCTATCCCGGTACCTTTACCGTTCCCGAGCCCATCATGGCAAAGCACGGTATGAAGATCATGTCCCTGGCCGAGCCCACCAAAAAGATGAGCAAGTCCGATGAAAACGCCAACGCCGTGGTATATATTCTGGACGATCGGGATACAATTATTAGAAAGTTCAAGCGCGCCGTAACCGACTCGGGCAGCGAAATTCGCTACGACGTGAACGAAAAGCCGGGCGTAAGCAATCTGATGACCATTTATTCCTGCTTTACCGGCAAGAGCATTGAAGAGATCGAGCGTGAGTTTGACGGACGCGGCTACGGCGATTTCAAGCTGGCGGTGGGCGAGGCGACCGCCGATGCTTTGGCTCCCGTGCAGGCCGATTTCCGCGCGTATATGAGCGACAAGGCCGGCCTGGAGGCACAGATGAAGAAGGGCACCGAGGAGGCCTCTTGGTATGCTTGCCGCACCCTTTCCAAGGTGGCAAAGAAGCTGGGCTTCGTTCAGGTTCGTTAAAATCAAAAAACAAAGAGCTACATACGGATCCCCCCGAGGGATCCTGTGCGGCTCTTTTTTGTCGCGCGGAAAGGGGAACCTATGATTTGGTATATCGGCGCCTTTGGCGCAGCGCTTTCCTTTGCCTTAACCCCCGTGGCTATGTCCTTGGGCTGTAAATTGCACGCCGTGGACGTGCCAAAAGACCGACGGCGGATGCATCAAAGGCGGATCCCGCGCTCCGGAGGGATCGCATTATTTTTTGCTTTTCTCATCTCCGGCCTTGCCTTGTGTCAGCATACCTCCTTCCTGTTTTGCGCCCTGGGGGGCGGGGGATTGATCTTCCTTTTGGGGCTGGCCGATGACATTCTTTGCCTTGGCCCTCGGTGCAAGCTGTTTTTTCAGGGGAGCATCGGTCTTGCCACGGTGCTTGGTTGTGGGGTAACAGCTCCCCGTGCGGTGATCGGATGGTTGCTTTGGGTTTTGACCCTGACCAACGCCCACAATTTTATTGATGGATTGGATGGCCTGCTGGCGGGAACGGTGGCGGTGGAGGCAACGGCAATGGCCGCCGCTTTTTGGAGCTTGGGGGCCGGGAATCTCGCCCTCCCTATGCTTCTTTTGGCCACGGTCTGCTTGGGCTTTCGGTGCTTCAACCGCCATCCCGCCGTTATTTTTGCGGGGGACTGCGGATCGGGGACGCTGGGCTTTCTTCTCGGTGTTTTTTCCATTCCCCTGGGGACACTACTTCCTGTGGGAATCGAGCAGCTGTCCCTCTTTTTTCTCTTCGCGTATCCGCTGACCGATCTTCTTGCCGCGGTATTGCGACGAGGCCTGCGGGGAAAGAGCCCCTTTGCCGCCGATCGCGGGCATTTGCATCACCGCATCTTTGACGTGGGGATCCCTCATGCATTATGCGTACGCCTCCTGCATTGGATCTGTATGGGAACCGCGGGAATTGGTGTATTGCTCTGCCGCGGGGACCGTTGGCCCTTTGCGGGGATGCTTTGCTTCGGCGTGGCCATCCTTTTGATCTATCTTCGATATTTTATCGTTGGGTTTGTGGAAAACGGTTGATTTTTAGGAGAAAGTGTGATATAATGCTTCTATCCTGAAATACCAAGGAGGACGTTATGAAACCGTTTTACCGTTTGTTAATCACACTGTTAGCACTTTTGCTGGTGCTTACGTCGGTCTCCTCATGCTCGTTGCTGCTTCGCTTGCCCGATGCTACCGGCGAGTCGTTGAGTAGTACGACCAATAGCACCGTGGTTCCCGCAACCACCGAGGCCGAGGAGGAATGGGAAGACATCGTCCTGGATGGCGATGCCTCCTGGATGCACTTTGACCTGAACGACGCCGATGAGGAAGCCTTCCTTGCGGCACTGGATCAATGCCTGGAGCTGATGAAGAACAACGCGGCCGACAGCGAGATCGAAGCCGCCGTGGAAAATATGGAAAACCTCTTCTATCATATTGCCACCCAGGCGCAAATTGCCTATATTTTTTATTCCAAGAATGCCAAGGCTGCCGGAACCTCCGACGCTTATCTCTATTCCTCTACCATGCAAAGCGACGCATATGACGCTTACATGAAGATGTGTCAGCAGATCGACACATCCGATTTTGCCTACCGTGATACCTTCTTTGCCGATTGGTCCGAGAGCGAGATCGCCGAGATGCGTATGTATAGCGACGAGATGAGTGAGATCTCCAAGGAGAACGACGAGCTGTTGGTGGAGTACCGTGACGCGCTGGAGCTTGAGGACACCAAGGCTATGGAAAACAAGGTGCGTGAGATCTACCAAAAGGTAGTGGAAAACAACAATCAGCTGGCGGTTGGCAGCGGACACCAGAATTATGCCGAGTACGCTTATTCCGACGTCTACCTGCGGGACTATACCCTGGAGGATATGGAGGATATGCGGGCATTTGTAAAGAACTATCTGGTCCCCCTGTGCAAGGATGCGTATCAGCGGTTCCAGCTCAATTATCAAAAGCTCCCCAGCGATCAGCAAAATCTGTTGGTTTCGCTTTTGTACGCCGAGCACGATACCCGTTATCCTCAGTTAATGAAGAACTATTTTGCCTCTCTCCCCGAGAGCATGGGAAATGGCATGATGGAGCTTTTTACCACCGATCACGCGATCTTCGCCATGTCTTACGACTCCTACGAGGGAGCGTTTACCACGTATTTGTATGAGTACGAGCATCCCATTTGCTTCTTTGGTCCCGGTTATAAGTCGGCAACCACCGTTGCCCATGAGGCGGGGCACTATTACGCGTATCTCTACGCCGACGGCGGAAGCATTCCCATGGATCTTGCCGAGGTACATTCCCAGGCCAACGAGTGGCTGTTCATGATCTATCTGGAGGACATTCTTAAAAACGAGGAGCTCTATCAGGTGCTGATCGATTATCAGCTGTACTACAATATCAGCTCGATTATTCTTTGCACCATCATCGACGAATTCGAGCAGAGCATCTACGAGAATCCCGAGCTTGCCGATCCCTCCAAGATCGACGCACAGATGACGGCAATCTGTGAGGGCTACGGCGGAGAGAAATTTGTAGACGAATATCTTGCCGACGTTTCCCTGTACTGGAAGCACGTGGTAGTGGAAAATCCCATGTACTATATCAGCTACGCCATGTCCGGTCTGGCTTCGTTGGAGATTTACTGCCTGGCAATCGAGGATTACGCCAACTCCATTGAGACCTACCGTAAGCTGACCGAGGAGGCCGACCTGGATGCCGGCTTTACCGCGATCTTGAACAGCGTGGGTCTGCGTACTCCTTTTGATGAAACTCTGTACCAATCTTTGGCAGAGCTTTTGAAATGATCGAAAAAATGGGGCTGCGTCATTGACGCAGCCCCTGCTTTTTATATTACGTAGAAGAATACGCAAACAAACTGCAATAAACTTCCCAGAAAAACAAAAACGTGGAAGACCGAATGAACGTAGCGGTGCTTTTTTCCAAGTCCGTAGAAGATGGCTCCCACGGTGTAGGAGATGCCTCCAAAGAGCAGCCAGAGCAGGCCGGGAAGGGGAATGGCTTCAATGGCGGTCTTGATGGCTAAAAGGATGCTCCAGCCCATGCCAATATAACAGATCATGGAGAGCTTGGAATATTTTTTCAGGTCAATGGCGGTAAAGACCGCGGCCATGGCCGCCAGACCCCACACGATGCCAAAGATGACCCAGGCCCAGGCGGGGGATACGGGACGGATCGAGCAAAAGAGAATGGGGGTATAGGTGCCGCCGATGAGAAAATAGATGGTGCAGTGATCCAAAACCTGAAAGACTTTTTTGCCCATTCCCGGACGCAGACCGTGATAAATGCTGGAGGTGGTATAAAGCAGGATCAGGGAGGCACCGTAGATCGCGCTTCCCACCACGCCCCAAGGGTTGTGATGCAGGGCGGCAAAGATGATGCAGAGAGTCAGGGCTACCACGCCAAGGGCACCGCCGCAAATGTGGGTAACCATGTTGGTGATTTCTTCGCCCTTGGTGTAATCGGGCAGTAAACGGTCGGATAACCGGGTTCTTTTCATGTTGGACTCCTTCGGTAAATTGTGTTTGTGATTTTATTATGTGGTTTTTAATACTATATTATCACAAACAAGGCAAAAAATCAAGACGTTTGGCGGAAATTTAAAAAGAATTCATATTTCCGCTTCTTGGAATCGGGGGTATAACAGAAAAAAGCATAGAAAAAAGTTTTAAAAAAACGAAAATTACTCTTGACAAAGCATTTGGAGTGTGGTATAATATTCAAGTACTTGTGGTAAGGACATGCGAGTGTAGTTCAATGGTAGAATCCCAGCCTTCCAAGCTGGTCGCGTGGGTTCGATTCCCATCACTCGCTCCAAACGAATTTGCTTCCCAGAAGGGAAGCAGATTCCCAATGTGCCTTTAGCTCAGTTGGATAGAGCAACTGCCTTCTAAGCAGTAGGTCGGGGGTTCGAATCCCTCAAGGCACGCCATTATCCTATGGTGGGATTAGCACAGTTGGTTAGCGCGTCAGGTTGTGGCCCTGAAGGTCGTGGGTTCGAATCCCATATCTCACCCCAAAAAGAAACACCCAATCGCAAAGCGGTTGGGTGTTTCTTTTTGGGTGACTTACTTGCGAGATTCGAGCCCCGCGGAAAGCGGCTTGCCGGGGGCTGCTTTTGTCACGTGCCGCGTGACAAATTTCCAAATTCCTTTGGTAGACAAATCGTTTCTTATATGGTATCATAGAGGCAGAACCATCAAGGAGGAACCCATATGACTTTAGGACAACGCATACAGCAGATCCGCATTGGCCACGGCCTTTCCCAGGAGGAGTTTGCCGAGCGGTTGGATACCACGCGGCAGACCGTTTCCCGCTGGGAGCTGGATCAGACCTATCCCGAGATCGGGAAGATCGTTCGCATCAGCCGTCTTTTTTCGGTCAGTACCGATTCGATTCTCAAGGACGGCATCAGCACCTTCGATACGGAGGTCACCCCCTTTTCCTGCGGCGTCTATCGCGGCTCCCATTGCGAGATCGTGGAGACCGAGCGATTTGCGCTGGTGCTCTTTACCTCGGTCGACGCGCTACGGCTGGGAGCCATGCTTTACCGCGGATACGAGCATAAAAAGCAGCTGGTAGCCATCTGCGAGCGGGATCAGCAGGCCAAAACCACGCGCTATGCCTACACGCTGGATACTGCCGCGCCATCGTCTGCAATTTCCAACTGCGAGGAGCTGGCGGCGCGTCTGGGGGAAGCCTACGACGCGGAACGTCACCGCGCCCTGCGCCGTTTGGAGCGCTTTGTTGTGGATCACGGCAACCAACCTCTGCCAACGGTGCGGGAGGCGGGGATTCCCAAGTGCCTGACCCTTTGGCGCATGGCCGACAGCTACCATGCCCGGCGGGATGGGGTTCAGTTTTATCTTTGCACCGGTAGGACCGAATATATCTTTTCCATTCAACCCAAGGACGATAACATCTACTGCGGCGCGTCCTACAATCGGGTCTTTGATCTCGGTATTTTTGGCGGCGGACAGTTCTTCCGCATTCGTAATTTTCGGGAGAATCGGGAGCCTTGGTGCCGCTTTCATTGCAATTTTTCTTATGAGCCCACCGAGATTCGCATTCCCACCGAGGAGTGCGAGCTGGGCAAATGCCTGGAGACCAGCCGTGGGCTGATGTGGTGCGTCAAGCGGTACACCGACGACGAGATCGTATTGCAGGGCTGTGGAGAGGACGAATATATCTACCGCCGAACCGATCGGCGGGACGAGCGTTTTTCTGCCATTGATTGAGCCCGCTTCCTCTTGCAAAATCCCTCTGTCTATGGTATAATAGAGGAAACGAAGGGAGCCGTCTGCCATTTTGGCATGGAGTTCCTTGTGAGGAGGTTTTTATGCATTCTTTTCAAGGTCAATGGATCACGGACGAGGAGTTTTGCGCGCTGGAGCCGCGAAACGTCTTTCACCGCCAGCTGGTGAAGGTGAGTATTCCATGCGAGGAGCATCGCAATCGCCACATCCTGTTCCGTAAATCCTTCCATTTAAACGATACGCCGCGGGAGGCTACGGTCTATATCACAGCCGACGATTACTATAAGCTTTACATCAACGGGGAGTTCGTAGCCCAAGGACCGGCTCCTGCCTACCATTTTCAATATCCCTACAACACGGTGGACGTGACCGCCTATCTGCGTCCCGGAAAGAACGTTATCGCCGTACATACCCTGTACCAGGGCTTGATCAACCGGGTTTGGCAGAGTGGAGATCTGCGCCACGGTCTGCTGATGGATCTGGTGGTTGACGGGGAAGTGGTTGCTTGCAGTGATTCTACCTTCCGTACCCATCCCCACACCGCCTATCGGGAGGTGGGGACGGTGGGCTATCGCACCCAATTTTTGGAGGAATACGATTCCCGCAGTGCCGAGGTGGGCTTTGACGCCCCGGACTACGACGATTCCCATTGGAGCAATGCCTCCCCTCGGCAGGTGGTGGACTATACCGTTCTGCCGCAAAAGAGCGATATGCTCACCTTTGAGCGCATCCTTCCGGTGCAAACCGAGGGAAGGGAGGGCTCCCTGCGCTTTGATTTTGGCTCGATCTACGTGGGGTATCTCAGGGTCAAGGTCAAGGGACGCCGTGACGAGGTTCTTACGGTGCGTTGCGCCCAGGAGTTGGAGGAGGACGGCGCGCTTCGCGTGGAGCTCCGCGCCAACTGTCATTACGAGGAGCCCTGGATTCTGGACGACGGAGAAAGCGTTCTCGATTGGTTCGATTATAAGAGCTTCCGCTATGCGGAGCTTCTGTTGCCCGCCGATTGCGAGGTGACCGAGGTCTGCCTCCTGGCACGGCACTATCCCTTTTCTCTAGCGGCAAAGCTGAAGCCCGAATATGCGTCCTCGCCCGCCCTGCGCAGGGTCTGGGAGCTTTGCGTCAATTCCCAGCGTTACGGCGTACAGGAGGTCATTCAGGATTGCATGGAGCGGGAAAAGGGCTTTTATATGGGGGACGGATGCTACACCGCCCTGGCCCATATGATCCTAACAGGGGATGATAGCATGGTGCGCAAACTGATCGAGGACGGTTTTTCCTCCTCCTTCATCACCGATGGACTTGTGACCTGTCTGGATTGCTCCTTTATGCAGGAGATTGCCGAATTCCCCTTGATGCTGATTTACCTGGTGCTGTGGCACCATCGCTTGACGGGCGATCTGGCGTTCTTACGGGAGCAGTATCCCAAGGTGACCGCTCTGTTGGAGGTTTACCGACGGGAGTATGAGCAGGCCGACGGGCTCTTGAACCACCTGGATAAATGGTGCGTGGTGGAATGGCCCAAGAACTTTCAGGACGGTTACGATGCCGATATTAAGGAAGGAAAGGTCTGCACCACGGCGCATATTTCCATCAACGCGTATTATCTGGAGGCGATCCACACGGCCAATGTTATGGCAGAGCTTTTGGGGCAGGAGCCCTATCGGGAGGAAGCCCCTTTGCGAAAGAAGTTCCAAACCGCCTTTTACCTGCCGGAGCGTGACCTGTTCCGAGATGCGGTTGACTCGGAGCATACCAGCCTGGTGGGCAATAGCTTCGCTTTTGCCTTTGGCTTGTACGAGGAGAAGGGCTTCCAAGAAAACTTCTTGCAGCTGCTTCGGGAGCGGGGGATCCATTCGCTTTCTCTGTTCTGTACCTTCCCCGTGCTCATGGGGCTGGTACGCATTGGCGAGTGGGAACTGTTAAAGGAGCAGCTTTTGAACGAGGGCGCCTGGCTCCGCATCCTGCGCGAGGGTGGAACCACCACCTTTGAGGGCTGGGGAAGAGATACCAAGTGGAACACCTCGCTGTTCCACCTCACCATGTCTTACGCCGCCGTCTTTTTGGCGGATATTGACCAAAAGACCTTGTTTCAATGAGAAATAAAAGGACTGCCGCCAACAGCGCAAGCTGTTGGCGGCAGTCTTTGGGTTAATGCCTTTAGGCAGTGGAGCGCTTGACGCGAAACAGACAACCACCCGCTATGCGGGTGGGCGACAAAGGTTTTACCCTTGTTCTTGGAGCAGATGTAACATAAGCCTTCTCCTGTGGGAGAAGGGGGACCACCGTAG
>JAFTNJ010000007.1 GCA_017451915.1 Clostridia bacterium
AATACCTGCGCTTGAATCGCGCCACGCTTTTGCAGTCTCCTCTCGGGGCTCCGCCCCTCCTTCCGACTGCAAAAGCATTTAACCGAACTCGTTACTTTTATTTTTACTTTTTTAGTCTCACATCATTGACAAAACTACATTGCGGGGAGATTTCGGTAGCGGCAACCCGAAAAGGAGCTGTTGCAACCCTCTCGCAACAGCTCCCAAAAACTTATTTCATCAACTCCCGCATATAGGCATATCCAAGACGAACCGCGTTGAGGTTGTCCTCGGCCCCCTCAAATTCCAGGGAGACGGTTCCGTCATAGCCAAACGCCCGAATCTTTTTTACACAGTCCGCCACGGGAACGTCGCCGTGTCCCAAGATGGTTCCGCGGAGCAGATTGCCGTTCCGCGTTTTGAAGAAGCCATCGGGCAGAACCTCTAGCCCCTCGGCCTTGCGGTAGAGGAAATCCTTGACGTGGACGTGGATCGTATAAGGCAAGGCACGCTCAACGGCATCGGTGGGATGTTCGTCGGCGCAAAGGAAATTGCCAATGTCCAACAGCCAGCGGTAGTTTTCGTGATCCACCGCTCCAATCACCTTCTCCACACGAACCGAATCCTGGAAGATAAAGCCGTGATTTTCGGAGCAGGTGCGGATCCCCTTCCCCGCGGCGTACTCGGTGACGCGGCGGATCATGGGAGCCATCACGGGGATCGCTTCCTCCCAGGTCATGCCCTCGGGGAGGGCCGAGCAGATATCGTGACGCATCACGGGCGCGCCCAAGGCCTCGGCCACATCTACGCAGGCAAGAAGCTCGGCCACGTTCTCCTCGGGGTCTCCCTTAAGAAGATTCATTTCCACGGCATAGGCTGAAATTTCCAGACCGATGGAAGCGCAGAACGCGCGAAGCTCCTTGGCAACCGCGATGGGATCCTCGGCCTTGATGGTAATAAACTCGATGGCATCAAAGCCGATGCCCCGTGCCAGACCGCAGATCTCCTTGAGATCACAACCGGTCTGCTTCATGTATTTGGAAAAGCTGTAAGAGCTAACGCCGATTTTCATCATGCACCTCACAAAAAGAAAAAGTTTGACGCAAAAACAGCGTCAAACTGCAAAACAAGACCATACACCTCAAAATCGAAAGTCGCTTCCACGCGATCTTCTTATCTCCTGCTCAGAACAGGCGCTCTCGCGGCACATTGGGGTCATCGCTTAATGCTGCTTGGTCCCCCACCTGACATGGTTCACAATTCCCAATTGCGCAAGACCCATTCGTCAACACAGCAGATACGACTCTATTCGTAAAAGTTCGTCCCTCAAAAGAGGAATCCACCCCTGCTGTAGCGGATTTCAGGTGTAGGGCTCCGCTAAATCCCCGGCTGGTATGGCCTCGTTTCACAGTTTCACGCTGTGCACATAGTATTATAACAGATTCTTTCCCGTTTTGCAAGGGATTTTTCAAAATTCATAATTTTTTCAAAATATTATAAATCCCCCCGTCAAACGGGTGGTATGCACAAAGGCTAAAAGCCCAACACTACCAGCCAGCGGCTCAAGCTGCCGGCTTTTGCTTTGCAAAAGCTTTGAGCAAACTCCCCCTCCATAATCGAGAGTGCAAACAACAGTAAGCCTTCCCCAGTGGGGGAATGGTGTCATATGTCGCAAGCGACAAGTGACGGATGAGGTGTCCTTAACGAAAAGTAACTCCTCATCCACCACCTACGGTGGTCCCCCTTCTCCCACAGGAGAAGGCTTATGTTACATCTACTCCAAAGACGAGGGTAAATCCTTTGTTGCCCACCCGCATAGCGGGTGGTTGTCTGTTTCGCGCATAGCGCTCAACTGCCTAAAGGCATTAACACAAAGGCCCCCTTTACACAAGGGAGCCTTTGTTTGCTCTTTGGTTGTTCGGTTAAAAATTGTCCTTGGGAACCCAAAGCATTTCCCGAAAGGCTTTTTTATCCCCGGGATTCCTCTTCGGGTCGCGTTCCGATCTCAAAGATGGCGTGCTCGCCCAACTCCTCGGCAATTCGTCGCTGGGCGGCGGTGCGTGCCGTCCAAACAAAGTGGGGAGCCTTATACCAGCGCGTGGTGATTCTTACGGGCAACGAATTCCGTTCCTGTTGATCGTAGGCGATAAACTGTGGACGCGCCAGAAAATTCAACGCCATCCAGGTGAGATGCAAATTTAACAGAGAGGTCTTTTTCTTTTCCCGACAAACGTTGGTGTAAAGCAGACCGCAGAACACCCCGGGGATGTGCCGCTGAATCTCCCGCACCAACAGGGGATGGAAGGACTCGATGCAATACGCCCCTTCATAGCCCGCCAGCAGCTCTGCCACGGCCTGACAAAGAGAGGTATCCATGCTCTCTCCCTTCAACTCGATGAGCAGGGGAACCCGCCCTCGCACCAGGCGCAGAACCTGCTCCAGGGTGGGAACCGTCTCCTGCGTCCCCGCCAGGGATAGTGCCTGCAAATCCTTGGCGTCCATCTCCGAAAGGAGCCGCTCGCATCCCGTCATGCGGCGCAGAGAGTAATCGTGAAAGACCATCACCTTGCCGTCCCGGGATAGCTGCACGTCCAGCTCGATCCCCACGCCTTCCTCGCAGGCCAGAGCAAAGGCCGCCATGGAGTTCTCTGGGATCGCCCCACCGTGCCGTCCACGATGGGCATAATTACAAAGCAGGGCAGGATCCACGCTTCCCGGTCGCCGCGGGCGAATCAGGACCAGGAGATACAGGAGTATCAAAAACAGCAGGACGCCCAATAAAATCCAAACTGCCGTCATCATCCGTCCACGTCCAAATTCTCAAGGAGGCTCTCCTTGGACAACGGCTTGGCATCCCCATGCTTAACAAAGAACATGGTTACAAAGGACAGGGCAACGAACACCGTGCCAAAGGCAAAGAACACGTAGCGCATACCAAACAGATCGTAAAAGATGCCCGAGAGGATGGGGGCCACGATCTGCGCCGCCATAGAAGCCGTGTAATAGTACCCGGTGTATTTGCCCACGTCCCCACCCTTGGCAAGCTCCACCGCCATAGGGAAGGAATTGACGTTGATGGTGGCCCATCCAATGCCCGCCAGGGCAAACACGGGATACATAATGATTTCGGAGGTGGTAGAGGTGACGAAGATGCCGCTGAAAAACGCCAGGGCAAGAAGCACCACACCCACCAGAATGGTCTTGCGGCGTCCATACTTGGAGGACAGAATGCCCACGGGAATATAGGACACGATGGCCGCAGCCTGTGCCACAATCAGGGTAAAGTTGAAGTCAAAGCCCAGCACGTTGGTGGCGTACACCGAATATTTACTGGTAATGGAGTTGTATCCAATATACCAAAGAGCCACCGACGCCAGAATCAGCAACAGGGAGATCCGCTCCGGACGGGTCAGCTTGCGGGTATTCGTTTTGGTATTCCCCTCCACGGGCTGCTCCAGCCCCAAGCGAATCGATTCGGCCTCCATCTCCTCGGCCCATTTCTTCTCCTTCACGGTAAACAAAAAGATCAACAGGCCCACCAGCATCACCGCGGTGACCGCCACCACGTATCCCGTATATTGCATATAATGGTTTTTGGAGGTGGCAAACACCATGCCCAGCACCAGCACCAAAATGCCGCCCACGGTGCCCGTGAGGTTGATCACGGCGTTGCCCTTGGAGCGCAGAGGCTTAACGGTAACGTCGGGCATCAGCGCCACGGCGGGAGAACGGAAGATGGCCATGGCCACCAACACTACCAGGAGCGTGGCAATAAAACCGATCAACGGCAAGGGATTTTCAATGGTCAGCTCCACCGCCAGCTTGCGGGTCATCTCGTCAAAGGCCTCGTCGGAGAGGCTTCCCTGCTCCAGTCCGGGAATTCCTGCCTGCACCACGCGGGCCAGCTGATAGTTGTCAATAAACGTCAGGCCAATAAAGGAGACGATCGCTACCACGGTTCCCACCACAATAAAGGGGGTACGCTTGCCGTAACGGGTGTTCACCTTATCGGAAAGAGCTCCAAAAAGGGGGAGCAAAAAGACGGCCAGCACGTTGTCGATGGACATAATGGCCCCCGACGCCGTTTGGGGCAGACCAAAGTGGTTGGTCAGGATCAAAGGAATAATGGCATCATAGGCCTGCCAAAAGGCCGTGATCAAAAAGAAGGCCATTCCCACAAAGATCACACGTTTGTAATTGAGTTTCATGCAAAGCTCCTTTCCGTCGCTTCTGTCGTTTTCCTAATAGTAGTTTTCCAACCTTGGCAGAAAAAAAACGAGCCCGTGCAAAAAAGTCGCGTCTCTTTTGCTGCTTTTATGAGTGCTGTTTTTCCATACCAAGAGTATTTTACCATGTTTTCCACGGTTTGTCAATATCGGGTTGTCTTCCCAATTGGCATCCTCGCACAAAAAAGAACCTTCGGGGATATTCCCCGAAGGTTCTTTTTCATTTAAACGTACCTGCGATACAGAAAGTACATTACAAGAGATACGGCCAAAAAGAACAGTCCACAGATCAAAAGAAATCCAAAGGAAAATTTTTTATCGGCACGGGCTACTCTGTAATCGAAAAAGGTATCATATTTTTTTTTGTGCTTGGGACGGAACATATTGATGAAGCTGCTCACACCGTAAACGAGGCCGTCAAAGGTTCCCTCGTTGCTGGAAAAAACCAGCAGTCCGGCACTGGTGATCACCACACCCGCCACAAAAAAGGCATCACACAAAATATGAAAAATCACCTTTGGATCGGTTTGTGAAAACAGATCCTTACTCCAAAGGATCGCACCCGCCATGGCAAATCCCACCAGCAGAGCGATTAGATACGGTTTTAACGTTTTTTTCATTTCGTTGCTTCCAAATACTCCTTACGGTATCTCTCAAGCTCCTCGGTGTTGCAGTTTACAAAGTGTCCGGGGTAAACCTCCTGCATGGTGGGTCCCTCTACAGAGTAGTTGTGATCCAGCATGGGGTTGTAAACGATTCTCTTCCGATTCTTCTCGGTGATGGGATCGGGGAGCGGAATCGCCGACAGCAGAGAGCGGGTGTAAGGATGGAAGGGATGGGCAAACAGCTCGTCACTGGTGGCAAGCTCAACGATCTTACCAAAGTACATTACCGCGATACGGTTGGAGAAATACTTTACCACCGCAAGGTCATGGGCAATGAACATGATGGTCAGACCCATCTTTTCACTCAGGTCGTTCAGCAGATTGATAACCTGTGCCTGAATAGACACGTCCAAAGCCGAGATCGGCTCGTCGGCAATGATCAGCTCGGGGTTCATGATGACCGCACGGGCAATGCCGATACGCTGACGCTGACCGCCGGAGAACTCGTGGGGGTAACGGGAGGCGTGCTCCTGCACCAGACCTACGGTCTCCAGGATCTTGTATACCTGCTGATCGATAAAGTCCTTATCCTTCACACCGCGGATGATCAGTCCCTCAGCGATAATATCGCGAACCGTCATACGGGGGTCCAAGGAAGCGATGGGATCCTGGAAGATCATCTGGATCTCGTTGGTAAGATTCTCACCCTTGGTGCGGTTCCACTTGTTGTGATCCGCAGTAGCCGATTTGATCTCGGCACGGTTGGTTTCTACGATCTTATCCAGTTCCTCTTTGGAGATCTTCTTCTCGGCAAAATCCTTACGCGCCTGTTTGATGGCGTCCTTGTAGCTGCGGGTACCCGCGCAGATGCGCTGGCCCTTGTAGTACACGGAACCGCCGGTGATATCGTAAAGACGGATGATGGAACGGCCGGTGGTGGTCTTTCCGCATCCCGACTCACCTACAAGACCGAAGACCTCACCCTTGTAGATATCAAAGCTGACGTTATCCACGGCCTTCAGCTCGCGCTTACCCATTTTGAAATACTGTTGGAGATTTTGAACGCTTAACAAAACTTCTTTTTCCATATCATTCTCTCTCCTTCTTCAAACGTTCGATACGCGCCTTGATCAGCTGAGGCATTTCTACCTTGGGAGCGTTGGGGTGCAGCAGCCAGGTTGCGGCGTAGTGGGTGGGAGAAACCTCAAAGAGCGGAGGCTCCAGCTCAAAGTCGATCTCCAACGCATACTTATTTCTGGCCGCAAAAGCATCTCCCTTGGGAGGATAGATCATGTTGGGAGGAGTACCGGGAATCGACTCCAGCTTCTCGGTGGTATGCAGGTCGGGCATACTGCTGAGAAGTGCCCAGGTGTAGGGGTGCGCGGGCTCGTAGAAGATCTCTTCTGCGGTACCGTGCTCAATGATCTTACCCGCATACATTACGGCAATACGGTCGGCCATGTTGGCAACCACGCCCATGTTGTGGGTAATGAAGATTACCGAAAGATTTCTTTCCTTCTTAATGACGTTGATCAGCTCCAGAATCTGGGCCTGAATGGTAACGTCCAGAGCCGTGGTAGGCTCGTCACAGATCAGAATATCGGGGTTTGCGGAAAGGGCGATCGCAATTACGATTCTCTGCCGCATACCGCCCGAAAACTCGAAGGGGAACTGGGTAAAGCGGGTGGTGGGTTCGGGGATACCTACTTCCTCCAACAGCTTGATGGCCTTGGCCTTGGCAATACGCTTGTTCATCTTAACAACGAACTTAGCGGCCTGATCCTTAAAGAAATCAATGATATCCACCACACTGGCGTTGACGTCAAAGGAAGCATCCTTTTCGATATCGTCACAGTAGTGGTTATACAGATTCTCCAAAACCTTGCAAATGTTGCCCAGCTTCAGCTCCAGGTCGATCACCACCTGAGGAGTGAGTACCCAATCGGGCTGCACGCCCTTGGCAACCAGCGCATCGTACTTCTTCTTGTTTTTCAGGTAGATCTTTTCTTCCACGGGATTGCGCTTTACACCCTTGAAGTATTCCTCAATGGCGTTTCCAAATGCCGAGTGGAAGACATACTCTACGCTTGCCTTCTTTACGTTGAGACGGTCCAGGGCCTTTTCCACCTTGGCGGAAAGATCCTTCCAGTAGGCATTGGCCTTTTCTTCCTCGATCTTGCCGGCCTTAAAGTAGGCCAGAGCCGCCTGCAGATCGGCAAGAATTGCCTTCTTTTGGGCAATGGACTTGTTGTGAGAGTAAGCCACACCCTTTTCGGCAGTTGCAATAAAGTCGAAGAGGAAATCCTCGTCCAGGAACTTGCGGGTCATGCGGTTCATCTCGGCAACGTCCATCTTGCTCAGATCCTCGCCGGGTTTTGCCGTCATGTAGTAGCCCAGGGTAAAGAAGTTGGGCTTTTCCTGCTCCAGTACCTTCTTAACAAAGGCACCGAGCTCCTCCAGCGTTGCCAGAACGGCTTCGCGCTTGATTTCCTTTTTCTCGGAAATGTGTGTCGTCAACTTGCCCAGGAAGGCGTCTGCCTCTGCGCCCTTAACGATCACGTAAGGATTGAAGGAAAGCGTGATCAGCTTGCGGAAGCGCTTCAGCTTGGAGATCAGGTTGATCTCTCTCTGCTTTTGCAGCATCAGGACGGCGTCTTGAATATCCACCTCCAGCTGCATTGCATTACCGTAAGCCTCGTTAAATTCTCGTTCGATCTTGGTGGCGGCAACGCAGAAGGTATCAAAACGCTTCAGCTTTTCCGCAACCTCGGCCGATGCATCCTTGCCGCTTTCGGCATAGGCTGCATTGATATTTTCGCCCAAAAGCTTGAGCATGGAGTTGAACGCGTGCTTTGCGTTCTTCTTTCCGGTCTTTGCCTTGAGGATCATTGCCTCGGTCAGCTGCTGACCAACGCGCATGATCGGGTTCAGGCTCGACATCGGATCCTGGAAGATCATAGCTACCTTGTCACCGCGGAGCTTATGAAAATCCTCCTCAGAAATTTTAAGTAAATCCTGTCCATCATATAAGATCTCGCCGCCCTCGACGATGGAGTTACCTGCCAGGATACCCATAATCGCTTTACTGGTTACGGATTTGCCCGAGCCGGATTCACCAACGATCGCCAACGTTTCGCCCTTGTAAAGATCAAAGGAGATGTTGCGAACGGCCTTTAAAATTCCACCTTGCGTACGGAATGATATTTGCAGATTCTTTACTTCTAATTTCTTATCCATAAATATGACCATTCCTTTCCGCTGCGGGAGCGGGAAAGAGGATCCTGCCTCTTTGCCCGTCGCAGCAATCGTTTTTATTTCGAAATATTTTCTGTAAAAGCCTCTTAATCTTCCGTACCTCTGAGGGAAGGATTGAAGGCGTCGCGCAAACCGTTACCAAACAGGTTGAAGCAAAGCATCAACAAGCTGATGAAGATGGAGGGGAAAAGAATCATGTGGGGGTAAGTGAACAGGTAGGTCTGACCCGTTGCAAGCAGTGTACCTACGCTGGTCAGGTTACCGGTGTTCAGGTTGATAATACCCAAATAGCTCAAGCTGGTCTCCGAGAAGATAACGCCGGGGATCACCAGTACGCTACCGGTAATCAGGGTACCGATGGCGTTGGGGAAAATGTGCTTGAACATGATACGCGAGTCTTTTGCACCCAGGGTTCTTGCAACCAAAACGTATTCCTGGTTCTTAAAACGATAGAATTGCATTCTCGTACGTCCTGCCATGCCCGTCCAACCGGTAAGGAAGAAGGAGATGAACAGAATGAGAACGTGAGAGGCATCAAAGTGATACTTCAACAAAGTAATTACGATCATGAAGGGGATCGAGGAGAGCAGCTCCACGAAACGCTCCATCATAATGTCGATCTTACCGCCGTAATAACCCTCGATGGAGCCGTAAATAGCGCCCACGAACAGGTTGACTACCGACACGATGATTGCCAGGATAAAGGAGAAGCGAGCACCGCTGGCAAGGCCGGTGAACACGTCCTTACCCGCATTGTTGGTGCCAAAAATGAATATCGGCTCCTTAATGCCGTCGTCGGCAAGGTAGTGCTGGTAAACATAATATTCACGGTAATCCACGCGAATATTCCAAATATCACCCGCCATGGGCTCGGCATAGTTATACAGCTTCTCGTCGCCTTCCCAATACATGGTGGAGGTGTAGAGGTCCTTGCCGTCGTTGGCCTGGTAGATCGGAATAAAGTTGCCGTCTGCATCGTAAACGGTGGTGGTCTTCATACCGTTACCCAGCTTGGTCTTGTACCAAATGTTGGCGTTGTTCACGTCCTGCTTGGCCTGGGGACGAAGATCGGGATCGGTAATAGGAAGAATGACCTGTACCTGCTTTTCATCCTGGTAAGCCTGGAGAGCCTGGTACTCCGCCGTGGTCAACAGCACGTACTTTACGCCAACGGCGTTATAGGTATCCAAACGGAAGCTATACAGCTCACTGGTTTTACCCATATAAACCGTCTCGGTAACCACGGGCTCGGTCATAATGACCTCGCGGCCGGTCTCCTGCTGAATGGCACGGAACTGCTCGTAGGTCGCCTTGTTGACCTCTTTGTTTTGTCCGCCATCCCAGAAATGAATGCCCATCTCACGGAAGAGCTTGTTTTTGGGGAGCACGTAAGCGTAGCTTGCGTCCTCGTAAGCAACGGTATAGGGGGTAAGGAAGGGACCAATGATAGCAAACAGCACCAGGAAGGCGATGATCACCGACGCAACGATGGAGGCCTTGTTTTTGGCAAAGCGGTGCAGAGCGTCGCGGAAATAGGTCACCGGCTTGGTTTCCAGCTTGTTATCGTGGAGGTCTCCGCTCGTGGAACGGAAGACGAATTTTTCGCTTGAAATCTTGTATTCTTCAGCTCTCATTTACTTCGCCCCCATTCTGATTCTCGGGTCGATGACGCCGTAAGAAAGGTCAATGACCAATCCCGCAGCCAGACCTACCAGGAGGTAGAAGCCCGACAGCATCATAAAGAAATCGTAGTCCTGCGAGTTGATCGCGTTCAGATAAAGTCCTCCCACGCCGGGGATCTGGAAGATCTTCTCAATTACCAGGGAGCCCGACAGCACGCTGATGAATTCACCAACGATGGAGGGGAAAATGGGCACCATGGAGTTACGAAGAGCGTGGTGAACGGTAGCCTGTGCCTTGGTAAGGCCTTTGGTTCTTGCCAGGAGCATAAACTCACTGGTCAGCACCTCGGTCAACTCGGCACGGGTAAAGCGCGCGTAGCCTGCAATGGAACCAAAGGACATTGCAAAAACGGCGGGGAGCATGGAAAGGAACATTTCCTTGTTAAAATAGAGGGACCAGTTGAAGGTACCCGGGGTATATACCAAATTCTTCTCCGGATAGGCGCGAATAATATCCGCAAAAGAAGCGAAACTCAAAGGTAATAATTGGAGCTTAAAACAAATGGTAAACAAAAGCAGGGATGCATACACAAAAGAAGGCACGGAAATAAAGACCATTACCGTAGTACTGATCAAATGGTCCTGCCACTTATTTTTCTTGAGTGCGGCAAAAATTCCGAGGGCGATACCAATCGGAACTGCCAAAAGAGAGGAATAAATATTGATCAGGATCGTGGGGGGGAGCTTTTCAATAAACACGTCCCATACCGCGCGTCCACGATAGGAAGGCATTCTGAAGCCGATACCAAAGTCGCCCTCCAGTACGATTCTCTTGACGTACCGAACGAGCTGCTCGGGAATGGGGTCAAAATATCCTCTTGCTTCGAACTGGGCAATGATCTTCGACGTATCCTCGCCAAATCCGACCGACGTATCAATAGGAAGAAGCTTGACTAAAACAAAGCATGTTACAAAAATAATGACAAAAGTCATGATCATAAGACCAATTCTCTTGCATATATATTTGAACATATACATTTTTGTAATCTCCTTTCTCTGTTTATAAAACCGACAAAGAGGGATAGTTATTGTAACTATCCCTCACAGTCGTTAAAAATCTATGGCGATTAGTTCTTGTAGTTCAATTCGCCGCCCTGAGCTGCAACCTCAGCTGCCCAAGCCTCGTCGTCGAAGTTGTAGGTCATGTACTTCGTTCCGCCGTAGCCCATGAAGGTGTTGTACTCATAGGTTACGTAGTCGATCTTGTAGGAGAGGAGAGATGCGCTGAAGGAGTTAACAAGAGGAACGGTGTAGTAAACCTTAAGAACCTCCTGCTCCAGAGCTGCGATCAGCTGGAGTCTCTGAGACTGCTCAAGAGCAGTTGCGCTCCAGTTGTACTTAGCACCCTCGGAACCGTTCAGACAGTCGTACCAGTCGAGCAAGCTCATGGTCTCGGTAACGTCTGCACCGTTCTCACCAACGCCCTTCATGGTGAAGGTCATCATGGTGTTAGCGGTATCCCAAGCAGCGGAGTACATGTAACCGGAATCCAGGTAAGCCAGCAGGAAGTAGCCGGGGTCCCAAGCAGCGCCGGTCCAACCACCCATACAAACGTCATATGCGCCTGCACGGAAGTCGTTAGCCCAAGCGGTTGCAAAGTCCTTCAGCTCAACGTCCAGTCTGCCTTCCAGGGGAGTGCCCTTAACCAGCTCTACCCAAGAAGCCTTGATGTACTCGTACTGTCTCTCAACGGACTCGGTAATGGAACCGGTACCCATGGTAAGAACAACCTTATCGGTAGCCTTGATATCGCCGGCAGCCAGAGCCTCGTTGTAAGCCTTAGTAACCAGCTCTCTTGCCTGAGCAAGGTCGTAGCCGGTGATAGCCTTCTCAGCAGCGGTCAGGCTCTCGTACTTGGAAGCATCTACGCCGTAGATGTTGCAAAGAACCTGTCTTGCCTCGTCGGTGTTTCTGAATACGCCGCCGTTTTCAACGTCGTAGTAGTGCATGGAGTTGAACAGACCAAAGCCTGCCAGAGAAGAAGTGGTGCACTTCTGTGCGTAGTCTGCTCTGTTGATTGCCAGAGACAGAGCCTTTCTGAAATCGGTGTACTTCAGCATCAGCTTGTTAACGCCCTCAGACTGACGAGCAGCCAGCTGATCTGCGTTGGACTGAAGCTGGAGAGAACCTACGAAATCGGAAGGAGTGAAGTATGCGCGAGAGGAAGCCTTGTAGTCATCAGCGATGGAAACGTCGATGGAGATACCGTCAACCTTACCTGCCTGGAACAGCAGCCATGCAGAGTTCCAGTCCTCAACGATATCGTACTGAACTCTGGTGGTCTGGTACAGACCCTCGTTCTCGGGCATATTGTAGCCGTACCACTCGGGGTTCTTAACCAGAACGAACTGCTTACCAGCCTGGAAGCTCTCCAGCTTGTAAGCGCCCCAAGACATGGTGGTCTCTACGCTGGAGTTGTAGTTGGAGGTCCAGAGATCAACACCCTCGGTGGGAGCGATCTTGCAAGCCTCGTAGGTTGCCTTGTGAACCAGAGGCAGAGAGGACATGTTGTAAGCTGCCTGGTAAGACAGAGAACCGTCATCCTTCAGGAGCTTGAGGGACTTAGCGAGAACGATAACGATCTCGTACTCGGTGTCACCAACGAAAATACCAACCTCGTCAAAGCTGAGTTCGGGGTAGGTGTAGTCGGTGAGGAAGAAGTGGAGCTCTTCGTTGGGCTCGGTCTGCCACCAGCCGATCAGAGCATCCCAAGCTGCCTTCATGGTAGCGTCAGCCTTGATCTCTGCAAAGGTCTTGCCTTCCATAGCGGCAGCAGCCTCAGCAGTGAATGCGGAGCCGGTGAGATAGTTGCCGATCAGGTAGTTTGCGCAAGCTGCTGCATCGTAGGATGCGGGGAAGCCCATGGAGGTTCTCAGATAAACCTCGGAGCCGCCTTCAACGGGAGGCGCCAGAGAGAAGATCAGCTTGGAGTCCAGATCTGCACTGTAGGTGGTGTAGATAACGCTTGCAGCCTGGTTCTTCAGATCCTGACCCTGCTTAACGTAAGCCTGAGCGTTTACAATGGTGGTAGCACCGGTGTAGAAGGAGTCTGCACGGTAGTTCTGGAACAGGGGGTTCAGCTGCTCCATCATGGTGTAAACAAAGTCTTCAGCCTTGATGGGGTCGCCGTTTTCCCACTTCAGATCCTCACGGAGAGTGATCTTGTAAGCGTAGCCCGTAGCACCTTCGGGAACGCCCCACTTAGTACCAACGTACTTAGAAGAAACGTCCTCCAGCTTGGTAGCTGCGGAGTACTCAACCTCAAATTCGCCGGGAATGATCTCGCCATTCGAGTCGAACTTAAAGTCGTAGGTGAAGAAGGAAGAACCGATCCAAGACATAACTTCGGTATCGTTGTTGTCCTGGTAAGTGAGTTCGTTCCAGTTGGAGGGAGACAGAGTGAGGTACGTGTTATAGGTGTAGCTCTTTTCTGCCACCGTTCCGCTGTTCTCACCACCGGTGGTGGTTGCGTTGCCCTGGTTGCCGGTCTTACAAGCGGCAAAGGAGAGCAACATTACGGCTGCCAGAAGCATCGCAAGAACGCTTCTAAACATTTTTTTGGTGTTCATAATGTTTTTCCTTTCTTTTTTAAAGAATTCATGAGAATTCTATCACATAACCGTCAAAAAAGCAATACAGCTTTACAAATGTTAACATATTATGCAACAAGTATTTGTTTTTTGTTCACATTTCCTTGTCCCCTCTCTGCAAGTTGAATTTTAAAACTTGCAAAGAGGCATCCAGGAGGCGATTGGAACCCTACATTTATTTATATAAGAGAAAATCGGTCGCTCTTTTTTTGCAATTTTTGGGGTTGCGGCTTCAAAATGGGTCAACCAACTGTTGATTTCGCTATTTCCCCCTTGTGAAGCTCAACGCAAAAGGAGGATTCCGCCGTCGGTCACGTCCTTAACCGTGATCCGATCCCCTTGGATCTCCACCTCTTTTTCCCCGTCCATGGCCAGGAAGGTAGCCGAGGTAAAGGGAAGCTCGGTGCGCAGGCTTGCATGGATGCGCTCCCGCATCATGGAAAGGTTGGTAACCACGATGAGATGGTAGCCCTCCCCCTCCAGCACCTGCACCCCGGTGTAGGGATCGGCAGGGGTTGCCTTAGGATACGCGCCGGTGCGATCGGCCACGTCAAATACCGAGTAGGCGAGATCAAAGGCTCTTTCCTCATAGGGCTTGACCCGCTTTTCATATTTCTTATATCCAATGCAGAGGGTATCGCAACGGGTATAGTCGATGCAATAGACCTCCCCGCCCTGTTCCATAAAGCGATCCACCGCCTCCTGCTCCTCGGGCGAGAGCATATCCACGTGGGGAACGTAAAGCACGCGGATCCCCAAGGGATTGGCGTCCAGATGCTCCGCATCGGTAACGGTAACGCTGTATCCCGCCATGCGAAGCTGCTTGTGGGTCTCGGTATACTCCAGCAGATAGGAGTTGTGGATATCCGCCCCGCGCATCTGGCGGTCGCCGTTCTCCTTGGCGTCGCAAAGGAAGATGGCGTAATCCGAATGGAGCAGTCCCACGCCGTCATGGGTACGGCGCGCGCCTATGAGCAGATCGTTCATTTCTATAATGTAGCGATTGACGTTGGCGGCGTTGTCAAAGTTGTGGGTCTTGGTGCCGTCAAAGTTCAAAATGCCGCAGCTGTTGGGGTGCGGAACTCCCTCCACGGGGCAATCCCCTCTCCACTGGTAATAAACAATGCCCTTGCATCCCGCGCCCAGGGTGGTATAGGTTCCCCGATTGTAAACGGGAATGGGAATGTAGGTGCGGCTATCCAGCTCCACGCACCAGGATTCCTTCCCCTCCAGCTCGGCGGCGCACTGGGCCGTGTCGGCCAGCAGGCACATGGGGTAGTACTCCACCCCCTGTCCCCGATGATAGCTGGTGTATCCCACAATGTCCATGGATTTGGCGTTGGCAAAGAAATCACAGCAACGGTAGGGGGTACGCTTGGCGATCTGTCCCGAATCGAAGCAGGTATAGGTGGGCAGGCTGGAGCCGGCCTTGGAGCCATCCGAGGCATTGTCCAAAAAAGCGGTAAGGCTATCCCGGGCAAAGACCCGCCAAAGGGCCCACATACGGGGGCTCTGCTCGTGGCGTCCCCGGGGAGGCTGATAGGTCTTGGCCTCGCTCTCGGTCAAGATCTGCTTCTCCACCAACCATTTGCGGTAGGCGGCAACGGTATCCTCGTGATAATCGTAAATGTGAGACCCCGGAAAATGGGGCTCGTTGTAGATCTGATAGGCCACCATGTTGTCAAACTGCTCAAAATGCTCGGCCAGAGCCTTGGCGTGGACGCGGTTGTCCTCCAGAATTCCTTGGTGATGCAGGGTGGTGCGAATAAAATCCGACCACACCGTCCCCTGGGGATCGCCGTTCCAGTCGATCATGGAAACGTTGGGGAAATTCCGCAGATTCACGGCGTAGCCCTGCTCCCGCACCGAAACCGAGATGCCGTTGCGTCTCGCCTCCAGCGTCATGGCGTCGATGAAGGGGGTATCTACCGTCACACGTCCGTCCTCCTCCAAGGTCACCTCGCCCAGGGCGGCAAAGCGCACGTGATTAAAGCCCAGCTCGGCCATCATGGCGAGATCCTTTTTCATCTCCCCCATGCGGTCCCCCTCGGGAGGCACCGGGAACTTGCAGGGATGAAAGGAGGGATAGTAGGATTGCCCCAGGGCAAACACCTTTTTTCCGTCCTTATGTAAAATACCGTTTTTGATCTGATACATCGTCGTGTTCTCCTTTTTTGATTTCTTCCCCTTTATTTTAATCCCGAGGCTTGACAATTACAATACATTTTCTTATAATATAGATATAATATTTTATCATTTGGAGGTTCTATGAACGAGCAGTTGATCCTTTGTCGCGGCGCCCATCGGGAACGCTTTCGATTGGAGCGTTTTTTTGGCACCGACCACATTTTAGTCATTGTAAAGCAGGGATCCTTTTCCATGAAGTGCCAAGACGTGGAGCTTACGGTTCGCGCCAACGAGGGGGCGGTCTTTCGAAAGGATATACTTTATGATCGTCGGGTGATCGAGCCGGTAGACCTGTATCTCTTTCGGTTTCAGGCCCCCGACGGGCTGATTTTTGCAAGCGACCACATCGTTTTTCGGGATCGGGTCCGTCTGGCCTCCACCCTTGCCATGCTGGAGCAGCTGGACACGGGGATCTGCAAGGACGATTTTGAGATCCGCAATCACTTATTCCGTGATCTGCTCACGCAGTACACGCTGGAAAACGAGATCCCTCAACACCACGACCAACGCATTGCCGAAGCCATTCGGCGGATCCAGCACCATCTTCACGAAAAGATCGACCTTGCCGATGTGGGTGCCAAAAGTGGGCTCTCCTACGTTCAGTTTTTGCGTCGGTTCAAGGCCGCCACGGGAATCTCCCCCTCGGATTACGTGGCCGCCCTCCGTATGCAAAAAGCCAAGGAAATGCTCTCCAACACTCCGCGCACCATCAAGGAGATTGCCGACGTCTGCGGCTTTTCCAACGAATATTACTTCAGCAACTTTTTCAAAAAGCAGACCGGGCTTTCCCCCTCTGCCTTTCGCGCTTCCCTTTCTTGAACAAACGACACACCTACGAATACACAAAAAAATTCGGCAGAGATAACAATACTCTGCCGAATTTTTCATCTGTAAAATCAATCCGGGATCCGCAGGATGCGGTGCTCCTCCACACCCAGTACCACGGTGGTGGTAGCCGCCGCGCCCTTGAGGATCAGGCGTGCCTCGGGCTTGGTAAAGGTCAGGCAGTTGACAATGTTGCCCTCTCCCTCAATCACCACGTCTCCGTCCACCACGTTGCCAACCACGGCATTTTCAGTGCCGCAAAGCACAATAGACTCTCGGGAAGAACGCTGGATCACGTTATTCATGATCTGGCTCCGCTTGGCGATCATGTGCAAACCAATGGCGGGCGTCTTGTAGACCGTCTTGTCCGAATTGGACTTGGCGTCGGGCTCGTAATACCAGAAGGTGCCGGCATCGTCGATCTTGTTGTTCATGAAGGTGGTGGTGGAAACCTGATTCAAAAACACCGCCGCAGGCTCTACCCCTTGGATATGGTTCGCACCGCTATTCCTGACAAAATGGGTATCAACGATCTCCAAATTGTGGATTCTCGTCTTCTCATCGGGACTGGTGGCGTAAAAGCCGAAGGAGGGGGTGTCCCCCACGATGCAACGGTGGAAACGGGTATAATAGGAGGCGCGGGGAGCGAAATAAAAGCCCACGTCACAGCCGTCCACGTTGATCTTGCGGAAATCACAGGCATCGATCTCGGTATTCTCGGCACAGGAAACCCCCGCCGCGAGACCGCAGTTGGAGATCTTGTAGAATTCTCCCTGGTCGACTCTCTCTCCTCCAAAATAAAGACCTGCCGATGCCCAAGGCTTGGCGGGATCAAACATTCCGCGGGTGTCCATACCGATGATATCGCCCTGGATACCAATGTCGGCGATCATGGAGCCGGCGGGCAAATCGTTCTTACCAATGGAGAACGCCGCGTGATCCTTGCCCACAAGGCGCAGCTTGGAGCCAAAGCGCGTCTCAAATACGCCGTTGGGGTCCAGATTATAGGCCCAGACCTCGCCCTGCACCCGAAGCGAGGGAGTATCCATCAAAATGGAGGACTCCACCGGGTATTCGCCTACGGGCAGGAAGATGGCACCGCCCCGTTCCTTTTTTTCGGCCAGGGCTTGGGTAATATCACGGTCATTTTTAAAAGTATTCATTGCAGAATCCTCCGTTATTTTTCTTCGTTCTTTGCATTTTGTTCCTGAATGTATGCCAAAAGCTTGTCGGGAAAATTGACGGTGGTACCGTCGGCACCGTTATCATAGACCTGACGCATATCCTCCTCGTTGGTCACGCCCCAAGCGCGCACGCGGAATCCGTGACCGTGCCAATCCTTGGTGTTCTCGGGAAGAATATCGGGAACGCGGGGACACAGGGTATCGATGCCGCTCGCCTTCAGCTGTGCCAGCACCTCCTCGGTGATCTTGCCTGCCCGCGCCAGGTAGCCCAGCTTGAGCTCGGGGGCCAGAGTATGCATTTTTTGCAGATATTCCAGGTGGAAGGAGGTGACCACGGCCTTCTTTTCCAGACCGTACCGACGGATCGCCTCTGCTACGTCGGTCTCGATGTCAGCGTCCTTGAGCTCAATGGCAAAGGACAGATCCATATCCCCAAAGGCGGCAAGGAATTCGTCCAACGTAGGGATCCGATCCCGCAGCCCGTTCTTTTCCATGGGGAAGCCCTTCAGCTCCTCCAGGGTGTAATCGGAAATACTGCCGGGTTGTCCCATAGCCTTCTCCAGGGTGGCATCGTGGAACAACACCAGAACCCCATCCTTGGTACGGCGAACGTCGGTCTCGATGCCCGGGGCACCCATGTAGACTCCCGCATAGAAGGCGAGCATGGTGTTACCGGGGCAATACTCACTGGCACCGCGATGGGCCAGCACCAGGAATTGCTCGCGGCTCTCGTCCGCAATCAGCTTCCACATCTTTTTGCGCAGAGCGGCAAGGAAAATTCCCCAGGCCGCAGGATCGATGAAGGGATTGGGCCCGCCCTGCAAAAGGATCTCCCGCCCCTCCCGGGTACGGTTGTGCCAGGAGTGGTTTCCTACCAGCACGTCCACGTGTTCTTTCTCCAGTCGTTCAATGGAGGCAAAGAATTCCTCCCGCATAAAGTAGGGGATACCGTACTTATCCAAAAAGGCCTTGGAAAGCTGACGGTGCCCCGCGCCGCCAAACATACCGCAACGCAGGGTCTGTTCCCCATCCTTCACGTCAAAGAAGAAGGAAAGGGAGCCTTCGGTGTGGCCCGGAGTGAGCAGGCAGGTGACGGTAGTATTGCCAAGGGTGATCTTGTCCCCATCCCGCAGAACGCCGTCCACGGGAAACTTCAACCAAGCCGCGTCGGGCTCGCCGATGAGCACCTTGGCATCGGTCAGCTTACGCAGCGCGGGAACCCCGTCGGCATGATCCCAATGCCAATGGGAAAGTAGAAGATACTTGACGTCGGCAAGAGAGAAGCCGAGCCTCTCAAAGCCGGCCAGAACGTAGGGGAGATTCTCTTCCCCGCCCACGTCGATCATGATCAGTCCGTCGCCGGTATCAATGATATGGCTGGACTGCTGATAGCTCCCCACAAAATAGAGATTCCCCAACATGCGAAACGCGGGAATCGCATCAAATTCTTTCATAGTCACCTCTCCTGAAAACATGCGTTTGATTCCTCTTTATTATACCTTCTGCCATGGGAATTGTCAATCGTTTTTTTCACAATGCACAAGAAAAAACAAAACCGACGAAAATTTAAAATCGCCGTTGGGGAAAGGAGTCATAACCACCGGCCGTGCCGGTGGCTTGCACCAGCCCCCTTGGGGCATGTCACACGCAGAGCCTATAGGCTCGTCGAATAATCCGTCGCTTGCGATAGTCGCCCTACCGCCACAGATGTGGCAATTGCTAAACCCAA
>JAFTNJ010000008.1 GCA_017451915.1 Clostridia bacterium
ACCACCTACGGTGGTCCCCCTTCTCCCACAGGAGAAGGCTTATGTTACATCTGCTCCAAGAACAAGGGTAAAACCTTTGTCGCCCACCCGCATAGCGGGTGGTTGTCTGTTTCGCGTCAAGCGCTCAACTGCCTAAAGGCATTAATACCAAAAAAGCGTCCTCTCAAATCTGCGACTTGAGAGGGACGCTTTTTTTGTTTTTTTATTCCAAAAACTCCTCCACCGTCCAGGCTCTGCGCCATTCGATGTAGGGGTCTCCCTTGTCGTCAAAGCGGATGGGAAGCCAAACGTAGTTCGCCTCGGAGGTGTTCTCCTCGGAGAAGAGCTTGACCTGCTTCCAGTCAAATTCCTTTTTGCCGTTGGGAGAGTAACGGTCATAGAATACCGCCTCCATGTCGGGAAGATCCTCGGTCAGATCGGTCAACCAGCGATCCCCCAAAGCGATATACAGATCGGGGATATGGGGGTGATGGAACACCGAGGAAAACTGGGCGTGGAAAGAATTGTTCCGCACGTCGTTTCTGCAGGTCTTGCCAAGATCCTTCCACTCGCCGTGAAGATCGGTAATGTCATAGGCAACGGTGGGATTGGGGAAATACCCCGTGGTTCCCGAGGTCAGAATGAATTTTCTGCCCCCGTGTGTGAAATACGCGGGTGCCTCCCGCACGGTGGGAGGGCTTTCCTCGGGCAAGTGCGTCGACCATTGCTCGGCAAAATCGGTGTAGTCCTCGTTCAATTCCCGCAGGATCATCTCGCTGTGGGGGAACTCAAAGACGGCGTATGCCTTGTCCCCGTCCACAAAGAGGTCAAAATCTCCGCCGTGGTGGGGAGAGACGTCCACGTCTCCGATGTATTGAAGCGAATGCAAGGAGCTTCCCACGCAAACCGAAAAGCCCGCGGTGGAAAAGCCTCCCACGGAGGTCTTTGCCCAGAGCACGTACTGCTTGTTCTTTTCGTGATAGAGAATGTGGGGTCTGTCCATGATGTTGGCGGGATAAAAGGGATTCTTCTCGTCGGTGCTCTCGGGAACGATCAGCCCCTCGTCGCGCCAGTTATAAAGATCCTCGGAGGAATAGAGACGCACGCCGTGGTGCCAGTGTTTACACCGCATCCCCGTCGCCTTGCCCGTGATCCCCTCCTTGTTTTCTCCGTACCACCAAAATTTGTTCTCGGCATACAGGATCGAGCCGCCGTGGGCTTGGATTCTCTTTCCCTCGGTGTCATACCACACCTTTCCGGGACGAATGGATGAATACATTGGTTAGTTCCCTTCTTTTTTCTCGTTGAGTTTTTTCAGATACCGCTTGCGATCAAAGAGCTTTACGGGGGACTTGCCCTGGAACTCGATCTCCCCGCAGGCCGCGCGTACGAAGGCCTTGACCGAGCAAGCCAGCATGGAGTAAGCGTTGACGTAGGTCTGCACCTTTTCAAAATACTGATCCCCGAAATAGGGAGAGCCGAAGCTGACCACCATCAGCTTCTCCACCGCGTAGGGAGGCAGGAGGGCGCGGGAGATGCGGGAGGCTCTGCCATCGGTGTAATCCAAAAATCCAATGGGACGGAAGGCGCGGGAGAAGGTGGCGTAAAGCACCAGATCGTTCTCACGGTAGAAACGCAATCTTTCCTCGGTGGGAGCACGTCCCTCCTCGGTATATTCCACGGTAAAGCCGCGCTTTTCAAATTCCTCCTTCAGGAGCCTTGCCTCGGCCAGGGCGGGGGCGTACTCGGCAACGGCGATGATGCCGATGCGAGGGGTCTTTTGGGGATCCAAGGGCAGATGTCCAATATCGTTGCGCAACAGGGTAATGCTCTGCTCGGCGCATTTCTGCTGGAAGTCCTTGATGAATTGCTTTTCCTCCTCGGAAAGCTCGCGGAACAGCTCGCGTCCCTCTTCAAACAGGCCTCTCTTTTCCTTGACGCGCAAGATTCGGGTCACGGCGTCGTCGAGACGCTCCATGGGAACCTCTCCCGAAAGGATGGCCTTTTCCAGATTGTCGGCGTAGGAATCGCTGGGCCAGAGCATCATATCGCAGCCCGCCTTGAAGGACTCGATCTCGGTGATCTCCTGCGTAGGATACCAGCCCGCAAATCCGCCCATGCCAATGGCGTCGGTGACCACGATGCCCTCAAAGCCCATCTCGCCCTTGAGCAGATCGGTAATCAGCTCCTTGGAAAGGGTTGCGGGCAGGGGCATATCAAAGCGCTCGGAAAGCTTTTGAGGATAGTCGGGAAGTCCGATGTGGCCCGCCATGATGGAATCCACGCCGGTGGCGATACACTCGGCAAAGACGCGACCGTAGGTGGCTCTCCAGTCATCCATCTCACAGTCGTTGTAGGTGGTGGTAATGTGCTGGTCTCTGTAATCCATGCCGTCGCCGGGGAAATGCTTGGCGCAGGCCGAAAGCTCGTGATCCTGCATTCCCTTGATGATCTGAGGGATCATCTTAACCGCCAGCTCGGTGTCGTCGGTCATACCCCGGTTGTTGACCAGAGGATTGCGGCGGTTGCGGTTGAGGTCACTCACGGGAGAAAAGGTCCAGTTCGCGCCAATGGTGCGTGCCTCCAGGGCCGTGACCTTACCGTAATTGTAGGCGGTCTCGGCATTATCGGTGGCACCCAGACCCATCATAAAGGGCAGCGGCGTCAAGGCCTTGACCATGCTTCCGCATCCGTTTTCAAAATCCGAGGTGATCAGGGGGGGAATCTCACATTTTTCCGCCAGCTCCTTGACGTAGCCGCGAAGCTCGTCCAGGCCCGCCTCGTCGGCCTCGGTGATGATCTGACCAAAGAAGAATGCCGCGCCGGGAGCAATATTCACGGGCTTTCCCTTCTCCATCTTGAACACGATGGTTTGATAGATCTTTTCCCGCAGGGTCATTTCTTCAAGTTTTGGAATACGGTTTTTCATAAATTTCTCCTTTTCGGTTGAGTGATGGGGATGTTCTATCTCCATTATAGTAGGAAGGCTTAAAATTGTCAATAGACAAAACTTTATATCTTTTATACACGGTGACCGGGAGTCACGGCGTAGACCGCTCCGTTGGAGGTTTCCACCCGTCGCAGAGCAACGCCAAGATACTCCTCCACCGCGCCCGAGGCATCGATCTGCTCCGGGGTGCCGTCGGCCACCAGCCGCCCCCCGTGGAGCAACAGGATCCGATGGGCGTATTGCATGGCAAGGGAAAGATCGTGCAGGACGCAAAGAACGCACCGCCCCTCCCCTGCAAGGGCACGGAGCTGCTCCAGCATGGAAAATGCCGCGGCGGCGTCCAGAAAATTGGTGGGCTCGTCAAAAAGGCAATGGTTGGCATCCTGGGCCAGCTGCATGGCAAGATACACCCTTTGCCGCTCCCCGTAGGAAAGCTCTCTCACCGGGCGCGACGCAAAGGAGGCCACTCCCGCCCGCTCCATGGCAAACAGGATGCGTTGCCGCTCCGCGGGGGTCCGTTCTCCCCGCGCGCCCACGTGGGGATAGCGTCCCAAGGACACCACCTCCTCCACCGTCATGTCGGGAATGGGGCGACCCTGCGGAAAATAGGAAAGGCTCCGCGCCAAGGCTCGCTTGGGAAGGCTCGCCGTGTCCCGTCCGTCCAAAAGAATGCGTCCCTCCCTGGGACGAAGCTCCCCCGCCAGCAAGCGGAGCAGAGTGGTCTTTCCCGATCCATTCTCGCCGATCACCGCCGTCAGGCTGTGATCCTCAAGGGTCAGGTTCCAATCCCTGGCGGCAAATCCACCGCCGTATCCAAAGGAAACTTGCTGTAGCTCGATCATCGTTTTGCCCTCCGTTCCATCAACACCAGCCCGATAAAGAAGGGGCCGCCCACCAAGGACAAAAGAATGCCCACGGGGAGCTCGTAGGGGGAAAAGAGGGTACGGGACACCGTGTCCGCCAGAAGCAGAAAGGCACCGCCCCCGAAGATCGACGCGGGAAGCAGATAGCGATGGCGGTTCCCCACCAGCCGTCGCATGACGTGGGGGACGATCAGACCAACAAAGCCGATCAGCCCGCAAAAGCTGACCGCCGCTCCCGCCAGAACCGCGCTCAAAAGCAACCAGAGCAGACGCACGCGGGACACACGCAGTCCCAGTCCCCCCGCCACCTCCTCCCCCAGGGAGAGGACGTCCAGGCTACGGGAGCCCAGGAGCGTAATCCCCAGGGCAGGCAAAATCATGACCGCCGCAGGCAGAACGGTGGCAAGGCTGACTCCGGAAAGTCCGCCGATCAAAAAATCCGAAATATCATAAACGCTATCGGGAAACAGGGTCTTGACCGTGTTGCTGGCCGCGGTGAGAATGCTCCCCACCGCCACCCCCACCAGGGTGACCGTGACCCGTCCCGCCCCCGTGACCGCGCTGACGGCGTAGATCAGAAGGGCCGCCAATAAGGCACCCAGAAAGGCCGCCAGAGGCAAATGCCCCAGCACCCCGGGAAACAGAGCCATGGCCAGGATCGAAAAAAATCCCGCCCCGGCGTTCACGCCAATGACGTTGGGGGCCGCCATGGGATTTTGAAGCACGGCCTGCAGCAGAACGCCCGCCGTGGCCAGCGCGCCCCCGGCCAGCAGAGCCCCCAGCGCGCGGGGCAGACGCAAATAAAAAACGATGCGATAGGCCGTATTTTCCCGCTCTCCCGCCAAGGCGGCAGAGAGTGCCTCCCCAAGGTCTACCCGGGAGGCTCCCACCAGCAGGGCCAGCACAAAGGCCGCCACCGCCAGAAGGGGAAGGATCCAGAAAAGCCACTCCCGGCGGTCAGGACGCCGCGAAGACTTCGGGATACAACAGTTTTGCAAGATACTCATAGCTTTCGTCCCATCTTTCGTTGGGTTTGTAATGAAACAGATCCCGAGGCAACAGAAAGTACCTTCCCTCTCGGACCGCCGTAAGACCGGCAAAGGCGGGATTGGTTTCGATCTGCCCCTCCAGGTATCCAAGGGCCGCCGCCTCGTTCCCCATGGTCAGCACCAGGATCACGTCGGGGTCAGTGGCAACGATATGCTCCAGGCTCATGGTCTCCAAAAGGGAGGGGTTGGCATCGGCCAGATTGGAAAAACCGAACTCCTTGACGATCTGCCCCGCGAGGTGATCCTCGCCCTTGGCCTTGATCCCCGTGGAATAGACCCGCATAAGAAGCAGACTCCGCGTCTCACCCCCGGGAAGGACGGCACGCACCGCCGCGATCCTCTCGGCCACCCGTGTGACGTGCTGCTCGTAAAGATCGCTCCGCCCGGTCACCGCGCAAAAGCGCTCCATGACCGAGGCGTAGTCGGAGAAGGTGTCCACGCGAAAATAGGCGCAGGCAATGCCCAGGGACTCAAGATGCTCCTTCAGGGTCAGATGCGCCGCAAGATCGGCGGAAAGCAGAGCCACCGTAATTCCCGCGGCCACCATGGCCTCGGCGTTCACCGTTTTGGCGGTGCCGATCATCGCCGCCTCTCCCACCGCCAGGCCGTGCTCCTCTACGGCGTCCAGGGTCGCTCCTGCCAGAGTGCCGCCGGCCAGGAGCCAGGCATCGGCAAAGGAGGCGTGGCAGGCCGCCACGCGGTCCTCGGGACGGATCAGGATCACGTTCCCAAGATCATCGGTCAAAGAGACGCCCTCGCCCTTGGCGGGGTCCGAAGCACCGCAGGAAGGCAGGGAGAGCAAGATTCCAAGAAGGAGCCAAAGGCAGAACCATCGCCTCATTTGGACAGGATCTCCTCCCGACGGGCCAGAAGGCCGTCGTCAAAGAGGGCGGCCTCCACCACGGAAAGCCCTACCCGATCAATGGCCTTGCCAAAACGCTCCTTGGGAAGGCCGTTTTCCTTGAACCAGAGTAGGGATTTTTCGAGAATGGGAAGGATCTCCTCCTCCCGTACCAAGCGGGACAGGGGGGAGCCCATGCGAGTGGTCTTGCCCCAGGTGCCGCCAATATAGATGCGGTACAGCGTCTCGCTCTCGGCCGCCACCGCGCCAAAGGGACACTTGCCCGTGCAAACGCCGCAGGAGATGCAGGCATCCTCCCGAATCACAAGCTTGCCGTCGGTCAGGGTCGCCGCCCCCACGGGACACCGCTTTTCCACCTGGCACTCCTTGCAGCCGCGGCAGAGGGTAGGATCCAGGCGGGGAGCCTTATGTCCCTCCACGCCAAAATCGTTGAGGCTGGGCTTCATACAGCTGTTGGGACAGCCGCCCACGCCGATTTTGAATTTATGGGGGAGCTTGACCTCCGACCAGCCCAGATAGTAGGCGTCATGGATCTTTTGCGCCAGGGCGTGGGTGTCAAAATTGCCAAACACGCAGGTACTGCCCTTGCAAACGGCCACGGGACGCACCTTGGCACCGGTGCCGCCAAAATGGAGATCATGGGCCGCGGCAAAGGCCTCGGCGGCCTCAATTTGGTCAAAGGGAATGCCGGGCACCTCCACGGACAGACGGCTGGTGCAGATCAGCTTGCCGTTGCCGTAGGTGGAAGCCAGGATCGAGAGATCACGGAACTGCTCGGCAGTAAATACGCTTCCCCGTGCCACCACTCTGCCCGAAAAAAGATCGGTGCCCCGATTCCGCAAAAAGCCGCGTCCCTTTACCGATAGGATCTGTTCTGATGTAAGCTTCATAGATATATCACCTCGTAGATTTCAATCATTTCCCCTTTATTTTATCATTTTTCCATGGCTGTGTCAAGGGATGCGCCTCTTTTTGCAAAGAGAAGAAACGCCCGGGGAAGATGATTCTTCCTCGGGCTTGAAGCTCTTATTTCTTCTGTGCTTCCAGAGCACGGCGCTTGCGCATCATTTCCTTCATGCGAAGCTCGGTGTTCAGGATCTTCTTACGCAGACGGATCGACTTGGGTGTGACCTCAATGAGATCGTCGTCGGTGATATACTCAATGGCCTCCTCCAGGGTAAAGATCTTGGCGGGGGTCAGGAGCAGCTTCTCATCGGCACCGGCAGAGCGAATGGCGGTGAGCTGCTTCTTTTGGCAGGGGTTGACGGCAATGTCGTCGTTCTTGGGGTTCTCACCCACGATCATACCCTCGTACACCTGGGTCTGGGGGCCAACGAAGAGCTGTCCGCGCTCCTGGGTCTTATACAGACCGTAGCGGGTGGTCTCGCCGTCGCAGGAAGCCACTAAGGAGCCGGTGAACTTCATGGCAACCTCGCCCTTGTAGGGAGCGTAGCCATCGAAAATGGTGTTGATCACGCCCTCGCCGTGGGTTGCCGTGAGGAACTCGGAGCGATAGCCAAAGAGGCAACGGGCGGGAATGGAATACTCAATACGGGTGCGGGTACCCACGGGGTTCATGGAAAGGAGCTCGCCCTTTCTTTGTCCCAGCTTTTCCACCACCACGCCAACGAAATCCATGGGAACG
Organism: Clostridia bacterium; assembly: GCA_017451915.1. Taxonomy (GTDB): domain Bacteria; phylum Bacillota; class Clostridia; order Oscillospirales; family CAG-272; genus UMGS1865. The sequence continues at coordinate 7,349 of JAFTNJ010000008.1, forward strand.
TCCAGGGTAACCCGCTCCATGGGCTCATGCTTGACGCCGTCGATCTCCTTGTAGAGCACGCGGGGGTTGGAGCAGGCCAGCTCAAAGCCCTCGCGACGCATGGTCTCCAGCAGAATGGACAGGTGCATCTCACCGCGTCCCGCCACGCGGAACTCGTCGGTGGTGTCACCGTCGTTGACGCGGAGGGAAACGTCCTTGAGCAGCTCGCGGTAGAGTCGGTCGCGGAGCTGACGGGAGGTAACGAACTTGCCCTCCTTACCTGCCAGAGGACTGTTGTTGACCATAAAGGTCATTTCCATGGTGGGCTCGGAAACCTTAACGAACTCCAGAGGCTCGGGATTTGCGGTGGTGGTCAGGGTATCGCCAATGGTAATATCCCCGGCACCCGAGAAGCAAACGATGTCACCCACGGTGGCCGATTCCACGGGGGTACGCACCAAGCCGTCGATCTGATAGAGGGAGACCACCTTGGTCTTTTTTACTTCCTCGGAGTTATGATAGTTGCAAACGGCAACCTCCTGACCCACGCGGATGCTTCCACGCTCCACGCGTCCAATACCGATGCGGCCAACGTAATCGTTGTAGTCGATGGAGGAAACCAGCAGCTGCAGATCTCCCGTCTCGTCACCGCCGGGGGCAGGCATATAGTTCAGGATCTTTTCAAACAGAGGGGTCAGATCGGCACCGGGCACGGAGGGATCCTCGGTGGCGGTTCCCGAGCGGCCCGAGCAGTAGAGCATGGGGCTATCCAGCTGATCGTCGTTGGCACCCAGGTCGATGAGAAGCTCCAGGATCTCGTCCTCCACCTCACCCAGGCGGGCGTCGGGCTTATCAATCTTATTGATGCAAACGATGACCCGATGGTTGAGGGCCAACGCCTTTTGCAGAACGAAACGGGTCTGGGGCATGGTGCCCTCGGCGGCGTCTACCAGAAGAATGACACCGTTAACCATTTTGAGGATACGCTCTACCTCACCGCCAAAGTCGGCGTGGCCGGGGGTATCAATGATGTTGATCTTTACGTCCTTATAGTGGACGGCGGTATTCTTTGCCAGAATGGTAATGCCACGTTCCTTCTCCAGGTCGCCCGAGTCCATAACCCGGGTCACGGTTTCCTGATTGTCACGGTAAATGCCGCCCTGCTTGAGCAGACCGTCCACCAGGGTGGTCTTGCCGTGGTCAACGTGGGCAATGATAGCGATGTTTCTCAAATTCTCTCTGATCACCGTTTTGTTCTCCCTATCCTTATTTTTTCTCGAATGATTTACACCTTAACTTATATATTATATCACAAAACTTCCCCCCAAGAAAAGAAGGAGAAATTACGATTTTCGCAAAAATCTGCTCGGTTATTTTGTTAGTATTGCCAAAACCAGCCCCTTCCGGGCGTAAAAATCGCGGCGACCCGCCGTACGGGTCGCCGCTTTTCATACATTATTTCTTCAGGGCAATCGACTTCTTTGCCGCGTCAACGATGGCGGCAGGGGTCAGACCGTACTGCTCCAGGAGTGCGGGTACGGTTCCCGAGTGTCCGTAGGTGTCCTTCATACCCACGCGAACCACCGGTACGGGGGCGTTCTCGCCAACCACCTCGGCCACGGCAGAGCCCAGACCGCCGATGATATTGTGCTCTTCTGCGGTCACAATAGCACCGGTCTCCTTGGCTGCCTTGGTGATGATCTCGGCGTCGATGGGCTTAATGGTGTGAATGTTGATCACACGGGCACGGATGCCCTCCTGCGCCAGGGTCTCGGCGGCCTCCAAAGCCATGGAAACCATCAGGCCGGTGGCAACGATGGTCACGTCGGAGCCGTCCACAAGGCATCTGCCCTTACCCAGCTCAAACTTGTAGTCGGGAGTATCGTTGATCACCGGAACGGCAAAGCGTCCAAAGCGGAGATAGAAGGGTCCGTTGGTATTGAGGGCGGCCTCCACGGCAGCCTTGGCCTCTACGGCGTCGGCGGGATTGACGATGGTCATGCCGGGAATGGTGCGCATCAGAGCGATGTCCTCGTTGCACTGGTGGGTCGCGCCGTCCTCACCCACGGTAATGCCGGCGTGGGTGGCACCGATCTTGACGTTGAGGTGGGGGTAACCGATGGAGTTGCGCACCTGCTCAAAGGCGCGTCCTGCGGCAAACATAGCAAAGCTGGAGGCAAACACGGTCTTGCCCGTGGTTGCGATACCGGCGGCAACGCTCATCATGTTGCCCTCGGCAATGCCGCAATCAAAGAATCTCTCGGGGTATGCCTTTTTGAACTTTACCGTCTTGGTCGCCTCGGCAAGGTCGGCGTCCATAACTACGAAATCGTATTTTTCGGCCAGCTCTACCAGAGCCGCGCCGTAGCTTTCACGGGTTGCAATTTTCTCTGCCATTGCGGGATCCTCCTTATGCATTCAGCTCGGCAAGTGCCGCTGCGTATTGCTCGTCATTGGGGGCCGAGCCGTGCCAGCTGACCTGGTTCTCCATAAAGGAGACGCCCTTGCCCTTTACGGTCTTGGCGATGATGGCCGTGGGCTTGCCCTTGACGGTTTTGGCCTCGGCAAACGCCTTTTCGATGGCGTCAAAATCGTGACCGTCGATGGAGATCACGTGGAAGCCGAAGGCCTCCAGCTTTTTATCGTGGGGGGTGGGATCCATGACCTCTGCCACGGGACCGTCGATCTGCAGACCGTTCCAGTCAATGATCACACAGAGGTTGTCCAGCTGATAGTGGGCGGCAAACATGCAGGCCTCCCAAACCTGTCCCTCCTCGCTCTCACCGTCGCCAACGACGGTGTATACGCGGTAATCCTTGCCGTCGATCTTGGCCGCCAGTGCCATGCCTGCGGCAGAGCTGATGCCCAGACCCAGGGAGCCTGCCGACATATCCACGCCGGGCGTCAGGGTCATATCGGGATGTCCCTGCAGGCGACTGCCGATCTTACGCAGAGTGGTCAGCTCCTCCACGGGGAAGAAGCCGCGGTTGGCCAGGGTTGCGTAAAGGGCGGGAGCGCAGTGTCCCTTGGAGAGAACAAAGCGGTCGCGGTTGGGATCCCGGGGATTGGCGGGGTCTACCTTCATTTCCGCAAAATAGAGATACGTCAGAATATCGGTGATCGAAAGCGATCCGCCGGGATGGCCCGACTTTGCGGCGTGGGTGCCCTCAATGATACCGATACGGATCTTTCGCGCCGCGTCGCGGAGCAGCTCGAGTTTCGATTGTTCCATGAACAGTCCTCCTGAATGTGATTTGATTCAATAACAAAAATATTATACTCCAAAAGTCGATTCTTGTCAAGGCGTTTTCGAAAATCCCCATCGCCGCCTTGACTTTCTATTGAAAAAATGCTATAATGTGGGAGAAAAAACGTTGCTTGAAAGGACGCATCCCATGAAACTGATTTTAGCCTCTCAATCCCCCCGCCGCAAGGAGATCCTGGAAAACCTGGGGCTTTCCTTTGAGATCGTGGTGGCCAACGCCGACGAATCCAGTCCCCTGACCGATCCCTGCGCCCTGGTGGAGCTGCTCTCCCACCGCAAGGCCGCGGCCGTGCGGGAACGCTTGCTGTCCGAGGGACGGGATCTTTCCGATACGGTGATCTTAGCCTCGGATACGGTGGTGGCGGTGGACGGACAGATCCTGGGCAAGCCCCGGGACGCCGCCGACGCCAAGCGGATGCTGGGTCTGCTCTCGGGGCGCGCCCATCAGGTGGTCAGCGGCGTCTGCCTGATGAGTCTTGACCGGGAAGGGGTCTCCCACGAGGTCACCGAGGTGGTGTTTGATCCCCTGGAGGAGGACACCGTCAACGCCTATATTGAAAAGGCACAGCCCTATGACAAGGCCGGTGCCTACGCCATCCAGGGTCTGGCCTCGGCCTACATCCGGGGGATCCGCGGGGACTATTTTAACGTGGTGGGGCTTCCCGTCCACGAAACCTGCGCTCTCTATCGCAAAATTTTCCACGAAAATTTGCTGTAAGGGGTAGCCAAAGCCGGTTCTTTGTGATATAATGAAGAAGAACGGTCGCCCGTGATCGAATTCCAAAACCAAGCAAAGGAGGTTGCGCCATGGCAAAGCAGATCGGCATTGATCTTGGAACGTCCAATACCCTGATCTATAAGGACAAGGGCATCGCTCTGCGCGCCCCCTCCGTGGTCAGCATTGACCGCTTTACCCACGAGGTGATCGCCTCGGGACGGGCCGCCAAGCAGATGCTGGGAAAGACCCCCGGAAATTTGCTGGCCCTGCGCCCCCTGAAGGACGGAGTGATCACCGACCTGGAGGTGACCTCCCTGATGCTGCGGGATTTTTTTACCCGCCTGGATATGACCTCCTTTTTCAACCGTCCCTCCGCCCTGGTCTGCATCCCCTACGGAGTGACCGAGGTAGAGCGCCGCGCGGTAGAGGACGCCACCATGGAGGCGGGAGCCAAGAACGTGGGACTCATCGACGAGCCCATTGCCGCCGCCGTTGGCGCCGGCATCAAGGTCTCCAAGGCGCGGGGTGCCATGCTCATTGACCTAGGCGGCGGTGTCTCCGAGACCGCGGTCATCAGCCTGGGCGGCGTGGTGCAATCCAACTCCCTGCGCATTGCCGGGGACGAGCTGGATCAGGCCATCATCAATCATCTGAAGCAGACCCGCAACATTCTGATCGGCGAGATCACCGCCGAGCGGCTGAAGATCCGCATTGGCACCGCCGTGGACGGGATTGACCGTGGAAGCATGGAGGTGTGCGGACGCGATCTGCAAACCGGCCTGGCCGTAACCGCCGAGATCACCACCGCCGAGGTGCGGGAGGCCATGCGGGAACCGATCTCCGAGATCATTGCCATGGTAAAGCAGACCCTGGAGGAGACCCCTCCCGAGCTCTCGGCCGACATCTTTGATCTTGGCATCGTTATGGTAGGGGGAGGCTCTCTGCTCCCCGGCATCGACCGTGCCATTCACGACCGCACGGGCATTCGCGTGATCGTGGCCAAAAAGCCGGTAGACTGCGTTTGCCAAGGGCTGGGACGAATGCTCCGCAGCACCGGCGGCGACTTTTCCGAATTCATCCGCTACAAGGTCAAATAAAGGACTACATCAAGGGGCTGTCGCCGAAGGACTCTGCGACGGCCCTCTCTCAAACCTACTCCCCCGAAAGGAGACCCCTATGAACGACCCCTTGAACGATTTCGGCTTTGCTCCCCCGCAGGCCGATCTGCGCGCCGCGCGCCGCCGCCTGGCGGTACCGGCCTTTGCCATTGCCTTCGTCTTTCTCTGCTCCCTTTTGGTGCAGGTGGGCGCGGTGGCGGTGATCCGTCGCTACTTCCCCGCACTCTTGGAGATCGACTGGTTCCCCTGGATCCTCTCCATGGTGCCCATGTACGGCGTAGCCATGCCCCTCTCCCTGCTGCTTTTTCGTCTGGCTCCCCCCGAGGAGCCTGCCTCCCCCCGCGGGAAGCTCTCCTTCCCCGCCTTTTTGGGGCTTTGGGCCATCTGCATCTCCCTGACCTTTGCCGGTAACATCCTGGGGCAGATCGTCAACAGCATCATCGGCTCGATCACGGGAGAGATGCCCTCCAACGATCTGGAAAGCCTCACCCTTGCCTCCCCTCTTTGGATCAACCTGCTCTTTGCCGGGATCCTGGCCCCCGTGATGGAGGAGATCTTTTACCGCAAGCTGGTCATTGACCGCCTGCGTCCCTTTGGAGATCTGCCTGCCATCCTGCTCTCGGGTCTGCTCTTTGGCCTGATCCACGGAAACTTTCATCAATTCTTCTACGCCGCGGCCATCGGACTTCTCTTTGGCTATATTTACCTCTACACGGGAAGCATCAAGACCACCCTTGCCCTCCATATGTGCATCAATCTCATGGGCGGCGTTTACTCGGTGGAAATGCTCAAAAAATTTGACCTCGTCCTTTTCGAAACGGCTCCCATGACCGCCATTCTCGACGGCTTTGGCGGCTTTAGCATGATGATGAGCTATCTGGCGTTTGCCGCCATTGCCATCATTGCCACCCCCGTGGCCATCGTCCTGTTGCGACGGTATCTGCGCCTGCAAAAATCCCGGGCACCCCTCTCCCCCGCACAGTGGGCAAAGGTCCTTTTGCTCAATCCCGGGGTCTGGATCCTCGCCCTGGTGATCCTGTATCTTTTCCTGGGCTGATTCCCATCCAACCAAAACAAGAAAGGAGGAAAGCCTCATGCATCCCCCCCGCAAAGAGCATACCCTGCGCTACCTTTCGGTGGTCGCGGTGTTCTGCCTGATCTGCGTGGTCTATCTCGGACGGCTCTTTTACATCCAGATCGCCCAGCGGCAAAACAGCTATGAAAGCGGTACCACCACCCGCCTGGTCACGGTTTGCGCCGTGCGCGGGGAGATCTATGACCGCAACGGCAATCCTCTGGTCAAGAACCGCTATACCTACGATCTGATTCTCTCCTACGCCACGTTCTCCGCGTCGCCCCTGAACGAGGCAAACAAGACCGCCCTCTTCCTGTTGGAGGAGTGCGCCAAGGAGGACAAGCACTCCGAGCAGTACTTCCCCTTTGCGGGACAGTACCCCTATTACAGCTTTACCGAGGAGGTGAGCGGCGGCGACTCGATCCCCTACTACCGCCTCCAGCGAGTGCTCAAGGAGATCGGCCTGGAAAAGGACGCCACCGCCGCCGAGATCCGCGACTATTACGTGACCACCTACCAGCTCCTGGCCACCGACGAGAACGGCGCGCGCCTCTTTTCCGATGACCAGGTGGATCTTCTTCTGCGTCTGCGCTACGACATGGACGCCGTGCAATTCAGTCCCAGCAACGACTACGTGTTTGCCACCGACGTGAGCATGGAGCTGATGACCCGCGTTAAGGAGCCCTCCCCCGTTGGGGTGGAGCTGAAGGTGCAGGCTGAGCGCATTTACTGTTACCCCGGCTACGCCTCCCACGTGCTGGGCACCGTGGGCCCCATCTACTCTGAGGAATGGGACTACTACAACGAGCAGGGCTACCAGATGAACGCCATTGTTGGCAAGACCGGCTGTGAGGCCGCCTTTGAGGAATACCTGCGGGGAAGCGACGGCGTGCTGCTCATTGAGGAGGACGCCGCGGGCAACGTGATCCGTACCACCGTCAAGAAAGCCCCCGTGGCGGGAAGCGACGTCTACCTGACCATTGACATCCACCTGCAGATCGCCGCGGAGGACGGGCTGAAGGAGAACGTGGACTACGTGGTGGATCGCTCCAACGGGTTGGAATCCCGTGGAAGCAACTGCCAAGCCGGAGCCGCCGTGGCTCTGGATCCCAACACCTTTGAGGTCCTTGCCATCGCCTCCTATCCCACCTACGATCTGACCACCTACCGCACCCTCTACGATACCCTGGCCTCCAATCCTGCCCAGCCTCTGCTCAACCGCGCCCTGAACGGAAGCTACGCCCCCGGCTCCACCTTTAAGCCCGGCGTGGCGGCGGCGGGTCTGCTCTCGGGGGTGATCCAAGCCAACTCCTATCTGGAATGCACCGGGGTCTACAAGCGGTACGAAAGCTACCAGCCCAAGTGTGCCACCTACGCCTCCCACGCGGGACTTTTGACGGTCAAGACCGCCATTGCCGACTCCTGCAACTGCTTCTTTTACGAGCTGGGCTACCGCATGGAGATCGATACCATGAATTCCTACCTCAAGCGCTTTGGCTTTGGACAATCCACCGGCTTTGAGCTGGGGGGCACTGCAGGGATCCTGGCAGGTCCCGAATACCGCCAGGAGATCCACGGCGACCTCTGGACCCCGGGTCTGACCCTTTCGGCAGCCATTGGACAGTCCGACAACCAGGCCTCCCCTCTGCAGCTGGCCTGCTACCTGGGCACCCTCTCCAACGGCGGCACCCGATACAGCGCCCATCTTCTCAAGAGCGTCTACGCCTTTGGCGCCGATACGCCCACCACAAGCTACGACGCAAGTGCCAACGTGCTGGATTCCTTCGTCCTTCCCACGGAGTACCGCGAGGTGATTCTGGAGGGAATGCGGGAAATGATCCTGACCCACACCAACGCCAACCGTTTTATGTCGAGTCTGCCCGTAGCCGTTGGCGGCAAGACCGGAACCGCCCAGACCTCGGGCGCGTGTGACAACGCCCTCTTTGTATGCGCCGCCCCCTACGATGCCCCCGAGATCGTGATCTCGGTGGTACTGGAGCAGGGCTACTCCGGCGAATACGCCTCCCTGACCGCCGCACGGATCCTGGAATCCTACTACAACGTGCAAAAATAACCGTTCCAAACAGAAAAAGACGTTCTCCCCACAAGCAAACGGGGAGGACGTCTTTTCTGTTGTTCGGCCTTGGTTGTATTAACCTTCGGCACTCTGCTCTATGGGAAGGATCTCGATGTTCACGGTCAGCTGCCCCTGCCCGTGGGTCAGGAAGGCGCGGTAATGTCCGTTGCGGTTGCAGGCGATCTTGCCGGTATCGCGGATGCTTCCATCCGTGGTGTAGCGGCAGATCCAGCCCTGATACGCCACCGTGAGAGTATGCTCCGTGGCGGTGATCTCGGGCTTCGATTCTCCGTCAAAGGCAAAGGCGGGGAGGGCATGGGCGATCTCGCCCTCGCCCCACACCCGGATCTCAACGCCATCCGAATTTACCCTGTAATCCGCCGTTACCGCTTTTTCGCCAAAGAAATCGTACCGCAAGGTCGCCTTGGTATCGACGTTGGTGCGGGACGTTGCCGTGACCGCATGCCCAACGCCCTCCTCGGTGGCAAAGATCCATTCCCCGTTCCCCTTGATGGCGGGACAGAGGGAAAGATCGTACCGCTCCTCCCGATCCACCCTGTAGCTGGGTGTTTTGGTTGCGGGAACCGACATACAGATGGGAGACGGAGCTCCCGCGCGATGCACGCGTCCCAAACCCTTGGCGTCGTAATGGGGATCGGCGTCGGTATCAAATTCCAGTCCGTAGCCGCCGCATTTCAGGAACAGCTTGTGGAAGCGCGACGAGGTCATGCACACGGTCGGCTCCGTATCGGGCAAAGCCTCTGCCGTGAGGGAATCGTCACAGATCTGGTAGGCAACGTAAAGAAGCGACGCCACGGTGATCATGTACTTGTCAAAATAAGCGTAGTCCTCGCAACCGTAGCCCGTGTCGGTGGGATAGCGGTTTTTGATGTGGCGGATGGGATCCTTATTGAGCCATTCCTCCATCACAGCAATGGCGCGCTCACGTGCCGCCGCAAAGCGCGAGGCAAGAAGGAGATTGCCTTCTCTCATATACCGCTTTGCCTCATATTCACAGATCCCCACCAGCCATGCCTCGTTGTGTACGAACTGGTTGCTTCTGCCGCCGTAGGCGATCTCTCCCGTGGGAGATTGCATATCCAGCGTCAGGAGCGCAGATTTTTTCAAAATAGCATCAATGGTCTGGTAATGCTCTCCCCGATACCCCTTTTCCAAAAGGATCGAAAGCAAGCCTCGGGGCACGAGATCGTAAACGATGGGATGATGACGGTCGTTGGTTTTTTTGTTATCCAGATACATGCCGTTCTCGTCAAAGAATTGCAGCTGATGGCGGAGCTGGAACTCCAAAAACGCATCGTCCCTGCAGAGCCCGTCCAAACTGCGGAAAAACTCACTCACCGCCGTAAAGAGCACCCAATTACGGTAATTGTAATCCATGGACGTGGCAACGCGGGTGTAACAGGTCAAGGGATCAATGGCACGCAGATAGCCTCTCCAGCGCGCCAGCGACTCGGCATCCGCCACGCCGCTTCTCTCCACCTCCCAAATACAGCAGATCATCTCACGCACCGAGAAATCGTTTGCCGCCTTGACGTTTGGAATGGTCTTACAGCAAAACTTCATCATTTCCAAAAAGATGGGAAGCAGGTCGCGGCGTCTGCCGTGAGAGATCAGAATACCAATGTTGGCGGTCAGTCTTGGAAAGCCGTGCTCGGTGAGTCCGTGCTCCTTCACGTCGTCAAAATAACGCTGAATATGCTCGTACGGGTACGCCGAAAGGGCCTTCTCCATCAGATCAAGGTATCGTTTTTTCATAACGTCAAAATCCTTTCAATATTCTACGCCATGGTGGCAAGCATGGAAAGGGTCACCTCGTAGCGGGTCTGCTCGCCCTTGGTGTAGCGTTCCCATTCCTCTGCCATATACTCTGCCATGCGATGGGTCTCGTTGCCCATGCTCCCCGCGATGTGAGGGGTGAGGATGCAGTTGGGCAGGCTGTAAAAGGGATGCCCCTCTACGGGCGGCTCGGGATAGGTCACGTCCAGGATCGCCGTCAGATCCTCCCGCTCGCCCAGCACCCGTGCCAGGTCCTCTTCCACCACCTGCGCCCCTCTGCCCGTGTTGATGAAGGTGGCGTAGGGCATCATGCTTGCAAACAGCCCACCGTTCAGCATTCCAACCGTTTGCTCGTTGTTGGCCAGATGGTTGGAGACCACGCGGCAGGTGGAAAAGATCTCGTCAAGGGATGCTTTTTTCACGTTCAGTCTCTTCGCTTTTTCGTCGGAGAGGAAGGGATCAAAGGCCAGAACCTCCAGGCGGTAATCCTTCAGCATTTCGGCCACCAGAGAGCCGATCATGCCCACGCCCAGAAGCCCTACACGCTCCCCGTAGTTGCCGGGATAGCAAGCTGCCAATTGTTTCGCTTGACGGTGCTCCCCCTGACTCATAACGCGAGAGGTGAAGTAATACCCCTTGTTGGCAAGCAGGATCTGCGCCAGGGTGTACTCGGCCACGGGAACGGCGTTGGCCGCCCACGCGCTGAAGACCTTAATGCCCTTTTCCAGGAAGGGGCGGGCGAACTTTTGCACCGATCCCGCGGCGTAAAAGACGCATTTGAGATTTGGGAAACAAAGCTCGATCTCCTCCTCCGTAAAGGCGGGCATCCCCCAGGTGGAAAACAGATACTCCACGTCGGCAAAGCGTTCGGGTGTTGCCAAAATTTCCTCACGGGAATAGACGCCTTCGTCCAGGGCCGCGCGGCGGCGCAGGTCCGCTATCAACGCGGCACTGTATACGTCGGTAATTTTTTGCTTTTTATCGCTGATGAGTATAGATCTCATAATCATATCCTTTCACATTCCCGAAAGAATGAGTCGGAGGGCTTCGGCCTCGGCGGCCAGCTCCTCGGGCAAATGGTTGGGCATAAACTCCAAAAGCAGAGCGTGGTCGCCCTCAAAGCAGGAGAGATAGCTTCTCCAAGTGTCCACGGCATCCGCCAGAGGATAGCGATCCTTTTCCTTCCAGTTGAAAACGTGGATTTGCGTTACGTATGGAGCAATCGTCTTGGCGTATTCCATGTTCTCCTCAAAGGAGATATACTGATTGGGCTGCCAGTACATTCCAAAATGCTTGGAATTCACCGTCTCTATCAATTCCATCGCGCCCGCAAGGCAATTTGTAAAGGTGTTTGGATGGCATTCCATACAGAAATACACGCCCTCTTCCTCCGCGATTTTAGCAAGGGCCTTGGCATCACGCAAAAGGATCGCTTTGGCCTCCTCGGTAAAGTCCTCGTAGTTGCCCTTGCCGCACCAAAGGCGGATGATGTTGGTGCCCAGAATCCCGGCGGCGGCAATATAGCCGTAAATCTCCTCCACGGGGGTGATGCCCACGCGGAAATAGGTGCCGTAGGAGGAGCAGGTCAGCCCCCTTCTCTTTTGCTCGGCGGCAAGGTAGGTAAGACGCTCTTTGTCGTTGCAGGGGGCGTGAACGTCACTTCCCCATTCCACAAATTTCAAGCCGCATTGGGCACACAGATCCATGATCGCATCCACCGTCAAAGAGCGGAAGGAGATCGAAACGAGTCCGGTTTGAAACATATCTGTATCCTCTCAATCTGTTCAGTCAATATTTTGATTTTGGCGGTAGCTTCGCCAAACGTTCTCAAAAAAATCCTCGTTTTGCGGCAGGGGACGGCGGGCTCTCCAGCGGATGCCAAAGCCCTCGGCCTCCAAAAAGACGTGCTGGATCCTCTCAACCGTTTTCCCCTCGGTATCGGCGGTAAAGCGGAAGAGCTCCTCCAATCCTTTGGCAACCCGGCCCTTTTCGTCCCGATAAAGAGCCGATCCGCGGGAAAGGCCTACCTGCTTGGTATAGTCGATCATTGCCAAGAGGACCGCGGCCTGTACCGTGAGAATATCCCGTAAGCGGTAGAGCTGCTCGAACTCGTTTTCCGCGCCAACGCCGAAGCGATCCCCGAAGCAGCGCAGATCGTCCAAAATCGGTTCCAGAGCCCGTTCCATGGCGGAAACGTCACGAATGGCGGCTCCGCAGGCACTCATGCGCTCCTGCGCCGCTCTCACCTCGCCCGCAACGTTGGAAGGACGGTTCAAAGCGCCTTGGCAAACAGCGGTATTTTTTTCGATCGCATCCCCAAGAATGGCTTCAAAGGACCGTTCCTCCATAACGGATCGCTTCGAGGCTCCAATGAACTGGGCCGCCCGCAAGGATCCCACCTGCCCCGCGTTCAGAGCACTTCCCCCGGGACGGGTGACGCCGTGAGTCCCCGCGCACTCGCCAGCGGCAAAGAGGCCCTTGACCTCGCTCTGCCACCAAGCGTCCACGGCAACGCCGCCGTTGTTGTGCTGGGCGCAGAGAGCGATCTCCAGCGGCTCCTTGGTAATATCCACGCCGTAGCCGCGGTAAAGCTCCACGGCGGGGGCATTCATCTTTAACAACCGCTCTATGGGCGTGCCAAAGCAAGCCCCCGCGTTTTGGAGATAGGTGTGCGCCTCCTCGCTCAAAGAGGAAAAATCGATCGCGCCGAGCCCAAAGGGATTCTTGGTAAAATCCAGATAGACGCGGCGGTGGCGCATGACGGTCTCGCGGTAGACCAAAAGGTCGATGACCGAGGAGCCCTCCAGGGCTTTCTTGACGTCAAAGGGCCATTGGTATCCCTTGAGAAAGAGCATGGAGAGTGCCTCATAGGAATTGGCGTAATGCTCGGCCAAAAACTCGTACTCACTTCCGTTCTCATCCACCGAAAACACTCTCGGCAACACCTGCATATAGGTCCCCGACACGTTCCAGCGAGGGGCCACCGAGGCCAGGCCGTACTGCCACTCGGTCATGTTCTGCAAGGATGCCCCCGCACGCAGAGCCAGGGAGCTGGAGCCCATATGACACTCCGGGTAAACGCTCCGGGCATAGATCCCCGCAGGGCCGCCCGTGGCCATGACCACGTGGGGCGTGCGGAAGGCCACGAAGCCTCCCTTTTGCAGATCCAGGCAGAGCAGGCCGCACACGCCGTCCTCCCCCGTCAGGATCTCCACGGCCAGCAGCCGATCCTGGATCTCCACGCCCAAGGATTTGGCTTTTTGCTCCAGAGCCTCGGTCATGAATTTGGAGGTCAGGGGGCCTGCCGAGGTGGCGCGGGCATAAGGGTCGTGGTCGGTCTTATATCCCACGTATTCCCCGTAGCGGTTATGGGGAAAGGGGACACCGATCTCGCAAAGGTGAAAGAAGCAGCGTGCCGAGAGGGCGGCCTCGCAGAGCGCGTTGTCACCGTCCACACAGCCCCCCGCAAAGAGGTTCTCGGCCATGAAGGCAACGCTGTCGGGAGCACTGCCCCCCAGTCCCAATTTATAGTAGGTCTGCTTGTCGCTTCCCGTGTTGCGGGAGGTTCCCATACCCACGCCCTCGGTAACGATGCAAACGCTTTTTTTGCCGCTTTCCTTGATGCGGCAGGCGGCGTTGTAGCCCGCCGCCCCCGTGCCGATCACCACGGCATCGTAGGTTTTATAATCCATTGCTTTCATCCTTTTCACGTCCCATCAGAGTCGTTGCAGATGGAAGCCGCCGTCCACGTCCAGGGAATGTCCCGTCACGTAGGGGAGTGCCCCCGTGCAGAGAGCAAACACGGCCTTGGCAATGTCCTCGGGTCTGCCCCAACGCTTGATGGGGAGCAGACCGCCCTCGATGAGGGCGTCGTATTTTTCCTTGACCTTCTCGGTCATGCCCGTGGCAATGATGCCGGGGCGCACCTCGTTGACGGGGATGCCGTACTCGGCAAGACGGTCGGCAAAGAGCTTTGTCATCATAGAAACCCCCGCCTTGGAAATACAATACTCACCGCGACTCACCGAGCTCGCATAGGCGGACAGGGAGGAAATGTTGCAGATGTAGCCTCGGATCCCATCCTCGGGGGTGTTTCCGATCATCTCCCGCGCCACCAGCTGGGTGAGGAACAAGGTTCCCTTGGCGTTGATATTCATGACCTGATCGTAGCTTTCCTCGCTCATTTCCAAAAGATCGGCACGCACCTTTGGAGCGATGCCCGCCACGTTGACCAGGCCGTCGATTCTTCCGAACCTCTCCTTGGCCGCCGCCACGAGAGCGATGCGATCCTCACGGTTTCCCACGTCGCCGCGCACGCAGACAAAGCGGTCGCCGTAATCCTTTTCAAAGTCGGCGGGCGTGGAACGGATCAAGCCCGTCACCCCGTAGCCCGCATCCAGAAACAACTTGGCGGTTGCCGCGCCGATGCCTCCGGCACAGCCGGTGATGATGATATTTTTCATGGTTCCTTCTCCTTTTTCAAGCAAAGAGATTCAGTTCTTCAAAACACTTTTATACAGATCGGTGTAAAGCTCGTCCCGCAGGACACAGCCGGGGGTGGAGCCGTTTCGCATCAGCTCGGTGCACTTGGAGCAGCAGAGGCAAAGACGCTCCTTCTTCAACTCTCCGGCGCCAAGGATCTCCTTGGCAAAGTTGGGATGGGCAAAGATGGTGCGGCCAAAGCCGGCCAGATCAAAGCCGTCCTTTTCCACAAAGCCCGCGGCTACGCCGGGGGCGGCAACGCCAAGATAGGAAAGTCCCGAGCAGATCAGCCGGATCTCGGGCACCGCCGCCTTGAGGGTGGCGGTGCCGTGCAGCATCCGCGCAACGCCCTCCAGGGGATGCTCCTCGGCGGTATATCCCCCTTGGGCAAAGGGGCGATTGACGTGGGGATTGACGTACGGATTCCCCATGGTGATATTCAAAAGCTCCACGCCCAGAGCCGAAAGCTCCCGCAGCAGGCGGATCGGCTCGGTGGGGTCAAACGCCAGACTGCCGTCATTCCGAACCCCAAAGCCGTAGGGATAGGGGAAGCCGTCGTACACGTTGAGACGGGAGCTGACCAAAAAGTCGCTTCCGCAGGACTGGATCGCCCCCTCCACGCTCTCCCGGAGCAGACGGGTGCGGTTCTCAAAGCTTCCGCCGTAGCGACCCTTTCGCTCGTAGGCCGAGAGAAGCTCGGAATTGAGGTAGCGATGACAGCACTTGATATCCACGCCGTCAAAGCCCGCTTTCTCGGCCAGGCGCGCCGTGGCGATCAGATCCTCCTTGACCCGATCAATGCCCTCGTCGGTGATGATGCGGGAGGCGTCGATGGGGTTGTCCTTTTCAAACAGGGGATTGTTGTAGGCAATGACGGGAGCGGGGGTACCTTGGGGCTTACTGTATCGCCCCGAATGGGTGTCCTGCATCAGGATCAGGGGCGCGTAGCCGTTCTCCCGCAGGCCGATCTCCCGGATCTCCTCCACCGTCTCCCGAAAAACGTCCAAATTCTTCTCGGTGAGCCAGAGCTGACGGGGATTGGCCCGTCCCTCCTCACAGCAGGCGGTGGCCTCAAACCAGATCACGCCCGCCCCTCCCGCGGCAAAGCGGCGGTAGCGGCGGCGGGTCAGCTCGTCGGGAGCCCCGTCTCCCCGTCCGTCACAGCCCTCCATGGCCTGGCAGACCAGGCGGTTGGGGGCGGTCTTTTTCCCCAGGGACAGGGGCGCGGCCAGGGCAGAGGTGTCTGCCGTATAGGGCAGGGGACACTCCAGCGTGGCGTTCTGTTGTTCAAAATCTTCGATCTTTGTATATACTCTACGGTTCATAGTTCATCCCTCCTGCCCCCATTATACATCAAAAATCAAAAAAATAATATAGCAAGATTGCTAATTTCTATGTAAATATTGCTTTTTTTCAAAAAATGTGTTATATTAAATGCAGAAATCCTCAAAACGGAGGTTGCATCATGCGCGTTTTATCGGTTGGTTACGCAGATACCCCTCTGCGGTTGCACAGTCATTACCACGAGGGTCACCAGCTCCTATTTGTGGTTGGGGGCGAGACAGACGTGACCGTGGGGACCCAGCACTACCACATGGAGCCGGGGTCTCTGTTGCTCCTGAGCCGTTTGGAGGAGCATTCGATCCACGGTGCCACGCCCGAATACCGCCGCTACACGCTGCGCGTGGCCCCCGAGGCCTCCACGCCCTCCAACCAAGAAAACGCCCTGCTCTTTTCGGTGCTGGTCAACCGCGGCGCGGGCTTTCGCCACGTGATCGCCCTGGGAGACCGGGCTCCAATCTTTGAAGATCTGTTTGCCGAAATGGCGCGGGAGTATGCATCCGAGGCTCCCATGCGGGAGGAAATGCTCGCTCTGCTGTTCCGACGCTTTTTGATCCTGCTTCTTCGCCACGCGCCCCATCTCTTTTTAACCGAGGCCAACCGCAGCACCCGCTTGATCCAGGCCATTCAGCAGCGCATAGAACAGGATTGCCGTGAAAACACCCCGCTGACCAAGCTGGCCGAGGAATACCACGTCAGCACCTCCCACCTGGCCCACCTCTTTAAAAGAATTACCGGCTACGCCCTCATGGAGTACCGCCAGGCCTGCCGCCTGACCACCGCAAAGGGATTGTTGAGCAGTACCCAAAAGTCCATCAAGGAGATCGTGGAGATCTGCGGATTTGGAGACGAAAGCAACTTCAGCCGCAAGTTCCGGGAAAAGACGGGCATGACCCCCTCGGAGTTCCGCCGACAAAACCGCTCCCACACCGAAAATGTAAAAAAGCAATCAAAAAATTGAATTCCCGTTTATGTTTTCGGCTTTCCTCCCATTTTTTTATTGTAATTTCCACCGCGCCGTGCTAAAATGGAACCGTACTCCCATTGACACGGCAGCGGCGTTTGATAAAGGAGCCCCAAATGAAGCTTACGCAACTCTTTCAACGTCAAACCCTATCCCTCTCCTTCGAGGTGTTCCCTCCCAAGACCGACTCGGCCTTTGAGAGCGTGAAGCACGCCGTGGAGGAGATCGCCGCCCTGCGCCCCTCCTTTATGAGCGTGACCTACGGTGCCGGCGGCGGAACCAGCCGCTATACCCTGGACATTGCCAAGGACATTAAGGAGCGCTACGGCGTTCCCACCCTGGCCCACCTGACCTGCGTTTCCTCTACCCGCGAGACGGTGCGGGAAAGGATAAGGCAGATCCGCGAGGCGGGAATTGAAAACATCATGGCCCTGCGGGGAGATCTGACCCCCGAGCTGGCCGCCACCGACCGCAGTACCTGGGAATACCGCCACGCCACCGACCTGATCCGTGACATTCGTGAGCTGGCCCCCGACGTCTGCATTGGCGGTGCCTGCTACCCCGAGATCCATCCCGAGAGCCCCAACCAACGGGAGGACATTCTCCACCTGAAGGAAAAGGCCGAGGCAGGCTGCTCCTTTTTGACCACCCAGATGTTTTTTGACAACCATCTCCTTTATAATTTCCTGTATAAGATCCGGGAGGCCGGCATTACCCTGCCCGTGATCCCCGGCATCATGCCCATTACCAACGCCAAGCAGGTAGAGCGCGCCATTCACCTCTCGGGCTCCTTTATGCCCCAGCGCTTTAAGAGCCTGGTGGATAAATTCGGCTACTCCCCCGAGGCCATGAAGCAGGCCGGCATCGTTTACGCCACCGACCAGATCATTGACCTCTTTGCCAACGGCATTACCAACGTACACGTCTACTCCATGAACAAGCCCGACGTGGCCGAACAGATCCTGAACAATCTCTCGGCCATCTTGGGATGAGGGCCGTCATGATCCACACGTTGACTCTGACCCCTCCTCCGCCCCACCGCGATACGGTGCTGCGCTACGCGGGGATCTCTCCTGCCGCGGCCTATGGGGATCCTTCCCTGCCCTCCCTTTTGGAGGACTGTCTCTCCCTTGCCGCCGAGCCCTCGGCCTTCTCGGTCTGCTACGGCGTCTTTCCCCTGCGGATCTCGGGAGAGGATCTGGATCTCGGCTTTGCCACCCTCTCCTCCGCGGATCTCCTTGCGCTGTGGAAGGACTGCCGCCACGTTCTGGCCTTTGCCGCCACCGTGGGGCTCTCCTTTGACCGTGCCGTGGCCCGCGCCGAGGCCCACTCCCCCACCCGGGCTCTGCTCTTGGACGCCCTGGGATCCGAGCGCGTGGAGGCGCTGTGCGACACCTTTTGCCAACGGATGGCAACCCAATATGCATCCGAGGGAGCCCTTTTGACCCCTCGCTTCAGTCCCGGCTACGGCGACCTGCCCCTCTCCTTTCAAATTCCGCTGTTCCAAGCCCTGGACTGCTCCCGCAGGATCGGCCTGACCCTGAACCAAAGCCTTTCCATGTCGCCCTCCAAATCGGTGACCGCCATGGTGGGCATCCGATACCAATCCCAATAGGAGGAACCGATGAACCTTCTCGAATACGCCAATCAACATCTTCTATATCTCGACGGCGGCATGGGAACCCTGTTGCAAAAGGCAGGACTTGGCCCCGGCGAGCTCCCCGAACGGTGGAATCTCTCTCATCCCGAAGTCATCACCAAAATCCATACCGATTACCTTTGCGCCGGCTCCAACGTGATCAGCACCAATACCTTTGGTGCCAATCTCCTCAAGTTCACGCCCGAGGAGCTGGACACCGTCGTTGGCGCGGCGGTGGAGAACGCCCGTCGGGCGCAGACCGCGGCAGGCGTCCCCCACCCCACCTGGGTGGCTCTGGACATTGGCCCCACGGGGCGGATGCTGGCTCCCTACGGTGATTTTGATTTTGAAGAAGCCGTTGCCACCTTTGCCGCCACGGTGCGGCTGGGCGTAAAGCACGGCGTGGATCTGATCTTTATAGAAACCATGAGCGACAGCTACGAGACCAAGGCCGCCCTCCTGGCCGCCAAGGAGAATTGCGACCTCCCCGTCTTTGTTTCCAACGCCTACGGCGCCGACGGAAAGCTGATGACCGGGGCCTCCCCCGCCGCCATGGTAGCCCTTTTGGAGGGCATGGGAGCCGACGCCATTGGAGTGAACTGCTCCCTGGGTCCCCGCGCTCTGGCTCCCGTGGTGGAGGAATACCTTGCCTGCGCCTCGGTGCCGGTCCTCCTCAAGCCCAACGCGGGACTCCCCCGCGCCAACGGGCAGGGGGAAACCGTGTATGACGTCCTCCCCGAGGACTTTGCCCGGGAGGTCACAGCCCTTCTGCAAAAAGGCGTCCGCATTGCCGGCGGCTGCTGCGGAACCACCCCCGCGTATATTCGCGCCCTGACCCAAGCTGCGGCAGAGATTCGTCCCCTGCCCATCGTTCCCAAGGAACGCACCCGGATCTCTTCCTACACCCATGCCGTATCCTTTGGCGACCGTCCCCTGCTCATTGGCGAGCGCATCAATCCCACCGGCAAAAAACGCTTTAAAGAAGCCCTGAAGGCCGGGGATATGGACTACCTTTTGAAGGAGGGTCTTGCCCAGGAGGAGGCCGGCGTGGATATTCTGGACGTCAACGTAGGACTTCCCGACATCGACGAGGTCACCCTCCTCACCGACGCCGTCTGCCGTCTGCAGGCCATTCTCGATCTGCCCCTGCAGATCGACACCGCCGATCCCGTAGCCATGGAAAAGGCCCTGCGCCGCTACAACGGCAAGGCCCTGATCAACTCGGTCAACGGCAAGCGCGAAAGCATGGACGCCGTCTTCCCGCTGGCCAAGAAATACGGCGGCGTGATCATTGCCCTGACCCTGGACGAGAACGGCATTCCCCCCACGGCCGAGGGACGCCTGGCCATTGCCAAGAAGATCCTGGCCGAGGCCGAAGCCTACGGAATTCCCCGCCACGACCTGGTCTTTGACCCCCTTGCCCTGACCGTGAGTGCCGATGCCAACGCCGGCATCCAGACCCTGACCGCCGTGGAGCGCATCACCCGCGAGCTGGGATGCCATACCTCCCTGGGGGTATCCAACGTCTCCTTTGGTCTGCCCTGCCGCGACGCCATCAACAGTGCCTACTTTGCCATTGCCCTTTCCAAGGGGCTCTCGGCGGCCATTATGAATCCCTACTCCACGGAGATGATGAAGACCTACCACGCCTTTTGCGCTCTGTACGGACGGGACGAAAACTGCGCCTCCTACATCGCCTTTGCCGAAAGGCTCCCCGCATCCTCCCCTGTGGTCGGTGCGACCGCCACGGCTCCCGCAACCGTTGCCGACACCGCAGCCTCGGAGCTGCAATACGCCATTGGCAAGGGGCTGAAGGAGCGTGCCGCCGAGATCACCTCCCGTCTGCTGGGGCAGAAGGAGCCTTTGCAGATCGTGAACGAGGAGATCATTCCCGCCCTGAATACCGTGGGCGTGGGCTTTGAAAACAAAACCGTCTATCTTCCCCAGCTCCTGATGAGTGCCGAGGCCGCCAAGGCCGCCTTTGAGGTCATCAAATCGGCCCTGCGGGATGCGCCCGTGGCCGCCAAGTGCTGCTTCATTCTCGCCACGGTCAAGGGAGATATTCACGATATTGGAAAGAACATCGTCAAGCTCCTTTTGGAAAACTACGGCTTTGCCGTGGTGGATCTGGGACGCGACGTTCCCCCGGAGGTCATCGCCCGGGAGACCGTGGCACGTCATGCCCCCTTGGTGGGGTTGAGTGCCCTGATGACCACCACCGTCCCCGCCATGGAGCAAACCATTGCGCTGTTGCGTAAGGAGGCTCCCTGGTGCAAGATCGTGGTGGGCGGTGCCGTCCTCAATCCCGAGTACGCCGCGGCCATTGGTGCCGATTGCTACGCCAAGGACGCCATGGAGGGCGTGCGCTACGCCGAGGCCGTTCATCAATCCCTGTAAATCATAGAAATCACACATATCAAGGAAGGACAGAACAAGCTATGAAAAAAATAAAAGTGATCCTCATTGGCGCGGGCAACCGCGGTACGACCTACGCCCGTTTGGGAAAGGAGCATTGCCCCGAATTTGAGCTGGTAGCGGTAGCCGATCCCAAGCCCCACCGCAGAAACTACATTCGTGATATGTTCGATCTCCCCGAAAGCGCTTGCTTTGAATCCTGGGAGGATATTCTGGCTCTGCCCAAGATGGCCGACGCCGCCATCATTGCAACCCAAGACGATATGCACTACGAGCCCGCCATGAAGGCCATTGAGCTGGGCTACCACCTGCTCCTGGAAAAGCCCGCGGCTCCCACTCCCGAGGAGTGCCTGGCCATTGACCGCGCGGCAACCGCCAAGGGGCTGGAGGTCATCATTTGCCACGTTCTGCGCTTTACCCCCTTCTTTACCACCCTCAAGCGACTGATCGACGAAGGCCGAGTGGGTCGCGTGATCAACATGATCCACCTGGAGGGTGTTGGAAACATCCATCAGGCGCACAGCTACGTGCGCGGAAACTGGGGCAACGTGGGCAGATCCACCCCCATGATCCTTGCCAAGAGCTGCCATGATATTGATATTGTGCAATGGCTGTTGGATCAGCGTTGCACCCGTGTGCAGAGCTTTGGTTCTCTTTCTTACTTTAAAGCCGAAAACAAGCCCGAGGGCGCACCCGAATTCTGCGTGGACGGTTGTCCTGTAGAGGATACCTGTCCCTACCACGCGGGCAGAATCTACCACGTTCTGAAAAAATACGTCACCCACGCCACAGGCAAGCATCAGCCCACCAAGGAGGACGTGGATTACGCCATCCGGAACACCAATTACGGCAGATGCGTATTCCAGCTGGACAACGATGCCGTAGACCATCAGGTGGTCAACCTGGAGTATGAGGACGGTGCCACCGTTTCCTTTACCATGAGCGGCTTTAACAAGGGCGGACGCAAGATCCGCATTATGGGTACCAAGGGCGAGATCTATGGCGATATGTCGCAAAAGACCGTATCGCTTTACGACTTTGAAACCATGAAAACCGAGGAGATCCCGATTGTGAACGCGGTCACCGACGAGTCGATCTTTGGCGGTCACGGTGGCGGAGACCTGGGAATCATCAAGGCCTTCTGTCAGTTTATGACGGGTACTTATACCGGAAATTCCATCACCGACATCACCACCTCGGTGGAGAACCATCTGGCCACCTTTGCAGCCGAGGACGCCCGCCTCAGCGGCACCGTCATCAAGATGGACGAGTATAAAAAGAGCCTGTAATTCTGTATTCCAACAAACAGCAAAATAAAAATTCCCGCAAGCAAAAAGCGTGATGTTCTTATTGGAGGAATCACAAAACGGGTTCTTCTTACAAGAAAACTCCCCTAACGCACGGTAGGGGCGAACTGTGTTCGCCCGCGGGAGACCACAGGTCTCCCCTACGGATAAACAAGAAATGCTCCGCAGTAAACAAATAGTAAGCCCCGACAGATTTTCAAGGTCTGTCGGGGTTCGCTTTTGATGTTTCATTGTTTGATGAATGTGGATATCAATCAAGAATCCATGGCAAGTGAGCATCTATTTCAAGTTGTATGCAGGGTTGCGGAAAATCTTTTTCAAGAAGAACTGTATTTGATGTAAATCCCACCTTGAAACCCTTATCGATTTCATGGTAATTTTCGAGAATTTGCTCAAATCCATTATTTCCAATCGGTCTATATATATCGACTGACTTTACAAGTGTACCAACAATATGAAAGCATAACGAATAATATGCCACACCATTATCATCGGTATCCCACCATGTTGCTTCGGGAGATTTTTGTGGGTCTATTCCGAGAGAATCAAAAAATGCTTTCACTTTATCAGAAGCTCTTGATATAGACGCATAATAATTACGACAATTACTACAACCACAGTCTTCAAGCACAGTTTTGCCCAGATTATGATAAAACTCCCTTGTGCGTTCCACGTCAACATCCACGCAAAAGCTACCAAACTGAAAGACCATTAGATATCTCCTTTTTGCAATTTTTTATTGTTCTGTTTTATCGCCAGTTTCGCCTTTGTATTACAAATGCATCGGGCAAAGCCCATACCCTTAAAATCACACGGGCGCGTACATAGGCTCCCTCCGGGAGGGAGGCTTTTCGTTAGTTCCATTATAACACAAATCGGCAGAGAGAACAATATCTCTGCCGATTTTTTGTGCCTCCAATTTCTCCGTGAATGACAACAGAGAAACAGCTTTTGGGTTTTTTATGACAGAACCGGAAAGCTTACTCCGTCTTCGTCAGCAGGACGAAGCGGTTCTTTTCAAAGCGGAGGATTCCCTCGTCCCGCATCTTGCAAAGCTCGCTCGACATGGCGCTCCGATCCACCGACAAAAAGTCGGCCAGCTGCTGGCGGTTAAAGGGGATCGCAAAGGCCGATGTTCCCTGCTTTTTGGCTTGGTCGGACAGATAGGCCAAAAGCTTTTCCCGGGTGGTGCGGCTTGCCATATACCCCAGCTTGGCCACCAAAGCCCGATTCTTCTCCGACAGGGCGTAAAAGAGATTCTTTACCGTCAGGGCGTGGAAGGGGCAGGCCGAGGGACACACCGATAGGATCCTCTGCACGTCAAAATGCAGGGCCTCACTCTCCTCCAGCGCCACCACGTCGTTGAGCAGGACGCCGCTGTCGGGAGAAGCGTAGGCCTCCCCAAACATCTCCCCTACCCCCACCTGCTGGACGATGGAGCGATTGCCCCAGTAATCATCCCGCTGAATGTGTAAGCTCCCCTTGACCAGCAGGGTGATGCTATGCAAATGCTCCCCCGCGCGGAACACGAAGGCCCCCTTGGGGTAGTGCCGCAGGCGAGCCCCCAGGCAGGTCAGCATGGACTCGATCTCGTCCTCTCCCACGCCGGCAAACAGCTTGGTCTTTTTCAAAATTCCCAGATATTTTTTCATAAAAACCTCATTTTCGTTGGAAATACAACCGACTTACCGTCTTTATTGTACTATAATAAAGGCACAAAGTCAAGAAGATTTTCAGGAGGAACCAAAAATGATCCGTAAAATTATAAAAATTGATGAAGAAAAATGCAACGGCTGCGGTCTTTGTGCAAAGGCCTGCCACGAGGGTGCCATTGGCATGGTGAACGGCAAGGCAAAACTGTTGCGGGAGGACTACTGCGACGGCCTGGGCGATTGCTTGCCCGCCTGCCCCACGGGAGCGATCTCCTTTGAAGAGCGGGAAGCCGCCGCCTACAACGAAAAGGCCGTGGAGGAAGCCAAAAAGCAGGCCGCCAAGCCCCTGCCCTGCGGCTGTCCCGGCACGGCGGCCAGAGCCATTGCCCGTCCCGCCGCGGCCTGCTCCACCGAGGTGCCCTCGGCGATGCCCGTAAGCAGCCGTCTCTCCCAATGGCCGGTGCAAATCAAGCTGGTGGCTCCCAACGCTCCCTATTTCCAAAACGCCCATCTGCTGGTGGCCGCCGATTGCACGGCCTACGCCTACGGGAACTTCCACAACGATTTTATCAAAAATAAGATCTGCATCATTGGCTGTCCCAAGCTGGACATGGTGGACTATACCGAAAAGCTGACCGCCATTCTTTCCAACAACAACATCAAAAGTGTGACCGTGGTACGCATGGAGGTTCCCTGCTGCGGCGGCATCGAGAACGCCGTCAAGCAAGCCCTGAAGAACAGCGGCGTCTTTATCCCCTGGCAGGTGGTGACCATCTCCACCGACGGCCGCATCCTGGAGGACGTTGACTGACAGAGAATGAAAAAAACGCGGGAACCGCAGTGAGCGGTTCCCGCGTTCTGTTTTATTCGACGGAGGGTGTGTCCTTGTCCCTTCTTTTCTTTTTGGAGAACAGCGGCTCGTCCTTGGCACACAGCCAGGCGCCTACGATCATCAAGCCCAGAGCCAGGAAATAGGTCACGGGAGGCGGCTCCCGAAAAATGGCCAGGGACAGCAAGGTTCCAATGAAGGGCGCCACCGCATAATAGGCACTGGTGCGCGCCGCGCCCAGCCGCCGTTGGGCGTAAACGTAGAAGAAAATGCTGAGTCCATAGGCCACAAAGCCCACCCCAAGCAAGGCAAACACACTCCAGAGCAGAGTAAAGCGCTCTCCAAGACACAGCCCGATGATCACCGATCCGGTTCCCGAAAAGATCCCCTTGAGCAGGACGATCTGCAAGGGATCCTTGGAGGAGAGTCGACGGGTGCAGTTGTTCTCCACGCCCCAGCAAACGCAGGCCAGAAGCACGAACAGAGAGCCTGCGGAAAACTCCAGGCCGGTGCGATCCTCCAGGGAAAGCAGGGCGCAGGAGAGGGTAACAAAGAGGATCCCCGCCCAAAGCCTTGGGCTGATCCGCTCCCGAAAGACGGCCAGGGCAATGAGGGCGGTGGCAACGATCTCAAAATTGTTCAACAGAGAGGCGTTGGCCGCCGTGGTGTGGGAAAGTCCCAGCAGCAAAAAGATGGGGGCGGCCACGTCCAAAAGGATCATGGCCAGCACGTAAGGAAGATCCAATCGGGTCAGGGGATCCTCCGTGGCAACGCCTCCCCGCCATCGGCGCACCAGTGCCACCACGCCCATGCCCAGCCCCGCACCCAGATACAGCACCCCCGCCATCAGGGTGGAGGGCATGACCGAAAGCAACAGCTTGGACAGGGGAGAATTTAAGGCGTAGAGAGCCGCCGCCAAAATGGCCAACAAAATCCCCGTATGGGTCTTTGACTTCATATGCTCTCGCCTCCTTTCTGATTTGTAAAATAGATCAATGCAAGAAATGGCTTCGGCTGTTTAACCGACCTCCGACGCCGTCCACTCGGCCACGGCATCACGAATGGCCGCGGTATTCTCCTCGGAGTATTCCAGCTCCTCGGACACCGTTTGCGCCAGCAGGATCATCGCCTCAAGGGAATCGACGCCTCGGGATTCGGCCAAGGAGGCCAGCAATCGCTCGCAGAACAGGCAAAAGCCCGCCCGCGCCCGCAGATCCCACGCGTCCTCGGCCCGAGCGCAATGACGGAAGAGAAAATACGCCAGTGCCCGCTCCAGCCAGAGCTCCCGCGCGTCGGTGGGGGCGGCGGTGGAAAAGCAGGAGAACCACGCCCGATGGGTCTCGTCCAAGTACTCCAGGGAATCCAGCAATGCCCGCCAGGCGGCGTCGGTCACAGAAGAAAGATCGATTCCGCAGGTCTTGCAAAGCTCCTCCAGACGCGCGGCATAGGAACGGGATCCGTCCGCCAGCAGAGCCAGCCAGCGATCCCGATGCTCTGCCGCCGCAAAATCCTCCGGCAGGGCCTCCCCCGAGACCTCCCCAACCTCGATCCACTCGCCGTAACCGTCCGAGGAAAGGATCAAACGGCAGGCCTCCTCGCAGGCCATGCCCAATCCCACCTCCCGTCCCCGGGAGGTGTCGTTATAAAAGCGGGGATGCTCCCGGCAGATCTCGCACAGATAGGATTCCCCCAGCTCCAGAATGACCCGACACAGCCCGTTCGGCTCCAGATGAGGGCAACGCTCCCCCGCGGTCAGGCAGAAGTGAGGCGTATCCTCCCGGGAAATGCTTGCCATCAGCGTCTTGCCATAGGGGTGCTCCAGGGCGGCATAGGCGCGAAGGCTCTCCTCGTCCACGTCGATCTCCCAGCCCACGCAGCAGCTGTGCTTACAGCGATCGGCAATGCAAGAAAAGTGCGAATAATATTTGGGTGCGTATAGCTTCATCTTCTCGATCTCCTTTGTCCCTCCGGGACGTCGCCTTTTTGAAGGATTCCGCTTCTTTTTTGCCATTATAGCATAAACCGCGCCCTTTTTCAATATAAAATAAAAACCGCTTGACTTTTTTATCAAAATCGTCTATAATAAAGGGGAAGATACAAAAATGGTTGAGGGCCCACAGCCGATTGGCGCGTGAGCCCTCTGTGAATGGGTATGATATGAACGTAAAGAGAAAAAAACTGACACCGATCTGCGTGCTTCATTACGTGAAGCTCCTGTACCGCTCCCTGCTCTTTCTTCTGGCCGGCGTGACCTACGTCATCGGACGGATCCGCCACTCGGGAGAGCTGTTCCAGGGCTACGAAAAGGACGTTTGGGTACTGGGCATCGTTTGCCTGGTCTTTATCACCGAGATGGCCTTTCGCTTCTTCCCCTCCAAGCTGGAAAGTCCCGGTTGCCAGAAGCAGTTCAAACGGAACTATCAGCCCACGGGAGAGACGACCCCCATCCTGCAATCCTGGAAGCGCACTCTGGCCGTGGTCCTGGCATGGGTGGGCCTCAACGGGATCATTGGCATCCTATACTTCACCCAGGTCATCGACGCGGGCATCCTGATCCTGATCAGCCTGGCCTATAGCGTGTGCGACATGATCTGCATCCTGTTCTTCTGTCCCTTCCAGATCTGGTTTATGAAGAACCGCTGCTGCACGGTCTGCCGCATTTACAACTGGGATTACGCCATGATGTTCACCCCGTTGGTCTTTATCCCCAACCTCTACACCTGGAGCCTCCTGGGCGTATCACTGTTGCTCCTGCTCCGCTGGGAGCTCTCCCTGCGACGCCACCCCGAGCGCTTTTCCGATGCCACCAACGCCTGCCTGAATTGCAAAAACTGCGAGGAAAAGCTCTGCCACCACAAAACGCAGCTGCGCAGCTTCTGGCGCAAGAACCGCTCCAGATTCAAGTTCCGTTAATCCCACAAAAAAGAGAAGCGTCCACCTCGATCCTGCGGGGTGGACGCTTTTTCTTCGGGGTGCAATGCCATGCCTGTAAACGGAGCTATGTAGATTTATACTCCGCCGCTATGACGAACAAAAAAGCAAACCGCAACCACCCAACAAATAACGATCAAAATGGGGGAAATAATTACCCACGCCAAAGCTTTCTTTGATTTTTTCAGGTCGGATGTACAACACGCAACGATATTCATGATCGTTCCGATCAATCCAAGAGGATTAAAAGTTGAGATAAAAGTTAAAACAGCTCCTATCGTAAAGCAAATTTCTCCAAATTGTGTGGGGTAAAATGCAGTATACAACGGCATGCATATTACAACAATTAAACACAGAAGACAATAAATGAATTGTAATATTGTTCCCACTTTTAATAATTTCATTTCGAAATCTCCTTCGCCGTATTGATGGAGGCAATCAACATTCTGCGGATCGTACCGCATTGATTATACAGATCTTTTGCAATCTCGCGATCAAGCAATCCCGATTTTACGAATAATACCAGCCAATATTCGGTTTCGTAGCACTCTTTCAGCGCAATTTGAAACTTGGCAACAAAGTCGGCTTTGCTATGAGCATAATTTGCTTCGTGAATATTAGCACCGATAGAGGTTGAGGAACGCTCTAACTGATTGACGAGAGAGTAATGACCTTTGATACTGTCACACATTTTGATTACTTTAACCGCAAAACCTGTGGACAAGTCACGAAGCTTCGATTCTGCCATGGTAACACCGCCTTTCTGCCGCTATTATATCATATAGCCGTAAGTATTTCAAGTGAAAGATTCGGTTCGCGCCGAATGTAAAATAGTATTTTTGAAGCGATGCACTGAAATTTTGGGCTTTTAGTGAAATATTTTGCCTTGCGGCAAAATGTGAAATAATTTCCTTACGGAAATTGTGAAATATCTCACGCCGCCTTCGGCTCTGTTCGATGTGAAATGAAATTTGCCCACATTCGCGTCAGCGAATATTTCACATTTGCGAAGCAAATATTTCACAGCGAAGCTATTTCACTTGCCCGAAGGGCAAATTTCACTGAAAAAAGCCGATTGCTTTCGCAATCGGCTTTTTTCTTGGCAGGGGCAGAAGGACTCGAACCCACGACCCATGGTTTTGGAGACCAGTACTCTACCAACTGAGCTATACCCCTGTGTGTAAATTTCTTTACAACGTGAGTATTATATCACACTTTTTTTGAAATTGCAATACCTTTTTTCAAAAAAATTAAAATCTTGCCCTATTTCTTTTTTTCCATGGGTTAAAATCCTTTTTTCTTGACAATCCTTTCGGGGTATGCTATACTATTTTTAAGAAATGATAGAAAGAAAAGGAGCCCCCTATGGCCGATCGTCTCAAAACCGCGTTCCACCGTATAACAAGCAAAAAACTGCCTCCCCTGGAGGAGATCGAAGCCTTTGGCGGCGACGGTGAGGAGGCGGTCTACCGCATCCTGCGACAGCACTTTGACTGCGTGATCCGCAATTTGGTGGTGCCCCACAAGGAGCTCTTTTTGGAAAAGGATTTTTTGGTGATCCACAAGGGCGTTCCCTTTGTGCTGGAGGTCAAAAACTGGAAGGGCGTTATTGGCATGGACGGCGACCAGTTCTATCAAAATAAGGACAACGGCGTCCGCAAGACCCTCAAAAGTCCCGTGGGAACCACCCAGCAATTTCTTCGCCGCATGAAGGAATTCTACGCCCTGGAGCGCCGTATCTACGGCATGGTGGTCTTTGCCGAGCCCGACTGCACCCTGCAGCTCCCCACCGAATCCCAGGGCATCGCTCTGCTCCCCGTGGAAAAAATGGTGGCCTACATCCGCTCCAAGGCCAAGGAGGAGGGGCGCGACGCCATCCCCGTGGAGGGCGATACCTTTCTCCGCTGTACCCGTTTTTACAGCGATGACAGCGAATTTTGCAAGGGCGTGCTGGCCGATTGCGAGATCCCCTGCTACACCGAGGATCACCGCACCGCGCTCCTGGACACCACCCGCATTGCCTACCTCTCGGTGGAGCCCCAGCCTCTGCGTCTGCGGGACAAGCTCTACGTCACCTTCTGCAACGGCTCCAGCGGCGTCTTTTACAACCGCGATGCCCTTTTGACCGTCAAGCTCCTGGACGGAAGCTTTGAAAAGATCGCCCTCAATCGCGTCCGTCACATCGTCTTTTAAGAAATCCCATGAAAGATCTGCACAGTTACGTTCCCGAGGCCGAGCAACTGGAACACAAGCAGCGTCCCACCTCCCGGGAGCTCTGGGAGGATCTTGCCGTTCTGGACGCCGGGAATGCCTATCGGATCCTGGCCGCCCGAGGGGAGGACTTTACGGTGGGGGAGGATTTCTTTCTCCGCTGTCCCATTCCAACGGAGCATCGTCCGCTTCTCGCCGCCCTCTCTCCGCGCTCACCGCGATTGCTACTCCCCACCCGGGACGGGCGCACCCTTCTGCTCTTTGCCGAGGGAGCCGCGCTGACGGGGCTGGTTCTGGCCGTCCGTTTGCCTCTGCCTCCAACCGCCACCCTGCGGGCTCTGCATTTTTTGAACAGCGACGATCTGTTATTCCCCGCCGCGCTGTCTCCGAAAAAGGATCCCTCCCCCCGCGTTGAGGACGAGGAGGTCTGCCGCCGCTTGAGTGAGGTCTTGTACTACCTCAACCGCATCCTGGCTCCCGGCTCCCGTGTGGGGCTCTGGACCCGGTGCCTTTTGATTGCAAACTTTACGGGCTGTCCTCTGGATCGGGCCTCCCTGCCCACCCAAGTCCCGCCTTTGGGAGATTACGACGAAGCCCGTCTGCGCTTCTTTCTGCTTTGCGCCTTTCTCTCCTTGCGAGGAAGTGCGGGAAGTATTGGCGCACGCGGAGATGCCCTCCCCCTGTCCCCCGCCACGCCCCTCTACCGCTGTCGGGTAACCCTCTCGCCCACGGAGCCGTTGGCCGACGCAACGCCTCCCATCGCCGCCCCCATTCCCTTCCTTACTGCGCCCTGCTTTGCCGATCTTTTGACGGTGACGGATGAGAAGGGCCTGCGAATGGAGGTCGCTCTGCCCGTGTCCCACAACCGCGAAGGTCTGCGGGCTTCGGGCCCCGCATACGGCGTGCGGTTGTGTATTTTCATTGAAAAAACCTGAAAAGGAGATCCTATGTCCTATTCTCTTGCGATTTTTGATCTGGACGGCACCATTCTTCACACCCTGACCGATCTGGAGATCAGCCTCAATTACGCTCTGACCCAGCTCCAATTCCCCACCCGTACCTCCGCCGAGGTGCAACGCTTTATTGGCAACGGTATGCTCAAGCTCATCGAGCGCGCCACCGCCCCCAACGCCACCGAGGAGGAGCGGGCCGAGGTCTATCGGGTCTTTACCGATCACTACGCCGCCCATTGCGTCGATCATACCCGTCCCTACGATGGGATCCCCGCCCTGCTCTCACAGCTTGCCGAACAGGGGCTGCGGCTGGCCGTGGTTTCCAACAAGGACGACTACGCCGTGCGCGAGCTTTGCCAACGCTACTTTCCCGGAGCCTTTGCATTTGCCGTGGGACGGCGGGAGGGAATTCCCAAAAAGCCGGCACCGGATTTGGTAAATCTCGTCTTGCAGGAGCTGAAGATCCCGGCAAAGGACGCCGTTTATATCGGTGACTCCGACGTGGATATGGAAACCGCCCGCAACGCGGGAATGGATTGCATCAGCGTGACCTGGGGCTACCGCGATACCGACTTTCTTCGCGCCCACGGAGCCAGCGTTCTGGTGGACACCCCCGAGGCTCTGTTGAAAAAAATCCTCGCCTGACCCATGAAAGGAGACCTCCCGTGCGAAAACTCTCTACCCTTTTGAAAATTCTGATCCCGCTCTTTCTTCTGGGGCTGATCGCCCTCTACGTCTACCAGGTGGCCGTACAAAAGAAGGATCCCATGGAAAACCTCTTTGAGCTCCTCATCATTGCCGCGGGTCTGGTGGTCACCATGGCCAAGCTTTATATGAAGGATCGGGGACGTCGCTCCCCGGCCTTCTACGAGCAGAGCTACCGCGAGCTCCTGGAGGGAGTATTTACCGATGAAAAGAGCCTGCGGCAGGATCTGCTAAAGGCCATCCGCTATTACAACGAGGATCGCTACGACCTTGCCCTGCGCGCTCTGGAGCGTTTGGAGCCCCGTTGCTCCGGTCCTGCCGAGCACCGCGCCGTGGGCATCTTTACCGCCCGCGTACTGACCGACCAAGGGCTCCTGCGGGAGGCCGCCGCCTGCTACGAGGCACTGATCCGCCGCGGCTACGCCAACGACACCCTGCACTGCAATCTGGGATTCCTCTACGACCGCTTGGGCGAGTTTGAGAACGCGGAACGGCATCAGGAGCAGGCGCTGTTCTACAATCCCAAAAACGAGTCGGCGCTGAACAATCTGGCACAGCTTCATTTTCACCACGGCAACCTGGAAAAGGCCGAGGACTACGCCAAGCGCGCCCTGGAGTGCAACGGACGCTTTTCCCCCGCCTCCAATCTCCTGGCTCTGATCTACGCCATTCAGGAGAAGGAGCCCGAGGCCGAGCAGTATTTCCGTCTGGCCGTGGCCAACGGAGAGGATCCCCAAAATTTGCGCATTGCCATTCAACACTTTCGTTCCGCCGGGACGGAAGAATAATCCCGTCTTTCATTGATTCTACATAAAACACAAATCCATTGGAGGTACATCAGTATGGAAAACAAAAAGACCCGCATTGGCATCATCGGCTGCGGCGGCATTGCCAACGGCAAGCATATGCCCTCCCTGAAAAAGGTAACCGACTGCGAAATGGTCGCCTTTTGTGACATCATCCCCGAGCGCGCCGAAAAGGCCTGCGCCGAGTACGGTGCCGAGGGTGCCAAGGTCTACACCGATTACAAGGAGCTGCTGAAGGACAAGACCATTGACGTGGTTCACGTCTGCACTCCCAACCGCTCCCACAGCGAGATCACCGTGGCCGCCCTGGAGGCCGACAAGCACGTAATGTGCGAAAAGCCCATGGCCATCAACTCCGCCGAGGCCAAGAAGATGCTGGACACCGCCAAGCGCACCGGCAAGCTCCTGACCATTGGCTACCAGAGCCGCTTCCGTGACGATGCCATCTATTTGAAGAAGGAAGCCGAGGCCGGCGTTTTTGGTGACATCTACTACGCCAAGGCAACCGCCCTCCGCCGTCGCGCCGTTCCCACCTGGGGCGTCTTCCTCAACGAGGAGGAGCAGGGCGGCGGTCCTCTGATCGACATTGGTACCCACGCCCTGGATCTGACCCTTTGGACCATGGACAACTACAAGCCCAAGTACTGTGTGGGCACCACCTACCACAAGCTGAACAAGGACACCGACCAGGGCAACGCCTGGGGACAGTGGGATCCCGAAAAGTTTACCGTGGAGGACAGTGCCTTTGGCTTTATCGTCATGGAGAACGGTGCCACCATTGTGCTGGAATCGGCCTGGGCCCTGAACACCCTGGACTACAGAGAGGCCGTGACCTCGGTTTGCGGAACCCTGGCAGGGGCTGACATGATCGACGGCCTGCGCATCAACGGCGTTCGCCACAACGTACAGTACACCACCAAGCCCGAGTTCAAGGGCGCGGGCGCGGCCTTTAACGACAGCAAGAAGAGCGAATCCGCCTCCGGACGCGAGGCACGCTTGTGGATCGAGGCGGTACGCGGCGGCGCGGCCCCCATCACCAAGCCCGAGCAGGCCTATTGCGTCACCCGCATTCTGGAGGGCATCTACGAGTCGGCCAAAACCGGCAAGCCCTACTATTTTGATTGATGGAACAGGAACCGTCCATTCGCGTGATGTCCTTAACGGACAAATCACGCGAAGTTATGATTGCCCTTGTGGGCAAGTTATGAGTTATGAAATGCTTCGCATTGTTATGATTGGCTTCACCAAGTTTAAGGTTCATTGGGCAATCATATCATAACATTTGCGCAGCAAATTCATAACGGCGAGATAAATTGCAACGCAATTTGGCGAGCCTCATAACTCTAAACGAAAACGAGCAGAAAAAAGAGGAAACATTTCGGATATGAAACCGATTTGTTTCCTTTTTCTGTCGTTATAAGGGGTTGGGCTTAACCCATTCTATGTTTGTCCGGACAAATGCGATGCTCGCACTTAGTGGGATTTTTCAAATTCTCCGATAAGAACATCACCCATTTTGGAGGTGCTTTCGTTTATGATCAAAATCAAGGGGTTAAGAAAGCTGGTAAACCAGAAGGATCAGCGATTTGGGGACGTTTTCTTCCACGACGGCATCTATAACAAATTGCTTGGCCTCGGCAATCGCCGCGGAAAACAGCATTGCGGAAGTGTTCGAAAGACTGACGATCTCGGTAACAATGAGCACACTTGCCTCCCGAGTGTCGGGATCGACTGCCAAGGAGATCTCGCCCCTGGCTTGGGCGGCCACGATATGGCATTCAAAGAAAACGGCGAATAATCGACCGCTTTCCTCCGTGTTGAGTTGGTTCAAAAAGGAATCCCGTTCCATGGCGCGGGAAAAAGCCGCCTGATATTTTTTCAGCCGCTGTACCATTGCGTCGTGGTTTTTTATTTTCGTATAATCAAAGTGTAAAACGTCATATTCCGCCATGGTGTTTTTCCTTTCCAAAATAAAAAAGTGCGCTCCACAAGGGAACGCACCGAAAAAGTGTTATCCCCCATGTTGCTACACAAGCCTATTCCGGTTAAGGTATAAGGAAAAGAGAAAACACCTTTTACCAAAGTGTTTCCTTAACCGAAACAATATTTACTTGTGTAGCGAGATCATTATATCACAATTTTTGGAGAATGTAAAGAGATTTTCTAAAAAAGGCCGTGATACATTTATTGGAACATACAGGAGAGCAAGACTCCTTACAAGATCCCGTCACGCTCCGCGCGCCGCCCTCCTTAAGGTCGGGTTCGACTGCGAAAACAGCCACCCCGGGCTGTTTTCTCCGCTCAGGATGACACGTTAAACGGGCGTTTTCATACACCGTAGGGGCGACCTGTGGTCGCCCGCGGGCGTTCAAAGAACGCCCCTACGAATATATCAATTTTGTCGCTATGAACATATCACATCATTTTGCGAGCATAACGAGAAAACAAACCGCAAGCGGGACGGCCGCGCCTACTACAATGTAGCAACGAAAACTTTTTTTTGTGTCATCCTGAGCGAAGTCGAACTTTTGCGCAATGAGAAAAGTTGCAAAGCAACGTTGCGAATGGAGCAAAAGCGCGAGACAAGGCGTGGAACGCCGGTCGAAGCGGGATCCACGAAGGATTACTGCTATCTTGTTGTTAGGAAAGTTACTTTTGTTAGCATATGAAGATAGCAAGACTCGTTACGAGATCCCTTCGTCGCTTCGCTCCTTGGTTTTGCTCCTACGTCGCAAAACTTCGGCTTCGTTTCACTCCGCTCAGGATGACACGTTAAACGGGCGTTTTCATACACCGTAGGGGCGACCTGTGGTCGCCCGCGGGCGTTCAAAGAACGCCCCTACGAATATATCAATTTTGTCGCAGGAGCGACTGTTGCGAGCATAACGAGAAAACAAACCGCAAGCAGGACGGCCGCGCCTGTGCCGAATCGTTGTCCTTTTTCACTGTCAAAAAAGAGTCAAAATCCCGTCAAGCACTTGACACATTCGCGTTTTACCATTATAATAATAAGGTGATTGTTTTTATTTTTTCATCAATTTTTGTATGCAAGGGAGGCAACCGCTTTGATAGAAGTAAAAAATCTAACCAAAGTGTACGGAAACCATACCGCCGTGGACGGTATGAGCTTTAAGATCTACAACGGAAAGATCTACGGATTCCTGGGCCCCAACGGCGCCGGAAAATCCACCACCATGAACATGATGACGGGCTGTCTTTCCCCCACCGCGGGAAGCGTCCGCATCAACGGCTTTGACATCTATCGGGAGCCCCTGAAGGCCAAAAAATGCATTGGCTATCTCCCCGAGATTCCTCCCGTCTACGGAGAAATGACCCCCTACGAGTACCTGCAGTTTGTGGCCGACGCCAAGGGCTTGACCTACGAGCGCGCCGTGCGCCAGGTGCAGGAGGCCATGGAGCTGACCGGAATTCTGGACATGAAGGACCGTTTGATCAAGAACCTCTCCAAGGGCTACCGCCAAAGAGTGGGCATTGCCCAGACCATGCTGGGGAATCCCGACATCATCATCCTCGACGAGCCCACCGTGGGACTGGATCCCAAGCAGATCATTGAGATCCGCGAGCTGATCCGCCGCCTGGGCGAAACCAAGACCGTGATTGTGAGCAGCCATATCCTGGCCGAGATCCAGGAGGTCTGCGACCATGTGCTCATCATCTCGGGGGGCAAGCTGATTGCCAACGCTCCCATTGAGGAGCTGCAGGGTAAGGTCAACTCGGGCTGCAAGCTCAAGCTCTCGGTGCGCGGCGACGAGGCCGGCATCCTGGAGGTGCTGAACGCCATGGAGGCCATTACCACTTGCACCCTTTCCCCCTCCCGGGAGGAGGGCGTGGTCAACATGACCCTGAGCGTGGAGGGCGAGGAGGATCTGCGGGATCGCATCTTCTTTGCCATGGCCGACCGTCGCTACGCCGTGCTCTCCATGGAGCGGGAAGAAGAGAATCTGGAAAGCATCTTCCTGCGCCTGACCGAGGAGGCCGCGTCGGCTCCCTCCGGGGCGACCAAAAAGTCCCGCGCCCTTCCCGAGCGGGACGGCGAATACGAACTGATCGACACCGACAAGGAGGAAAAAGAGAACTGATATGTCTGCCATCTATCGAAAAGAACTCCATTTGTACTTTCGCAGTGCCTTCGGTTACGTGATCATGGCTCTGCTCCTGCTCTTTGAGGGCGTGTTCGTTACCGTCTTTAATCTCGCCCTTTCCTCCTCGGATTTTCTCTATTCCCTGGATGCCATGAAGCTGGTGCTGATCCTGCTTCTTCCCCTTCTGGCCATGCGTACCGTGGCCGAGGAGCGACACACCCACACCGACCAGCTCCTCTTTTCTCTCCCCTTGCGCTTGAGGGACGTGGTTCTTGGCAAATACTTTGCTATGCTCACCCTCTTTGCCATTCCCACCCTGGTCACCGCCCTCTATCCCCTGCTGCTCAGCGGCATGGGAAGCGTTTCCCTGCCCACCGCCTACACCGCTCTCTTTGGCTATTTCCTCATGGGTGCCGCGGTGATCGCCCTGTGTGCCTTTGTTTGTTCCCTGGTGGAGAACCAGATCCTTGCCGCCGCCTTGAGCGTGGGCGCCTGCCTCTTGTTCTACTTTATGGACATGCTCTCGGGAATCCTCCCCGCCACGGCCCTGGCCTCCTATCTGTTTTGCCTGCTGGGGGCACTCTTGCTGGGGCTTTTGTCCTGGCGACTGAGCCGTAGCCTTCCCTTTGGTCTTATCACGGCCATCCTGTTGGTGCTCGTCACCTCTCTGGTCTACTTCATCAATGCCGACCTCTTTGTTTGTCTGGTTCCCAATTTCCTGACAAGCATCAACGTCTTTGGTCGGATGCTGGGCTTCTCCTACGGGCATCTGGACCTGGGCGGCATCCTGTTCTTCCTCAGCTTTATCACGGTTTTCCTGTTCTTTACCGTACAGTCCATGGAAAACCGTCGCCGCGCGTGATTGGAGGTGCATCCTATGCAACATGAAACCAATACCAAACAGACCCTGTTCTCGGGTGCCCGCCGTGACGGCATGATCACCGTGGGCTGGGTGCTCCTGCTCCTGACCGTTGCCATTCTGATCAATTCCCTGGTGGGACTTCTCCCCGCCCATATCCTCAAGCCCGACGTTACCAACTCCAATACCTTCCGTCTGTCCTCCACCACCGTCAACTGGCTCCAGGATGACCTGCAGGAGCCCGTGACCCTTTACCTGATCTGCGAGGGCGGAAGCGCGGGAACCGAAAATGAGATCTTCCTTTTCCTCTCCCGCTTTGCCGCGGTAACCGACAAGGTGACCCTGGAGGTCATTGATCCCGCCGTTTCCCCCGAGTTCATTGCCGCCTACGGCGGAGAATGGCC
Source organism: Clostridia bacterium (assembly GCA_017451915.1). Classification (GTDB taxonomy): domain Bacteria; phylum Bacillota; class Clostridia; order Oscillospirales; family CAG-272; genus UMGS1865. The sequence continues at coordinate 44,979 of JAFTNJ010000008.1, forward strand.
CGAGAACCTGAGCGTGATCGTGCAGAGTTCCAAGCGTTACAAGCTTTTGACCAACAGCGACCTCTACTATTACTACAACGAGGAGCTCTCCATGACCTTTACTCCCACCGAGTACCAGGCCTACTGCAATCAGTTCATGGAGCTGATCCAGCAGAATGCCGACTACCAAAGCGTTTACCTCTCCTTTGTGGAGGGCACCACGCCCATGTTTGACGGCGACAGCAAGGTGACCAACGCCATGCATTTTGTGACCCTGGACAAGATCTCGGTGCTTTACACCTACACCGGAAAGGCCACCGCCCTGGATACCAAGCTGGAGGCCAACCTGCTCCTCAACGGCTACGAAATGAAGACCCTGCTCTCCATTCAGAGCATTCCCTCCGACTGCGATCTTTTGATGATCCACACCATTTCCTCGGATCTGACCGAGGCCGAGGCCGCCGCCCTGAAGGCTTATCTGGGACGGGGCGGAAAGCTCTTCCTTACCACCCACTATCAGCTGGGGGCTCTGCCCAATCTGGGAAGCGTGCTTTCGACCTACGGCATGAGCTACGCAGAAAAGACCAATCTGGTGTATGAAGGAAATACCGACTACTTCCTGAGCGATTCCTCCTACTCCTACCCCTACTACATCCTGGCTCACGTGGCACGGCATGAGGCCACGGGCAACTTTGACGGAAGCTTTGTGGCTCCCTTTGCCCACGCCATTACGCTGACGGAAACCAACGGCGTAACCCTGACGCCCTGGCTCTATACCTCGGAAAGCGGTTATCAGGTCTATGCCGACACCACCTCCGAAACCAAGCCGGAATACGGCACCCAAGTTTTTGGAGCCCTGGCGGAATCCGGAGACACCAAGATCCTTTGGTTGGCCTGCGCCTCCGCCGCCACCTCCGACGGCAACTCCATGGCCTCCGGCGGCAACTTCAGTCTGCTCCTCTCGGCCGTGCAATGGCTCAGCGGCTCGAACAACGCCGGCATTGCCATTGATTCTGCCACCATTCCCTCGGGCTCCATCAGCGTCACCGTTGGTCAGTTCGCCCTTTGGGCCGTGGTCATCGTTCTTCTGCTGCCCCTGGGCACCCTGGTAGCAGGCATCCTGGTCTGGTACTCCAGAAAACGCAGATAATAACTACCTACGCATCGACCTCCTGTCTTTTCCTCTTGGGCGAAAAGAAAGGAGGTCGATTTTTATGAAAAAAATTCCCTGGAAGCGCGTCGTCCGCTTTCTGCTCAATCCCCGTCTGCTTTTCTGCCTGTCGGTGGCTTGGCTTCTGACCAACGGCTGGGCCTATCTCCTCTTTGCCGCGGGAACCTATTGGGGAAATCCCTGGATGCTGGGCATCGCGGGGACGTATCTGACCTTCCTCTGGCTCCCCATCTCCCCCGAGAAGCTCCTGACCCTGCTGATCGCCGTGGGACTGTTGCGTCTCCTGTTTCCCAAGGACGAGCAAACCCTGGGCACCCTGCGTCAATGGCAAAAAAAGCTTTCCGTGAAAAAAGCAAAGAAGAAGGAAAAGGAAAACCGGACGGGAAAGGAATAATGGAAAAAGGCTGATTTTTTCTTGCCGTCTTTTTTAGAAAATCTATTGACAAACGCTTCAAAAAGGGGTATGATAGGGGCGATCGGTTTTCACGTAAAACACTTTTTACTTACGGTAAAGGGAGGTACTTGTCTTGAACGCCGCAAAAACCAAACGTATATCCAAGGATTTTACCCAGGGTCCCCTTCTTCCCCAGATCCTGATGTTTGCTCTGCCCTTGATTGCCACCTCGGTGCTGCAACGTCTGTTCAACACCGCCGACGCGGTGATGGTAGGCTCCTTTTGCGGAACCCCCGAGGAGTGTGAGACCGCCCTGGCGGCGGTGGGCTCCTGCGGTTCTCTGATCGATTTGATCGTCAGCCTGTTTATGGGACTTGCCGTAGGCGCGGGAATCTGCGTGGCTCACGACATTGGCGCCAAGCTCTTCCACGACGTGAGCCGTGTGGTACATACCGCCGTGATCGCCGCCGGCGTTTGCGGAATCTTCGTTATGCTGTTCGGTCTTTTGATGGCGCGCCCTCTCCTTGCGGCCATGGGCACCGGAAACGGTGACACCGCCGTACTGGATCAGGCGGTCCTCTATATGCAGGCCTATTTTTGCGGTATCCCCGCGAGTCTTCTTTATAACTATTGCGCCGCCATGCTCCGCTCCTCGGGAGACTCCACCCACCCCATGATCTTTCTGACGGTGGCAGGTGTGGTCAACGTCCTTCTCAACGGAGTTACCGTGATCGGCTTTGGAATGGGCGCCATGGGCGTTGGTCTTGCCACCGCCGTTTCCCAATGGGTAGCCTGCATCTGGATCCTGCTCTTTATGATCCGCTCCGATGGCCCCTGCAAGCTGGAGCTGAAAAAGCTGCGCGTGGATCGAAAAAAGCTGCGCCGCATCATTCTTCTCGGCATTCCCGCGGGAATCCAGGGCTCTTTGTTCTCGGTCTCCAACGTGCTGATCCAATCCTCCATGAACAGCTTTGGCAAGGTGATTGTAGCCGGAAACACGGCGGCCAGCAACCTGGAGGGCTACATCTACGCCACGCAAAACGCCCTCTACCACACCGCTCTGACCTTTGTGGGACAGAACGTGGGCGCGCGGAAGTTTGACCGACTGAAAAAATGCATTCTTTGGTGCGTGATCGTAGTGACCGTGATCGGCCTCTTCTTTGGTTTGACGGCCTACATCTTTGGTGAGACGCTGTTGAGCATCTTTGCCCCCGACAACGAGGCCGTGGTACAGGCAGGACTGAGAAAGCTGGCCATTACCGGCCTGACCCAGTTCCTTTGCGGACTTATGGAGGTAGGCTGCGGCATCATGCGCGGTTTGGGAAATTCGGTTACCCCCATGATCGTTTCCCTGGTTGGCTCCTGCGTTCTGCGTGTGGTCTGGATCTATACCGTCTTTGCCCTTTACCCCTCCCCCGAGACTCTGTATATCTCCTACCCCGTGACCTGGATCATCACGGCATCCACCCACTATCTGTTCTGCTTTGCCGCCCTGCGAAAAAAGCAACGAATGGCAACCGTTTAAAAAATTTGAAATAGAAACACCGAGGGATCTCTGCACAAAGCAGAGATCCCTCGCAGACGATAGACAAAAGGATAACCAATCGACAAAAGTACAATCGCCTTAGCCACTTTTTTCTTTGAAGCCAAAGGCACAAAGAAAAAAGTTATCAAAAAAGAAACGCCTAGGAGGATTTCGCGCTCTGCAGAGCGCGAGGAGGCTTACGCAGCCTCCACTGCGCGAGCTTTTGAAAAAGCTCGACCAAAACTTTCGCCAAGCTGACGAATCTCGTTCGTTGGGGCTACACGCACCGAGGGATCTCTGCACAAAGCAGAGATCCCTCGAAGGTTTTTTATCGGTTGATTCCAACGCCTCGCCCGGATGCCCGAAGGATCAATCCTCCCGGGGCTCGAACTCCGAGAGGTCGATGGCGCGGAGCGCGGCGGGATCCATGCGTCCCTTGGCGCGCTCAAAATACTGGACGTTGTTCCGCAGAAGCATCAAAATATGATTGTTGGGAGAACGGCCCTCGGCCTTGGATACGTAAAGCAGCTTGCGCAGCAGATCCTCGGGGATCCGCAGGGTCAGCTCGGGTTGATTTTTCATAGTACTCTCCTTTCCTGACGTGCTCAGTAGCTCTTGCGTCCGGCAGACAGTGCCGACGCGTTATAATAGCGAAGGATCTTGAGCGCCTTTTCGTTGGGCTCAAACCAAAGCAGGTTCCGCTTGCCGTCCTCATCCTTCCAGGTGGCGGCATAGAGGTCGGGGGCCGATTGGTCCGACGCGGCGTAGATCGTTCTCTCGGGCTGGTAGGCATTGGCCTTATCAACAAACTCCTCGGTAGCGGGATAGATCTCGGCCAGCTCCCGAATGGTAACGGTCACCAGCTCCTTGCGGCTCCTCCCTCCCAGAATGCGGCTGACGGTAAGCTTGCCCGAAAAGAAGGAATACTCGTATTCCACCTGGGTAAACCGCCAGGTCAGAAAGACCAGGATCCAAAGAGACAGGGGGACGAAGGCCAGCAAAGGAACGATCAAACGAAACATCATTCCCCCGGCCAAAAGTGCCACCGCCCACAAGACATATACCATTATCAGCGCCATGCGCTTCATCATCAAAACAGGGGTTTTCTTCTCTGCCACCACGTACTCAAAGGCAGAGCCCGACCCCAGACCCATATCCGAATTCATCGTTCTCCTCCGTTCTTTTTTTCTTTCCGGAATTATTTTATCACGGATTTAAAATACTGTCAAGGCGTATTGTAAAAAGTTTGCAAAAATCTTGCCCCGGGGCTTGATTAATTCCCCCGAATCATATATAATAATGGTATCGTTCTTATTTTCACTTTTGGAAAGGATTCCTTTACTATGAAAGCAGTCATTACCGTAACCGGAAAGGATACCGTGGGCATCATTGCCGACGTTGCCACCCATTGCGCCAAATACGACGCCAACATTCTGGACATTACCCAGAGCGTTTTGGGCGAATATTTTGCCATGATCATGCTGGCCGATATCTCCAAGCTGAACATTGAGTTCGCCTCCTTTGTGGACATTCTGTCGGCGCTTGGCAATGAGAAGAACCTGGTGATCCACACCATGCATGAAGACATTTTTAATACCATGCATCACATCTGAGGAGGTCACGGGTTATTATGATCAATACACAGGACGTCCTGGAAACCATAGGCATGATCCGGGAGGAAAACCTCGACATCCGCACCATCACCATGGGCATTTCCCTGTGGGACTGCGTGAGCGAGGACACCGATCGGCTCTGCCAGCGGATCTACGATAAAATTACATCCAAGGCCAAACATCTGGTGCGCACGGGCGAGGAGATCGAAAAGATGTACGGCATCCCCATCGTCAACAAGCGTGTTTCGGTGACCCCCGTTTCTCTGATTGGCGGCACCGCCACCCCCGAGGGCTACCTCAAGATCGCCCATACCCTGCAACGGGCGGCCAACGAGCTGGGCATCAACTTTATTGGCGGTTTCTCTGCCCTGGTGCAAAAGGGCATGACCGAGGGGGCGCGGAATATGATCTCCATCATTCCCGAGGCCCTGACCGAGACCCAGAACGTTTGCTCCTCGGTGAACGTGGCCTCCACCAAGGCCGGCATCAATATGGATGCCATTGCCCTGATGGGCTCCACCATCAAGCGCGCCGCCTACCTCACCCGGGATAACAATTCCATTGCCTGCGCCAAGCTGGTGGTGTTTGCCAACGTGCCCGAGGACAACCCCTTTATGGCGGGTGCCTTCTGCGGCATTGGGGAACCCGAGGCCGCCATTAACGTAGGCGTCAGCGGTCCCGGCGTAGTGGCATCGGCCATTCGCCGCGCGGGAGATTGCAACCTCTCCGAGCTGGCTGACGTCATCAAAAAAACCGCCTTCAAGATCACCCGTGTAGGACAGCTGGTGGCCAACGAGGCGGCAAAACGCCTGGACACCCCCTTTGGCATTGTGGACCTCTCCCTGGCACCCACCCCTGCCATTGGTGACTCGGTGGCCCACATTCTGGAGGGTATGGGTCTGGAATCCTGCGGTGCTCACGGCACCACGGCCGCCCTGGCCATGCTCAACGACGCGGTAAAGAAGGGTGGCGTGATGGCATCCTCCCACGTGGGTGGACTTTCGGGTGCCTTTATTCCCGTCTCCGAGGACGCCGGCATGATCGCCGCCGCCGAGAAGGGAGCGTTGACCCTGGAGAAGCTGGAGGCCATGACCGCCGTTTGCTCGGTGGGTCTGGATATGATCGCCATTCCCGGGGACACCCCCGAGGAAGTGATCGACGGCATTATTGCCGACGAGATCGCCATTGGCGTGGTGAATACCAAGACCACCGCCGTCCGTTTGATTCCCGCCTACGGCAAGAAGGCCGGCGACAGCGTGGAGTTTGGAGGCCTGTTGGGCTACGCTCCCGTGATGGAGCTGAACACCTACTCTCCCGCAAAATTCATCCGTCGCGGCGGACGCATCCCCGCGCCCATTCATAGCCTGAAGAATTAAAAATAAACCCCTGGGGGGAAGGAGTCCCATCATGAAAAATCAACAGACCGATGCCATGTCCTATCTGCCTGCGGTATACGCCGTGGGAGAGAGTTATCAGATCGTTATGCCCTTTGCCGTGGAGGCCATTGTAAAGGTTGCGGTGGGAGATCGCGTGTTCTACGACGATACCTGCGGCGTTCTTCGCTCCAGCGACCGCATTCATCGGGTGGAGGTTCCCATGTCCCTTTTGGACGCGGCGCGGGAGTACTCCGTGATCTATCGGGTCATCATCGACCGCAAGGCCTATTACCCGGAGATGGAGGAAGAGGTCTGCGTCACCTTTGATTTCCGCCCCCTGCCCCAGGATCGGGAGATCCGCATCTACCACCTCTCGGACACCCACAACATGGTGGAGGAGCCGGTGGCGGCCAGCGGGTATCTGGGAGACGCCATGGATCTGTTGATCCTCAACGGCGACATTCCCAACCACGCGGGCAAGCACGAGCATCTGGAAACCGTGTTCAAGCTGGCGTCGGCCGTAGCCAAGGGAAATATCCCCGTGATCTGCACCCGAGGCAATCACGACGACCGCGGACGCTGCGCCGAGGATTTTCTCAACTACATCCCCCACCAAAACGGCAAGACCTACTACACCACCCGCATGGGACGCTACTGGTTCCTGATTCTCGACTGCGGCGAGGATAAGACCGACGACCATGAGGAATACGGCAACACCATCTGCTTCCATCCCTTCCGTCGGGCCGAGACCGAGTTCCTCAAGGACGTGATCCACAACGCCGAGAAAGAATATCTGGCCGAGGGCGTGGAGCACCGCTTGGTGGTCTGCCACATTCCCTTCACCTTCAGCAAGCTGGTGGAGCCCTTTGATATTGAAAAGGAGCTGTACGCCGAGTGGGCGCGAATGATGCGGGAGGAGATCCACCCCGAGCTGATGCTCTGCGGTCACCGCCATTTGGCCGAGGTTTGGGAGGTAGGAGGCAAGAACGACGTGTACGGTCAGGCCTGCCCCGTAATCGTGGGCTCCCGTCCCATTCGCCACAAGGACACCAAGGAGAAGGAGTTTATTGGTTGCGCCATCACCCTGGGCGACGGGAGTGCCAAGGTGGTGTTCAACCATCACAGCGGCGAGATCCGTGGGGAGCAAACCATCCCCCTGTGCGCGGAATAAATTGCAAAATGATTTGCGCCCAACCTCAATGAGGTTGGGCGCGTTTCTTCTTATTAAGGATTCAGCTCTACCAGGAGCAGGCCGTAGCCGTTGGGAGTATAGACCAAGGCGCGGCCGTCGGGCGTAAAGAGAACCTTTTCGGCATAAAAGTCCAGCTCGCGGGTCTGGCCGGCGGCGTTCTTCAATACCGTTTTTACCACGTAGCGGGTGTCGATGCACAGATATGCCGTCCCCGCCGTGGAGGTCTCCTGCACCTCCAGGCGCATATAGTTCCAAGGCAGCGTCAGAGTGATCTCATCCCCAACGGGGCGCTCGGTGATCACCTGCGCGTTCAGATCGTACATCGTTCCGTCGCTCAGCTCAATGTAGTTGCTGTGCACGGTGATCTTAACGCCCGTGCCGTTGCCGGCATCCACGGTGCCCACCGCCTTGGCGTTGGCCGTATCGAAAATAAATACCTGCTTATGGGTGGTACCGGTTGCCACAATGAGCAGACGCGTGCGGTCGGGGCTCAGCAGCAGCGTAGGCTCATAGGTGCGCTGAATGGAAAGGAACTTCTTTGTGGAAAGGAAGAAGTTGATGACCTCGCAATGCTGATCGTTATGGGTCAGGAATACCCGATCTCCCACGATGAGGATCTGATCAACGTACTGGTACCGGTTTTGGGAACCGATCTTGGTTGCCACCTGCTCTCCGTCGCTCAGTCGGTAGGTGTGGACGTAAACGTCATCTCCCTGCCCCGTGGTGACTACCACATAATCGCTTCCCACGGCCAGAGCCGTAGCGTCACCGGAAACGGTAAAGCGGTGCAGCTCTTGGAGGTCGCTGCCCAGCACCACGATCACGGTGATCTTGCTTGCGCTGTCATATGCTCCGTAATAGGCGATGACGCCGGTCTCGGGATCTACCGCGGCCTTGCGCACCACCGTATCGGTCAGAACGGTCAGGCCTGTATTCTCATCCGCCAGTTGCTGCATTCCTGCCGCGCTGCCGTTTACAACGTCCTTGGCAATGCTCACGGCACCCTCTACGATGGAGGCCTTCAAAAAGCTGGTGCTCACGGTCTTGGCCGAGGCCCCCTCGGGACAGAAGATCACGGCAACGTTCTTCCAAAGCTCGGCATATTCGTTCTTTTCCACCGCGTTCCATTGCTCCTCGGTGCCCTCAAAATAGATCACGTGGAGAGGGATCGACTTGTAGAACGCGCCACTCTCGATGGTGGTGACGGTGGAGGGCAGAACGAGCACCTGCAGCTCCTTTGCTCGGGAGAAGGTATTGGCCGAAATTGTGGTCATAAAGGAGGGAACGCGAATGGTTACGGCCGATCGCAAGGAAGTGGGAACCATAACGTCGGGCTCGGCTTGGGTAATGCCGGCCTGCTCGATCAGATCCTCGGGGATCTGAATATGCAGGGAGTTGTTCCCCCAGGAGGGTGCTTGATACGAGGTGATCGTATAGGTGCCGTCCTCTTTTTTATCCAGGTACACCGTAATAAACTCCGAAACCTCGGCGCAGTAGTGTTCGCCGCAGGTGTTGCACGTATACAGGGAGAGATACCGCTCCTGGTTATCGTCGGTGGTTACCATCATGTTCAGAGATGCGGGACCGGCATGCCCAAAGGCAGGCACCGGGTTCTCCAGAACGTCGCCGCATCGGGTGCAGACCTCTACCATCAGGCCGTCCCGATCACAAAGCGCGTCGTAGCTCTTTTCGGCATCCAGCTCTCGCTTGTGTCCCAGAGGGGAGATCTCCACCACGTAGTCCTTATCGCACACGCTGCAATGATAGGACTTTTGTCCAAACTGATCGCAGGTGGGATCCACGGTGGAATTCTCGGTGAGCCGGTGAATGGTCAGACCAAGCTCGTTGTCCGGGACCGCCTCGTGATAGGTGCGCATCCGAGATTCGGTCATCTCGTAGGCAAAGTCAATGTCGATCTTCTGGGAGGTAGAATAATAGGACATAAGAACGTAAACGTCCAGCTCCTCGTTGTAGATAAAGATCCGATTGGCCACGGGAATTCCTTCCTTGGAGCCGACCTGGATCAGATAGACGTAGCGTTGATAGTAATCGTCGGCCACCTCCATGCAGGCGTCGGAGTTGAGCAGGACCTTTTGGTCGATGGTATAGAGCAGACCAAAGCTCTGTCCCGTCAGATTGGCAAACATCAGCTCCACGTTGTACAAAGGGAGCTGCCGCAAAAAGGCGGTAAATTCCTCCTCGGTCATGGAAAGCAGGGCGGCCGCCGCAGGGGCGGGCAGCGCGGGACGGCTCTCGCAGGCCTTGGTCGAGATCTCCAGCACGGTGCTCTCCAGCAGGGGCTGCTCCCCAAGGGTCGCCTTATCTACGGTAAAGCGGAACACGCCGGTCTCCCGATTGACCTCCAGAGCACCCGTGAGGACGAAATCGGTCTCGGGAGCCATTTCCTTCAGAGTCAGGGTATAGGTGTGGGCAGTGTGATCCAGCACCAAGGAGCCCTCGGAGGTATCCTCCTCGCTCTTGGCGGAAAAGGTGATCTCGGTGGTGCCCTCGGTCTCCTTCTTTTGGTATTCCAGGGTCACCTGCTCGGCAGGCTCGCCCTCCACGCCCATGGTCAGCACAAAGCCGTTGGCCTCCTCGGCGTAGGAAAAGACCAGATCCATCAGGAAGGTCTCGGGTTCCGTCATATCCTCGTCTTGGGCGGTCACCGCGCAGGACGCGGACGCGATCCGTCCACCGCTGACCGTGTAGGAAAAGACGATCTCGTAGGTGGGGGGAAGTGCGTCCTTCAGCTCCACCAGGAGCATGGCCAGGGACTCATCGGTCTCGGAATAGAAGTATTCCTTCAGGGTGGGGTCGGTCTCGGCGGTGGACAGCAGGGAGTTGATCATATCCTTGATGTCATCCTGGTCGAGGCGGTACTCAACCCGACGCTCCAAACGGAAGGCCCCCTTGGCAAAGCCGATCTTGCTCTCGGGCGTCAGGATCTCGCTCCACTCGGTCAGCACGGGCTCCAGAGCCGTCATTATCTTGCGAAGCTCCTCCTCTTGCTCGGCCTGCAGCTTGTCAAGACTTTCCAGAGCTTCGATCAGCTCCTCGTAGCTCTCGCTATCCAGGGCGTAGTCCTTCGAGCCGCTGTCGGGATGGAAGATCGAGGCCTCCATGGCCTTGCGGATCTCCTTACGGGGAATGCTGAGGAACTGCTCGGGATCCTGGTACAGGCCCTGAATGGCCAGAACCTCGGGACTGTAATAGACGCCAAGCTTGACCTCGTCGGATCCAAAGGTCAGGGTGAATGAGGTGTGCCCCACAACGCTGGAAAGGCTTCCCACCTCGGTGGATTGCAGGGTCATGGAAAGATCCCTGGACAATCCGGTAAACGCCTTGGGAAGATTGACGTCAATCCGGGACTCGGCGCCGGATTCCTGCCAGAGGGCGCTCAGATCCGAGAACAGGGTGGGGTCAAAAAAGACCTCCTCCATCGTGCTTCCCAAAGGATCGGCGGCAAGAATGGGCAAAAAGAGCACCAGAGCCACCACCGCGGCGGCCACCAGGACGCTGCCCGCGGAAACGAGGGAGATGATCAGCGCCTTTTTGCTCCGGGGTTTAGGCGTCTCCCCTTGAGGGAATTCGGTATAATACTCCACGCCCTGCTCTGCGGGGACGGGTTCTTGCTCTTCCGGACGGAATTGTTCGTTGTTTTGATCCATACAAATGATCTCCTTTCAAAGGGATGGGGTGAAAAAACAGCGTTTTTTGCTTCTTTTCCAATTTTAGTATAGCATAGTTATTAGAAAATGTCAAGTATTTTGTGTCAAAAAAATATCAACCGTTGATTGAGTCAATTCCTCAACGGCAACCGCCCTTGGGCTTTGGCGTTTCTTTTCATAATAAGGGAGGTAAAAAAGAGTGCTGTCCGCCATAGAGACGCACATTGCGCGTCCGCGAACGACCGATAGTCACCTTACGATGAATCGGAACCCTTCCTTATAAAAAAAGCCTAAACAGCCGCTTTTTTGGCTCTTTGGATGGCATGTTGTTTTTTCATTTTAATTATGTTACATCAAATGGTTGTTTTTTGTGAGACACTTTAGGAGTTATCTGTGTATTACGATGGTGTTGCACTTCGTATGATAACATACCCACCTCCCTTTACACAAGGGAGCCTTTGCTTTCGCCGTTTCTTCTGCTTATAAAGTCATAACCACCGGCCGTGCCGGTGGCTTGCACCAGCCCCCTTGGGGCATGTCACACGCAGAGCCTATAGGCTCGTCGAATAATCCGTCGCTTGCGATAGTCGCCCTACCGCCACAGATGTGGCAATTGCTAAACCCAAGCCTTCCCCAGTGGGGGAATGGTGTCATATGTCGCAAGCGACAAGTGACGGATGAGGTGTCCTTAACGAAAAGTAAC
>JAFTNJ010000073.1 GCA_017451915.1 Clostridia bacterium
ATGGCTCTTTTCAGGGGAATGGGTATATCGTTTCCTGGTGCGTGGGCCACCTTGTTTCCCCGATGGACGCGGCGGGCTATAACGAGAATTTCAAGAAATGGCGCTATGACGACCTTCCCATTCTCCCCGAGCCCTTCCGCTATGTGATTGCTCCCGGCAAGGAGGCGGCCTTTGAAAATCTCCGTACCCTTATGAACCGCCCCGACGTGGATACCGTCGTCAATGCTTGCGACGCAGGGCGCGAAGGTGAGCTCATTTTCCGCTTGGTCTATGAAATGACCGGCTGTAAAAAACCTATTGAACGCCTTTGGATTTCCTCAATGGAGGACAGCGCGATCCGTGAGGGTATGAAGGACTTGCGCCCCGGTGCGGAGTATGACGCCCTGTATCAATCCGCACTTTGCAGACAAAAGGCGGATTGGCTGGTGGGGATCAATGCCACCCGTCTTTTCTCCGTTCTGTATCACCGTACCCTGAACGTGGGACGAGTACAGACCCCGACCCTGGCTATGCTTGCCGAGCGCGAGGCTAAAACAATGATGTTCCGCAAGGAAAAGTATCATCATGTGCGCCTGAAGGTGGGCAGCGCGGAGGCTGTTTCGGAGAAGATCGTCTCCCCGGAGGACGCCGAGAAAGTCAAAGCTGCTTGCGCCGACAGATCCGCCGTGTGCGTTTCTGTCAAGCGCGAGCAGAAGAAAGAACAGCCTCCCAAGCTGTACGACCTCACCACTCTGCAGAGAGAGGCCAACCGCATTTTCGGGTACACGGCAAAGCAGACCCTTGATTACGCCCAGACCCTCTATGAAAAGAAACTGTTGACCTATCCCCGTACAGACAGCCGCTATCTCACCTCTGACATGGCGGAAACCGCCTCCTGTGTGATCCACCTTGCGGCGAAGGTGCCGCCCTTTGATAAGTGCAGCAGCTTCTTTCCCCTGGTGGAACTTATGGTATCCAACAAGGACGTGACCGACCACCACGCAATCATTCCCACGATGGAGACCGAAAAGGCGGATATCTCCGCTTTGCCCGTGGGTGAGCGCAATTTATTCCTTCTCGTCTGCTGCCGTTTGCTTTGTGCCTCTGCTGAACCCTTCCATTACGAGACCGTAACCGCCTCCTTTGAGTGCGGCGGTCATACCTTCACGGCGAAGGGCAAGCATATCCTCTCCGAAGGATGGCGTGAGATCGAGCGTATCTTCCGTTCTTCTCTGAAGGAGAAACAGGAGGACGAGGACAGCGGCGCCGATCTGCCCGAGCTTACGGAGGGCGAGACCTACGATAACGTATCCGCAGAGATCACCGAGCATTACACCCAGCCCCCGAAACCCTTTACCGAGGATACCTTACTTTCCGCTATGGAGAACGCGGGCAAGGCAGATATGCCGGACGAGGCCGAGCGTAAAGGTCTGGGAACCCCGGCGACCAGGGCGGCCATCATCGAAAAGCTGGTATCAGCGGGATTTGTGGAGCGCAAGGGTAAAAGTCTCATTCCCACAAAAGCGGGTATGAACCTTGTAACGATCCTCCCCGAGCCGCTGACCTCTCCTATGCTGACGGCTGAATGGGAACAGAAATTATCGGAGATCGCAAAAGGTAACGCAGACCCTTCCGTATTTATGGACGGTATCTGCGCTATGGTGAAGGATACCGTTTCGACCTATTCCCATATCTCCGAGGAAGGACAAAAGCTGTTCGCCCCCGATAAAGAGG
>JAFTNJ010000049.1 GCA_017451915.1 Clostridia bacterium
CCTACGGTGGTCCCCCTTCTCCCACAGGAGAAGGCTTATGTTACATATGCTCCAAGAACAAGGGTAAAACCTTTGTCGCCCACCCGCATAGCGGGTGGTTGTCTGTTTCGCGTCAAGCGCTCCACTGCCTAAAGGCATTAATAGGGGTAAAATTCATTTCATAGTGTAGGCCCATATCCCAAAAAACAAAGAGGCGCACCCGCCTTTACGTCGGGTACGCCATTCTTTTTTTTGATGTTTTTTATTGAGCAGCGTCAACGATTGCCTGGAACTTGGTAGCAACCAGGGATGCGCCACCGATCAGACCGCCGTCTACGTTGGGCTTCGCAAGAAGCTCAGCAGCGTTCTTCTCGTTCATGGAACCACCGTACTGGATGGTAGTAGCCTCGGCAACCTCCTCGCCGTACATAGCAACAAGGGTCTTGCGGATCACGCCGCAGGTCTCCTCTGCCTGCTCGGGAGTAGCGGTCAGGCCGGTTCCGATTGCCCATACGGGCTCGTAAGCGATGATCACGTTCTTCATGTCATCCGCGGATACGCCTGCCAGGTCGAGCTTGGTCTGCATTGCAACTACCTCGTCGGTAATGCCGGCAAGTCTCTGCTCCTTGACCTCGCCCAGGCAAAGGATCACCTTCATGCCTGCGGCCAGCGCGGCCTTGGTGCGAAGATTTACGGTCTCGTCGGTCTCGCCAAAGTACTGACGTCTCTCGGAGTGACCGATGATAACGTACTCAACACCGCAAGCGGTGAGCATCTTTGCGGAAACCTCGCCGGTGTATGCGCCGCTCTCGGCAAAGTGCACGTTCTCGGCACCGATCTTAATGTTGGAGCCCTGGGCTGCTGCCTGCGCTGCCGCGATGGTTACGTAAGGAGCGCAGAAAATCACGTCGCAGTTATCCTTGCCTGCAACCAGAGGCTTTACCTCGTTGATAAAAGCCGTTGCTTCCGCGGGGGTGAAGTTCATCTTCCAGTTGCCCGCGATCACGGTTCTTCTCTTCATGGGATTCATGATAGTATCTTCCTTTCTTCATCTGCGAATGTCGTTTGATATTCGACAGAGCGTTAGATCGTCAAATTTGTTAGCCACTTTTGCCTTTGACCGTGTAGGTACAAACTTGTAGGGGGCGACGTCCTCGACGCCCCGCCCTTTATTTTGTCTAATTTCTTTAGCCGCTTTTTCTTTGACACCACGGGCGCAAAGAAAAAGCTAACAAAAAGAAACGCCGTTGGGGGATTTCGCCGTCTGCGGACGGCGACAAGGGCTCTGCCCTTGACCCGCAAGCTTTTGAAAAAGCTTGACCAAAACTTTTACAGCGGGTGCTGTGCAAGTTTTAAAGTTTGATCTTCTTATTTGTCGAGCAGACAAGCGATGCCGGGGAGCTCCAGGCCTTCCAGGAACTCGAGAGATGCACCGCCACCGGTGGAAATGTGGGTCATCTTGGGACCAAAGCCCAAACGCTCAACGGCCTCTGCGGAGTCACCGCCGCCAATGATGGAAACCGCGCCGGAATTAGCAACGGCTGCTGCAACGGCCTCGGTACCTGCGGCAAAGTTCTTCCACTCGGAAACACCCATCGGGCCGTTCCAAACTACGGTGCCGGCACCCTGGATTGCCTCGGAGAAGAGAGCGATGGTCTTGGGACCAATGTCCAGACCCATCCAGTCGTCGGGAATCTTGTCGGAGTCTACGGTCTGGCTTGCGGTGTTCTCGTCGTATTCCTTACCCAGCTTGTTGTCCACGGGGAGCAGGAACTTAACGCCCTTCGCCTCGGCCTTCGCCATCATCTCCTTCGCGAGCTCGATCTTATCGGTCTCGCACAGGGAGGTACCAACGCTGTAGCCCTTTGCGGCAAAGAAGGTGTAAGCCATACCGCCGCCAATGATGAGGGTGTCGCACTTCTCGATCAGGTTCTTGATCACACCGATCTTATCGGATACCTTTGCGCCGCCCAGAATGGCAACGAAGGGACGGGCGGGATCCGCCAGAGCCTTACCCATTACGCCGATCTCCTTCTGGATCAGGTAGCCGCAAACGGCAGGCAGATAATCTGCTACGCCAGCGGTGGAAGCGTGAGCTCGGTGTGCGGTACCGAAAGCGTCGTTTACATACAGACCGTCCTCACCTGCCAGGTCTGCCAGAGCCTTTGCAAAGGTGGGATCGTTCTTGGTCTCACGAGCGTCAAAACGAACGTTCTCGATGAGTACGCAGGTGCCGTTCTCCATAGCGGCGATCTTTGCCTTGGCATCGTCACCGATGATGTCGGAAGCGAATGCAACCTTGCCGCCAAGATCCTGGTTCAGGCGGTCAGCAACCGGCTTGAGGGAGAACTTTACGGGATCGGTCTCAAGAGCCTTTGCCTTGAGCTCGGCAGTTACTGCCTCGCGCTCTGCCTCGGGAAGAGCGTCCACCTTCTTCTGCTCCTTCTTGTCCAGCTTGAAGTTAGGGGTGAAAACAGCGTGGGGCTTGCCCATGTGAGAGGAGAGGATGACCTTGGCACCCTTATCCATCAGGAACTTGATGGTGGGCAGTGCGCCAACGATTCTCTTATCGGAGGTGATCACACCGTCCTTCATGGGTACGTTAAAATCGCAACGGACGAACACCTTTTGGCCGGCCTTGATCTCAACGTCTTCAATCGATTTCTTATTGTAAGTCATGTTTTTGGTTTCCTTTCTTTCCAAATCATTTCTACGGTAAAAAAATCCCAGATAATGTTATTGTATCACAAAGTGAAAAATTTATCAATAGGAAAATGGAAAAAAGTGAAAAAAATATCAATAAAAATTGCGGTTGTCCTCCAAGACGGAAAACAACCGCAAAAACAACCAATATTAAACCGTAAGGGAACGGAGATAACAGCTGCCGTCGTCGCGCTTGACGAACAGTGCCTCATAGCTTTGAGAGGTCGCCTCTCCGTCGGTCAAACAAAAGGTAAGGCGATAGGTATGGGCCGTTTCGACCAAGGATTGTGGCACCACCGTAACCGACTTCTCCCAGGATTTTACCGACGGGCTGTAATGCCCCGAGCGTTTGAGATAGGTAAAGAGCTCGCCGCTGGTATGGTGCACGCTCTGCACGCCAAAATAACGGGAGAACACCTCCTCCAGATCGGTCTCGGGAATCACCGTGGAAAGGGTCATACGGGGATAGCTTTCCTCCACCCGGGCCAACGCCTCGGCGTTGCCGGTATAAATGGAGTACCGCTCCTGCAACAAATGATTGAGGATCTCCTCCCGATAAGCGGCAACTGCCTCGGACCCCTTGGTAAAGGGCGTCAGCTCCAGCCGATCCATTACCAACAGATCCACCGTGGCACAGAGCTCGGCGCAAATGGCACTCTCGGTTGCGGGCTCCTCGGTAACGGCCTCGGCGCGGTACTCGGTCAGATCCAGACCCAGCACGCCGCGCACCCAAAGCATATTGGAGCCGGCCACGCAGGATACCAAAAAGAGAGCCGACAGCAAAAGCATCAGCAACATACTGCCGCGGCGCACCCTACGCCGACGGCGGCGATATTGTCCGTAATGATCCATCTGCCGCGACTCTCCCTTCGGTAAAAGTAAGTTCCCTAATTATTTTACCAAAAGAGACAAAAATTGTCAATAGTTTTCGCCGACATTTTACAATATTTTGTGTTTTTTTCACATCTTTTTCTACAAGATATTTGATTTTGTCGGCGACGTTCTACCGCATACCGCAATTCCTCCGCAAATCGGCGGCCAGGGTTCGTTTTTCCTCTCCCAGGCATTCCAGAACCGAGCGCACCACGCCGTCCCGACACTGTTCTGCCAAGCCTTCGTATTCCTTGGCCAAGGACTCCGGCACCTGCACGGCCTCCCGAAGCAAGACCTCCAAAGACGCCGTCTCGCCCCGCGGACAGAGGGCTCCCGAGCGCAAGGATAACCGTAGCCTTGGATCCCCGCCCAGCGCCAACTGCAACCGCCCCAACAGGCGCAGGTGCTCCAGGAATTCCCGCGCCACCGCCTCCAGACGCCGCGCCAGGGGCGGATCCTCCTCCTCGACGAGCAAGCTCCAGTACAGCATGGCCGAAAGGCCTCCGAATTCGGCGGCCAGCATTTGTGACAGCCCCCGCGCCATGCGGGGATCCTTTTCTACACAGCCCCGAAAGCAGGGGCGAAACCGACGGTCCTCCATAGATTCCTCCTTGGATCTTTTTTGTCAGTCTACGGCAAGAAGCCCCCCGTTGTGCCTGTCCCGCCAAAAAGAGTTGACAATTCTCCGGTTTTATGATACAATGAACACAGAACTGTAACAGGAGGTCTTTTATGTACGATCTTCCAAAGGAAAACAAGGATCTGCGACGCTACGTCCTTGGCAAGGATCTGCGGCGGCTGGGGCTGTATCTTTTGTGGATGGCTCTGTGGTACGGCGGTGCCATGGCCTATAACCACAATCATCAAACCTATACCCCCGACCGATTGATGCTGGGCTGGAAGCTGTTTTTCTGGATGCTGGCCTCGGCCACTCTGGGATTTTTCCTCTTTCGCATCTACACCTTTTTTACCGACCGCGCTTACCAAGGAACCATTCTCACCTCGGGGCTTTCCCAATCCTACGAGGGCTCCAAGGACCCGGGCCTGCTCAAGTCCGCCGATTATGATTTTCGTCTGAACACCGCGCTGAAGCTGGAAACCGACCGGGGAAAGCGCAAACGGCTTCATTTTGAACAAAAGAACGGCTTTTACTTTTATTATTACGAGGGAACCAAGGTGGTAAAATTCCACGGTCTTCCCTATCCCGTGGCCGTTGGACATCAGCATCCCAACGCGCGGCAATACCGCATGTGCGCCGCTTGCGGACAGGTCAACGGGGCCAAAGAGACCCGTTGCCAAACCTGCTTTTTCACCTTGATCGACGAGGGAGAATACGCCTACTATCTCCTGCATGACGTCCCCGGAAAATGTCTTTGATACGGAAAAAAGCCCCCCGGTGCGTCCGTTTGGACGCGCCGAGGGGCTTTCGTATTTCAATTTGTTATTACG
The DNA here is from genome assembly GCA_017451915.1 of Clostridia bacterium. GTDB lineage: Bacteria > Bacillota > Clostridia > Oscillospirales > CAG-272 > UMGS1865. The sequence continues at coordinate 5,005 of JAFTNJ010000049.1, forward strand.
TATGGGTATACAGCAACTGACGGCAAATGGCGTCGGTTGCGGGTTGGCTCATAAAGGCCTCCATTTTCTGCTTTTGCTCCTCCATCGCCGACGCGTCGGTCAAAAGACGCAACAGAGCCGCGTTTACGTGACGCCAGCGTCTGGCTCCGCAGGCAACCCCCTGCCCCACCAAAAAGTCGTAGTTTCGGGTCTCACAACCGGGAACCGCGTTGATCAGTACCATGGGCAATCTCTTGGCAACCGCCTCGGTGGTGGTCAAGCCGCCGGGCTTGGTCACGTAGGCATCGGCCGCCGTCATGTAATCCGCCACGCCGCGAATAAAGGAAAGCACCACAAAGCGATCCGAAGCGAAGGGGCTCAAAATTTCATAGGCCTTCTCGTTCTTTCCGCAAAGCACCACCAAACAAACGTCCTTGGGGCAACGCTGGGAGAGGAACCGCGCGGATTTTTCCAGCTTTCCGCAGCCCATGCTTCCGCAGCTCAAAAGAACGATCCGCTTATCCTCGGGCAGGCCCAGCTTGCGCCGCGCCTCCATTTTGTCGCCTTCTTCAAAAAAGACGTCCCCCACGGGGATCCCCACGGGGAAGAGCTTATCCGCCGGAACACCCTTATGAACAAACTCCCCCAGCAGCATACGGTGGGGAATAAAATAGCCGTCCAGCTTCATGTCGGATACCCCGGGGCTGCAGGTATAGTCGGTAGCAATAAAGTAACAGGGAATGTTGCACCCGTGCTTGACACGCACCTCGGTCATCATCAGACCCGAGAAGACGTGAACGCAAAGCACCGCGTCAAAGCCGCCCTCCTGCAAACGCTCGTACAAAGCGTCAGCGCCCTTGGCACATCCGCCGTACAGGATCCGCCCCGAGTGCTTCTCCTCAAAGCGGTAGCCAAAGCCAAACAGGCCGGGCATCTTGCGGTAAATATAGGAATGTCCCCAGCTGATAAAATCCGAGACCTGCTCGGAAATAAACGCCAACGTATCGGCAATCTCATACTCGATGTTGGAAAGCTCCAGCCGACGGGACAGTGCCTCTGCCGTGGAATTATGTCCTCCGCCGGTATTCGCCGACAGGATCAGTACTCGCATGTTTTCTTCGCTCCTCTCTTTGTTCCAACCGCCGCGCAAGGCCCAAAAGCATGGGACGGTTGTAGCGTTGTATGATAATAAACGGAAGATTGCAAATGATGAAAATGGCGGTCAGAAGGATTCCGACCCGATTGCGCCAAAACAGATAGATGGGAAAAGCAACCAGGCAAAGGACCACGTGCACCGCCTCGGCCACGCAGGTCTCCTTGACCAAAATATACACCTCCTTGGATTTGGGACAGCGTCCCACACGCTTGGGCACCATGTCCTTCATCACGCGGCTCATGTCCGGAACCTTATCCTTCCAGGCGCGCACGCCGAGAACGTCGTAGATCCGTCCGTTCCGCTCAAACTTCCAGGCTCGGTAAGGAAATCGGTCCCACAAAAACCATTTGCGGGGCAAGGCCTCTCCAATGTAGTGCGCCGCGATGCCTAAAAAAATTACGTAAAGTACACTCTTGAGAAACGCCATTCCTTCTCCTTTCCTTTTGGTTTACTTGGATGCTCCCTTCTCCCGACGCCGAAAGGGGAACCTGCGCTCCCGGGACAGCAGACAGAACACGAAGGGATAGCAAAGGGCACCCAGCAGCAGTGCCGCCCAAACGTCGATGATCGAATGTTGCTTTAAAAACACGGTGGACAGAGAAATGAGCACCGTAGAGATGACAAAAAACAGCTTCCAACCCACGGCGCGGAGCTTTTCGCTGTGCAGACCCGCAAAGCAGACCGCCAAAGACCCCAGCACGTGAATGGAGGGACAGACGTTGGTATTGGTGTCAAAATCGTAGAGATTTTTCACAATATCCACCAACAGGTTGTCCCGCGGGAACTCCATGGGGCGCAACGCCTGCATATTGGGATACACGCAGTAGATCACTGCCGTGACCGAGTAACTCAGGATCACAAACCACATAAAATCACGGAAGGCCTGGATGTCAAAGAGCAGCCCGTAAAGTACCATGCCCACCAGGAACACGAACCAAAAATAATAGGGGATGGTAAACCACTCACAAAAGGGGATGTAAGCGTCCAGGTCGCTGATCACCTCCCGGTAGACCAGGTCGTTGCCGCTGATCGCCTTCCATACGGCGGGCACGATCCGCTCCAGGGAGAGAAAGATCAGCCCAAACACCGGCCAGTACAACAGTAAAAACAAATGTTTATATTTTGGGGAGCGCAAATTGTGGGGGCGCAGATCCCGATAGTAGAGCAATGCGTTTTTGAGGCTTTTGATCATAATTCCCTTCCCCTGCCACAGGCAGGAGGTCCCAACTCCTTTCCGATTTGCGCGACGGTATGGCATAAAAACCCATTTTACTTTATCATAATAACTATTTTACCATAGTTCCCCTGAAAAAGCAACCTTCGTAACAAATTGTTTGCAAAATTAAAAAATGCGTCTCCATAGGAGACGCACGAAAAATGCTTCTCTCTATGCTGCTACACATCTTCCCGCGCAAAAGGGGGAGAGAAACCATTTTTACCAAAATAGGATTCTCCCTTATGCGCGCAATATGCAGATGTGTAGCATCAAGATTATACCATATCTTCCTCACTTTTGCAAGAGCCCGAAGAAATTTTTTTATTTTTCCGTCACTCCGTCGCCTCCAACCAGCCTCTCCCGCATGGGAGCCACGGCACTCTTGACCAGCAAAGCCGCCACCGGCCCCAGGGCCATGCCCCAAAAACCCAGGAGTCGCCAGCCCGCGTATCCCGCGAACAAGGCCAACAGAGGGGACAATCCCAAGCTCTTTCCCATGAGGCGCGGCTCCAACAGCTGACGCAGGATCACTACCGCGGCATAAAGGATCAGCAATCCAAACCCCAGGAAGTAATTTTTTTGCAACAGCACCACCAACGCCCAGGGCACCAGCACCGTTCCTACCCCAAGAATGGGAAGGAGGTCCACCACGGCAACCACCACCGCCAACAGAAAAGCGTATTCCACGCCCAACAGCAAAAAGCCGAACAGCAGCTCCCCAAAGGTCAGGAGCAGCAGTAGCAGATATACCCGAAGATACCGCCAGGAGATCTGCTTGAGGCGTTGCTTCCACCTTGGCAGACGCTCCCGCAGTCCCAAGGGAAGCCAGGCCAGCCGACGTCGCCACGACCCCGCCTCGGCCATACAAAAGTAAAATCCCGCGATCACGGTGACCACGGTGACGAGAAAGGCCGACGGAAGTGCCCCCAGGATCCTCCCCGCCAAGGCAGGAATCTCCCGACTCAAGGTCTCCATCAGTTGCTCCGAAAGATGAGTCATCCATCTTTCCAGCTCCTCCCGAAAGGCGGCGTAACGTCCCCCGTCGCCCCCCTCCGCGCCAAAGCGTTGCATAACGAAGGCCACCGGGTCAAAAAAGCCCTCCGAAAATCCCGGGAGGCGTCCGTCATTCTCCACCAGCCGGTCCAAAAGCCCCGTCAGCTCCTGGAGGACTCGCCGAACCGACAGGGTGGCAAGCAGCACCAGCGCGCTCAAGAACAGCAAAAACAGCACCGCCGCACATCCCTTTTGGGGCAGACGCAGGATCCGCGCCATCCCTCGGGAGAGGGGGTGGATCCCCAGAGAGATCAGCCAGGCAAGCAAAAAGGGAAAGAACACGGGCAGGAGATACCGCCAGGCCAAGATCACTCCCAGTGCCCCCGCGGCAAGGCAAAAAAGCATGGCCGCCCAACGCTCCCACGCAAATCCTTCCACAACGCATCCCCTCCCGTATCATCACTTCCCTCCTATGATATCCAAAGAAAATGTAAATTATTTCTCAAATACCGAAAAACGATTGACTTTTCCCCTTTTTTCTGTTAGAATGATAAGGATAATAACGAAAGGATGTTGATTCATGAAAAAACATATGTTTGCCGCGTTCCTGATCGTGGCTCTGCTTCTGGCCTCCCTGGTCTCCTGCCAGGACAGCACCCCCAAGACCGATAATCTCTACTCCCTGGAGGAGCACTACACCCCCTCCGAGGAGATCACCGACTACGTTTGCATTAACGTAAGCTACACCGACAAGAACGGTGAGAAAAAGGTAAGCAACATTGTGGTAAAGCTCTCCCCCGAGGACGCGCCCATCACCGTAGAAAACTTTAAGACCCTGGTAAGCGAGGGCTTTTACACCGGTCTGACCTTCCACCGCATCATCAAAAACTTTATGATCCAAGGTGGCGACCCCAAGGGAGACGGCACCGGCGGCTCCCCCAATAAGATCAAGGGGGAGTTCTCCGCCAACGGCGTTGCCAACGACATCAGCCATATTCGCGGCGTCATCTCCATGGCCCGCAGAGGCGACTCCATGGACTCTGCCTCCTCCCAGTTCTTTATCGTGCATAAGGATTCCACCTATCTGGATGGGGACTACGCTGCCTTTGGCCACGTAACCTTTGGCATTGAGGTGGTAGACGCCATTGCATCGGTGTCCACCAACTCCTCCGACGCGCCCCTGAACAAGGTCACCATCAACACCATCACCTTTGTAACGCCCAAATAAGCCTCGGCGCAAAAATGCGGGTCGTTCCCTGAATTTGGGAGCGACCCGCACTCTGTTACCGACGGGGAAAGGAGCCCTTATGTTTATCGTAATCACCGACGACAAGGCCCTTGGCGGACGGCTTTGTCGGGACCTGACCGCCCACGGGATCTTTGCCATGCAATGCGCCCCGGAGGTGGGAACCTTTTACTGTCGGGAAAAGGACACCGGCGGCGTCCTTTTGGACGCTACGGCATCCCTTGGAACGGCAGAAGCCCTTTGCCGGGATCTACGGCGGGAATATCCTCGCCTGCCCATTGCCGCCTTGGTGACTCCGGAGCAGATCCCCGCCATGGATGCCGACGCCATCTGGCGGCAATCCGATCCTGTCCTTCTGCTCCCCGACCTGCTGGACTTTTGCTATCGGGTATGCGGTTGGACGCCCGCGCCCCTTTCTACCTACTACCTGCGGGTGGGCGTTGACGGTGGAACGCCCCTCTACATGGGACGCCCCTTGCGTCTTTCCCCAAGGGAGCAGCAGATCCTGCACTGTCTTTTTTACCGCTATCCCAAGCCCACCACGGTGGGAGACCTGATGGAGATCTGCTACGGCTCCAACGCCCTGACCGTTGAGAATCTGGCGGTGCAGATCCACCGCATCAACCGCCGCGCCCAAAAAATCGACCCACGCCCGCTCATCGTCAACCGTTACGGCGTGGGATATCAGTTAAGGGACGGGATCCTGTGATCCCGTCCCTTGGTTTTTAGGTTTTTTTGACTGTGATCTTTTGGCACCGCGGACAGGTAACGTCGATGGTTCCCTTCCCCTTGGGCACCCGCAACACCGCGCGGCAATGCTTACACTTGAAATAGCAAAAGCTCTTGCGATCCCGCCACTTGTTCCTTTGCAAACGAAACCACATCCGTATGGGACGGACCAACCGCAAAAAGCGCTCGTTCTCCTGCCGCCGGCGGGCAATGTTTTTGGAATAGCACCGAAAGGTGGTCCAGACCAGGAGGGCGGCCGAGGGAAGCATTAAAACGTACAGCGGGCGAACCCCCGAGAGCAACAGCAGGAGCACGCAGACCACCGTTAAAAAGAGATTGAATTGATCGTTGCCGTAGCGACCGTACATAAAGCGAGAGAAGCGCTGTCCCCAGCGCATCAACCAATTTCGCATACATTCACCATCCTTTCAAGCTCCCCTATTATACCTCATAATTTTAAACTCAATAATAACAAATTGCGGATTGTGAAAAAAATCCCCGCTCCGAAAGGCATGATGTTCTTATCGGAGAAAGCACCATAACGTAAAATGCCCACAGACCAATCAAACGGCTTGTGGGAATTTTCATTTTATAAGTAGAAGAGACGGTTTAACCAAGCCTTCTCCAGTGGGAGAAGGGGGACCACGAAGTGGTGGATGAGGTGTTATCTTACAGGCTTAAGGACGCTATGATTCAAACCAAGATGCTTCAATATATCCTCTGCAACAGCGTTGAAATTGTTTCGTATGCTATCGTTGGGATATCGTAAGACAACGATTCCCCAAGAAGACATGACAGCATCTCTTTGCTCGTCTGCTTCTTTGTGTTCGGGTAACAGATGCTGTCTACCGTCTACCTCAATTACGATCTTCTTTTCTGCTATGTAAAAATCAACAATATAGTTTTCAATATTATGCTGCCGTCTGACATTATAGGGCAATCTTTTCAAAAAATCATACCACAGATGCTTTTCTTCCGGTGTCATATTTTTCCGCAGAGTTCGTGCATTCGACACAAGTTTTTTATTGTAAGGTATCATTTTGACTCCTCATCCACCGCTGGCGCGGTCCCCCTTCTCCCACAGGAGAAGGCTTTTATAAACTCAACATTCTCTTGTATTGTTTTTGTTCCATCAAGGCATATAACTTTACAGGATACCGTTTTCAGCCAATCCTCAATCTTTTCGGGCGTTCTTTTTATGGCATATGCAAAAAACTTCTCTTCTTGCTCATACATATCGCCGCCGGGAAGAACTCTATCACCGAATTTATCAATAGCTCTCTGCCTTATTCTTTTCATTCGCATATCAAGAGCAACGTCAAGGTATACCACAAGGGCATAATTGTCGTTGATTTCCGGAGTCATATCTCCATTAACGGCAGAGAAAACAAAACGGGGATTTTGCTTTATATCCTCTAAAAGCAAACGTTCAACTTCTTCTCTCGTCCTTGATGAGGCGTACGGATTATCTGTAGATGTAAAATAATATTGTTCTATATCCATATGCTTGAAGTTTAATTCTTTGGCAAGCGCACCGGCAAGTGTTGTTTTACCACTTCCATTCAGTCCGCATACACATATTCCACACTTCATACTATACCCCTCCATTTATCGCCAGTTTCGCATTTGTATTACAAATGCATCGGGCTATGCCCATACCCCTATTATAGCGCAAAAACCGCAGAAAATCAATCTGCGGTTTTTGTACTTTTGTGATTCCTCCGTTAAGGATAACACGCCAAATGGAGCCGGGATTTTTTCATATCCTCATTTGCCGTTCAAAGGACTTATTAATCTATTTCCATATATCCTCAAAATTGATTTTTTCACCAACAAAATAAAACCCATTTTCCGAAACATCATACCGTACCTCAAGGTAATAGTCTGCATAATCGCCCCAATTATAATCGATGCCGTTGATCTCATTTTCGAAGGCCTTCGAAGCTGCACGAAATACGTACAAGCCGTTGGGGTTGGTAACAATATCCAAGGTTACTTTCATCAAGGGACATTCATTGGTTTCGGATTTTGTTCCCCGGTAATGGCAAGTCGTAATGCAGTGGATGGTATCAGTCCCTTCGATATTCGTAATACCTTCGGTGATCTTTAGGTCAAAGGTGAAAATATACCAAACCTTTCGTTCCTCCTCCACAAGGTAGCAGGTCAGATTTTCAATTTCGCCCAAAGCAACAAAGAAGCTTCTTCGTAGACTTTGAATATATTCTTCTTTAGTTACATATTGTACCATTGGATCCTGCCCGGAGGCCACAAACGTAGGATTTTCCACCAGCATGGCTCCCGGAATCGAGAGAATATCCTTCTTTTCCCGGTTGGGATCGGGATGCTCCGGGGAGGGCTCCTCGGTGGTAACGGGAGGTGTGGGCTCGGTGGTTGCGGGGGGGTTGGGTCTGGCGGTGGTTCCCTGGGACTCGGTCGTTACGGGAGAGGTTGGTTCCGGAGCCGCGGTGGTAGCCTCAACCGCTGCCAGTGTGGACGCTCGGCTTCCCGCCGGGCGTTCCGGTGCCACGGCACAAGAGGAAAGCAAGAGCAAGGAAAAACCAATACACATCAGACGGATCACTTTTTTCTTCATAAAACTTCCTCCTTTGCTTCTGTTTTTCATTGTTTTACAACTGCTTTGGAAGCAGTTCTCACTCATATAGACGCAAAAAATGGAAAATCGTATCACCTATTTTGCTGTATAACGTGAAATTCTCCACTTTTATTGTATCAAAAAGCAGAGAAAAAGTCAACCTTTTTCCATTGAAAAAGGCGGCCCCCCTTTTACGGGGATGCCGCCAAATCTTTTTTGTTTTACGCCTTCATGAGGTTGACCAGCACACGCACCATGGTTTCCAGGGACCGGACGGGTACGAACTCGTGGACGCCGTGGAAATTGGCTCCACCCGTGGACAGGTTGGGACACGGCAGACCCATATAGGAGAGCCGCGCGCCGTCGGTACCGCCGCGAATGGGAACCACCAGGGGCTCCACGCCCTCGGCCTCCATGGCCGCCTTGGCGTTCTCGATCAGCTCCATATGGGGCAGGATCTTTTCCTTCATGTTGTAGTAGCTATCCCGCAACTCCAGGGTAAAGGAGCCCTCTCCCCACTTGCCGTTGAGATAATCGGTCAAATTCTGCAAAAAGACTTTGCGCGCTTCAAACTTTTCCCGATCGTGGTCACGGACGATCATACCAAAGGTAGCAAGGCTCTCCTCACCCGAAAAGCTATGCACGTGATAAAAGCCCTCGTAGCCCTCGGTGTGCGCGGGAACCTCACAGGGAGGCATCATGGACAAAAACTCATTGGCCATGAGAATGGCGTTCTTCATGCGATTCTTGGCAGAGCCGGGGTGAATGTTGACCCCCTTAACCGTCACCTTGGCCGATGCGGCGTTGAAGTTCTCGTATTCGATCTCTCCAATCTCGCCACCGTCCACCGTGTAGGCGTAGGACGCGCCAAAGCCATCCACGTCAAAATGGTCGGCACCCCGTCCGATCTCCTCGTCGGGGGTAAAGCCCACGGCAATGCGACCGTGGGGGATCTCGGGATGCTCCTGCAGATAGGCACAGGCACTGACGATCTCGGCCACGCCGGCCTTATCGTCGGCTCCCAGGAGGGTGGTACCGTCGGTAACGATCAGCTCCTGTCCCAGGTACTTCTCCAGGAAGGGGAAGGCCTCCAGGGGCAGGGCCACGCCGTTGCCCAGAGGCAGGTCGCCGCCCTCGTAGCGAACGATCCTGGCATTGACGTTGGCACCGCTGACGTCGGGAGAGGTATCCATGTGGGCGATCAAGCCCATGGTGGGCAAAGCCTCACAGCCGGGGGTGGCAGGCAGATAGGCGTAGACGTAGCCAAGATCATCCATGTGGGCGTTCTCCAGGCCCAGGGACTCCAGCTCCTTGGCAAGATACGCTCCCAATACCTTTTGCTTCTCGGTACTGGGAACACTCTCGGAGTTCTCATCCGATTTCGTATCAAAGCTGACGTATTTTAAAAACCGTTCAATTACGTTCATTTCGGTTCTCCTTTCTCTTTTTTGCAAGTTCTTGAAAGAGGGGGTGCAGGGGGAGAAAACTTCTTGCAAGAAGTTTTCTCCCCCTGCGTAAAAATCATCTTAAAACGCCCAGTTGCCGTTTTCGAATACGGGAACGCGCTTACCGTCGCGGGTAATGGCGGTGATGGAGAGATCCTCGGTACCGATCATAAAGTCCACGTGGATCATGGAATCGTTGATTCCCTTCTCGTAGCATTCCTTAAGGCTGAGCTGATCGTAGTCCTTGAGGACGTTGGTAAAGCCACGGCCCATGGCCAGGTGGCAGGTTGCGTTTTCATCAAAGAGAGTATTATAGAACATGAGTCCCGACTTGCGAATGGGGCTGTCGTAGGGTACCAGAGCGCACTCGCCCAGGTAGGCCGCGCCCTCGTCCATGGAGATCATCTCCTTCAGGAGTGCTTCGCCCTTCTCGGCGTGTACCTCTACGGCCTTGCCGCCCTCAAAACGGATCGAGAAGTTCTCAATCAGCTCACCGCGGTAGGAAAGAGGTCTGGAGGAATACACAATGCCCTCGGCAACGCCCTTTTTGGGGGAAATGAAGGCCTCCTCGGAGGGAATGTTGGGGTTGAAGATAATTCCGCTTCCCTGGGCTTCCTCGGCACCACCCATAAAGAGGGCGTCCTCGATCATACCAACGCGCAGGTCGGTTCCGTTGGCAGCCTTGTACTCCAGAGTCTCAATGCCAAGACTGTTGAGGTAGGCGCAACGGTCGGCAAGATCCTTGTTGTGGGCGTCCCATGCGGCCACGGGATCCTCATCCACGCGGGAGGTGTAGAGAATGGCCTCCCACAGCTTTTCCATGGCGCGGGAACGGGTCTCTCCGGGGAACACCTTTTTGGCCCATGCGGCACCGGGAACGGCAGCAATGCACCACTGGTACTTGTTGTCCATCTGATCCCGATAGGGCTTGATGATCTTATAACGTGCCTGGGATGCCTTGGACACCTTGGCCTGGTTGATACCCTTGAGGCCATCGGGATCGTCGGACTCCAGATAGATGCACACGGGCAGGGTCTCGGCGCGGTGCTTGAGCTTGGCAATCTCCCACTCCTCCATCTTGGAGAGGGTGGTGAGGGTGCGCTTTTGATAGTTGAGCTTGGCCAGAGGCTGATAGCTCCACTCCACCGATACCGTGCGCGCGCCCAGACGGTAGCACTCCTCGGCCACCATCTTTACAAATTCGGGCTGATCCAGGCTGGCATAGAGCAGAACGTCCTGGCCCTTTTGTACGTTTCCGCCCTTCTCGGCGATCAGGCGGGCATATTTTCTCAATACGGTCTTTTTCATGATCATACATCCTCGTTTTCTGCAAATATTTAACAAAACTATTATACACAAAAAAAGAGGGTTTGTCAATCAAAATGCGGAGAAAGCAGGAAAAAATCCGCAAATATCACAAGGATATTTGCGGATTGTGTTCAGGGTTGGTATTCGATCAAATCGGAAATGTCACACGCAAGAGCGCGACATATTCTGTCCAGCACGTCACTATCGTAACGCACCACCCTGTTTTTATAGTAATTGTCCACGATCTGAAACCGTATTCCGGTGCGTTTTGCCAGCTCATATCGAGTGATCCCTTGCTGATCCAGATACTTATCCAGTGTTAATCGAATCATTGTACCACTTCCCTTCAGTATATATTTTAATAAACATATACTCTCTTGACAATTCCCTTTTTGGAGTGTATACTTATATAAGTATATGAAAGGAGTGAACGTATGAAACTGCTAATTGTTGGATCGAGAAGCATTCCTTCTTTTGATTTGTCAGAATATATTCCTCCCCAAACCGAGCTGATTATCAGCGGCGGTGCGAAAGGCATTGATGCATTGGCAGAGGAATACGCCGACCAGCATCGCATCTCCAAATTGATATGGCGTCCCAAATATCATCTGTACGGAAAAGCTGCTCCCATAAAACGAAACGAGCAAATGGTAGACCTTGCTGATGAAATTTTGATTATTTGGGATGGGATTTCCCACGGTGCACAACACACATTGAAATTCGCAAAAAAGAAAAACAAGCCCTTTACATTGGTAGAGAAAAGAACTGAATAACTTTTGGCAAGAGACCGTAAAAAACGGGAGATCCACCAAGGACCTCCCGTTTTTGCTTGTATTTTTCAAAATTATACGCAACCGTAAGCCATCATCGCCTTGGCAACCTTGAGGAAGCCTGCAATGTTGGCACCGGCAACCAGGTCGTCGCCCAGGTCGTACTCGTGTGCGGCAGCGATGGAAGCGTCGAAGATATTCTTCATAATGGTCTTCAGCTTCTCGTCTACCTCCTCTGCACTCCAGCTGTAACGCATGGAGTTCTGGGACATTTCCAGACCCGATACCGATACACCGCCGGCGTTCACTGCCTTGGAGGGAGCAACCACAACGCCGTTGGCCTTGAGGTATGCAACCGCCTCGTTGGTGGTGGGCATATTGGAAACCTCAACGTAGTACTTGACACCGTTGGCAACGATCTGCTCGGCCTCTGCCATGCCAACCTCGTTCTGGGTAGCGCAGGGCATGAGAATGTCGGCCTTAACGCCCCAAGGCTTCTGGCCGGGGAAGAACTCCACGCCAAACTTATCGGCATAATCCTGTACGCGGTTGCGGCAGGAGGCACGCATCTCCAGCATGTAGTTGATCTTTTCCTCGGTGGCAACGCCGTCGGGATCGTAGATGTAACCGTCGGGACCCGAAATGGTCACAACCTTACCGCCCAGCTCGTTGACCTTCTTAACGGTACCCCAAGCCACGTTACCAAAGCCCGAGATGGCAAAGATCTTGCCCTTGATCTCATCCTTAAAGTAGTTGAGCATATTCTGGGTGTAGTAAACCGCGCCGTAGCCGGTAGCTTCGGGACGGATGAGGGAGCCACCGTAAGGAATTCCCTTACCGGTGAGCACGCCGGTGAACTCGTTGCGCAGTCTCTTGTACTGACCAAAGAGGTAGCCGATCTCACGGGCACCTACGCCGATATCGCCTGCGGGAACGTCGGTGTCCGCGCCGATGTGCTTTGCAAGCTCGGTCATAAAGCTCTGGCAGAAGCGCATCACTTCCCCGTCGGACTTGCCCTGGGGATCAAAGTCGGAGCCACCCTTACCGCCGCCCATGGGCAGAGAGGTGAGGGAGTTCTTGAAGGTCTGCTCAAAGCCCAGGAACTTGATAATGCTCTCGTTTACGCTGGGGTGGAAGCGCAAACCGCCCTTGTAGGGACCGATGGCGCTGTTGAACTGAATACGGTAACCGCGGTTGACCTGGGTCTTGCCCTGGTCGTCTACCCACGGAACGCGGAACTTAATAATACGCTCGGGCTCAACCATCAGGTCGATCACGCCCTTTTCAATAAACTCGGGGCTCTTTTCCAGCACGGGCTCCAGGGACTCCAGAACCTCGGTCACGGTCTGGTGGAATTCGGCCTCACCGGGATTGCGCTTTACCACGTCGGCAATCACTTTCTTCAAATACTCATTCTGAATCATTGTATGTTCCTCCTTGATATGGGATACGACTTGCAAGTTTGGTTGCCAAAAATTTCACAAAGACAAGATTTTTAGCGAAAAAACGCCGTCGCAACGCCTATAAAACGAAATTATTATAATACAAAAGTTGCAATTTGTCAACAGGTTTATGAAAAAAAGGCGAAAAATAGAGAAAAAGAAGAACGGTGATTTTGCGCCTTGCCACCAAGGCTCTGCAAAACCGCAAAATCCAATACAGTATATGAGTCTCGCCAAGGGAAGGACAGAAAAGTCCCCGCCGCAGGCAAATCCTGCAACGGGGATTCAATCTTTAATTTTCGGCCATCACCTTAAGCAGGTGATTCTTTGCCGTGAGGATATCCGCGGCGGGATCCTCTCCGGCCTCTCGCTCGATGGTCAAAAAGCCGCGATAGCCGATCTCCTCCAACGCCTTCATCCAAGCGGCAAAATCCACACCGCCCTCCCCCAGGGGGGTCTCGCGGAAATAGCTGATCTTGTGCATATCCTCGGGCATGGGGATGACATGATAAATATACTCGGGATTGGTGCGTTCCAGCATCACACCGTCCTTGGCGTGGGTGTGAACGATGTAATCCTTCAAATTGTGTACCGCGTCCACGGGATCGTCGGCCACCACCATGACCAGATTGGCGGGGTCCAGGTTGACGGCAACGCCGCGGGAGTGCAATCCGTCCAGGAATTCCTTGAGCACCGCCGAGGGCTCGGGACCCGTTTCGATGGCAAAATGGGCGCCCATCGAATCGGCGTAGCGGGACAGCTCAAAGCAAGCCTCCTGCATAATGCCGTAGCGCTCGATCTTCTTATCCGTGGGAACCACGCCGATGTGGGTAGTGACCACGTCGGTCTCCAGCTCCTTGGCTAGATCCATGATACGCTTGGAGCGCTCGATGAGGTCGGGATTCAGCTCCCGATTACCAAAGCCCTTCCCCAGGTCGCCGCACAGAGCCGAAAACTTCAGGCCGTGGGATTTGACCATATCCAAAAGCTCTCGCCGCGCCGCAGGGGAAAGATTCTCGGGGGTATTCTCTCCTCTGGAAACGTACATCTGAATTCCCTGCGCTCCCAGAGCCGCCGCCTGCTCAATAGCCGTGCGGGTATCGGTACGGAAGGAATCAATAATCACACCAATGGGAAACTGATACATAGTGTCACCTAACCTTTCAAACGTTTCAAGCAAAGGAACGCTGCGGTTCCTTTTCTACGCCCATTATACACCATGGATTTTTCTTTGTCAAGAGAGATAAAAAAATGCAAAGAAAAAACAAAAGAAATGCAAATGGAATAACGTGTCATCCTGAGCAAAGTGAAGCGGAGTCGAAGTTTGCGCAGGCGAGGCTTGCCGAGCGGAGCAAACCGAGGAGCAACGCGACGAAGGGATCTACGAAAGGTCGCTGATAACCTTCCATCGTAATTTTATATTTGTGTAAAATATGGAAACCGCAAAATTCGTTAGGAGATCCCGTCATGCTACGCATAACGCCCTCCCTATGGTCGGGTTCGACTGCGAAAACAGCCCACCGAGCTATTTTCTCCGCTCAGGATGACACGTTGTTCGTCAATTCTATAAAAACAGCGGTGCCAAATAAGCACCGCCGTTAAAAAATTAATTTAATCAATCTTGGGCAGCTTTGCCATGCCCGCCGCGATCTCCTCGTCGCTCGGAACGTAGTCGGTCATTTTTCCGTCGTGGAACTTCTCGTAGGACATCATGTCAAAATACCCGGTACCCGTAAGACCAAAGACGATGGTCTTTTCCTCGCCGGTCTCGCGGCACTTGATGGCCTCGTCCATGGCTACCTTGATGGCGTGGGAGCTCTCGGGCGCAGGCAAGATACCCTCGATGCGGGCAAAATATTCCGCCGCCTCAAAGACCTCGGTCTGCTTCACGCTTCTTGCCTCCATCAGTCCCTCGTCATACAGCTCGGAGAGCACCGAGCTCATGCCGTGGTAACGCAGGCCGCCCGCATGGCTGGGCGCGGGAATGAATCCGCTTCCCAGGGTGTACATCTTGGCCAGGGGGCAAACGCGGCCCGTGTCGCAGTAGTCGTACACGTATTTGCCGCGGGTCAGGCTGGGACAGCTGGAGGGCTCCACGGCGATGAACTGATAATCGGCCTCGCCGCGCAACTTCTGCCCCATAAAGGGCGCAATGAGACCGCCCAGGTTGGAGCCACCACCGGCACAGCCGATGATGATATCGGCCTTTTCGCCGTACTTATCCAGCGCGGCAAGCGTTTCCATGCCAATCACCGACTGGTGAAGCATGACCTGGGAGAGCACGCTACCCAAAACGTAGCGGTAGCCCTCCATGGAGCCGGCCGCCTCCACCGCCTCGGAGATGGCGCAGCCAAGGCTGCCCGTGGTGCCGGGATGCTCGGCCAGGATCTGGCGTCCGATGGCCGTGGTCTCGGAGGGAGAGGGGGTCACCTGGGCGCCGTAGGTACGCATGACCTCGCGGCGGAAGGGCTTTTGCTCGTAGGAGCATTTGACCATGTAAACGCGGCAATCCAGACCGAAGTAGGAGCACGCCATGGAAAGCGCGGTTCCCCACTGCCCCGCGCCCGTCTCGGTGGTCACGCCCTTGAGTCCCTGCTCCTTGGCGTAGTAGGCCTGGGCAATGGCGGAATTGAGCTTGTGGCTTCCGCTGGTGTTGTTGCCCTCAAACTTGTAGTAGATCTTGGCAGGGGTCCCCAGCTTCTTCTCCAGGCAGTACGCACGGATCAGGGGCGCGGGACGGTACATCTTGTAGAAATCAAGAATGTCTTGGGGAATGGGAATGTAGCGCGTGGTGTCGTCCAGCTCCTGCTTGACCAGCTCGCGGCAGAAGACCTTTTCCAAAGCCTCGGCGGTGATGGGCTTGCCCGTAGCGGGATCCAGCAGAGGCGCGGGCTTCTTTTTCATATCGGCCCGAACGTTATACCAATAGGCAGGCATCTCCTGCTCTTCCAGATAAATTTTGTAAGGAATTTGTTTTTGTGCCATGGTTTATCTCCTTTCAAAAACACAAACGCCCCGATTACCCCAAAGGTAATCGGGACGAAAAAAATCAATTTTTCCGTGGTGCCACCCGGATTGAAAACAAACGTTTCCCCTCTTCGCATACGCAAATATACGGCGCTATGGGTAACGGGCGCGCGCCCCGTCAGAGCCTACTGCAACGGATCCGTTGGTTCGGTCTGCCCTCGAAAGTCCATTCGCCTTGCCGCCTCTGCCGTGATCTCACCGCCCACGACTCTCTTGGAGAGGTTTTTGCTCGGGTACTCCTCTTTCTCATCGGTTTTTAACAGTATAGCGCATTCCCCTGGATTTGTCAAGTCCTTTTTTCATTTTTTTCAAAAAAACGTCGCCAGAGGAAGGCGCAAAAAAGTGCGCGGCTGGAGGCGAGGATCCATTGACGGTCCCGCTCCACGTCGCCCCGGGGTGCCCGATTCCTCTGCCACAGGGCAAGATAGGTCTGCCATGCGTGGGGGGAGGGGGAAAGCACCGCGCCGTTCATTCCCTCCCAGCCTTGGGAAAGGGCAACGTGCAGGGCTCTTTCGTAGTCCCGATGCATTCTCATGCTGCAATCGGCACCGCCGTTATGGACCCAGGTAAAGGCGTCGGCAGTGTAATGAATCAAGGTGCCGAGAATATAAAAATCCCGCGTGGAAAGGCGTTTTTTGGATCTCAGGATCCCCATTCTGCGCGCGATATAGCATTGACGGTAGGGTGCGTCGTGCCCCTTCATGCCGTGGCTCCGCCCGATCCCCCGCAAATAGGTGAGGGGATTGTAGTCGGGCAACAGATTGCCGATGTAAAACGCCCTGCGGTGCCGTCGGTTGTTCCAGAACCCGGGATCGGGATACTGCAAAAAATACCTGGCCAGGGCACGGTGATCGGCCTGCTTCATTGTCATCCTCCTTTCTTGGATAGCTCCATTCTACCACGAATCGGAGAAAAAAGCAACCGCCGCAGACAAGAAAGCAAGGATGTAATTTCTGGAAGTCCCTTGCAGAAAAGATCCCGTCCCCTTTCTTGACAAAGGGAGCGGAATTTGTTATAATGAAAAAGGACAACCGTCAGGGGGTCAGGCGCACCGAGATCTCCCCGGTGCAAAGGCGGTGGGAATCTCCGTGAGCATCGCTTACAAGCAGCGCCCCGTCCTCGTCGATGGCATAAGCCTTTCCCTCCTGCCACACGCCGTCCCGCATCCAACGCACCTGCCGTCCCAGCACCATGGAGCAGGTCCGATAATCGGTCAGCCAGGAGCGATCGGTGGGGTGCAACAAATAGGGTAACAGCTCGGTGTATACCGCCGCAATGAGGGCGGCACGAGGGGTCTGCCCGTCCTCCATGGAGCCTGCGATCTCCCGGATCTCCTCCGGAAACGCGGCCGGCCGCAGATTGATGCCAATGCCAACGATCAGACTTTGACGCCCCGCTTGGGTCATTCCCTCGCAAAGGATGCCGCAAACCTTTTTTTGATTGTAATAAAGATCGTTGACCCACTTGATGGCGGTCTGCTTTCCCGACAGACGTCGCAGAGCCCGCATCACCGCCACCGAGGCGGCACAGGTCACCGAAACCGCGTCGGGTAGGCAGGACACCGACGGAAGCAGAATACTGAAATACACGCCGCTCTCCGGAGGCGAATAAAAGCTACGCCCCATGCGTCCCCGTCCCGCCGTTTGCCCGTGGGCCACGATCAGGCAAGGGTCGGTGTCCTCTCCCACCTCCACGGCCAAGGCCTTGGCGGCGGTGTTGGTGGAATCCAAGGTATCGTAAACGTACACCCGCGGCAAAGCCTCCCCATCTTCCAAATAGGAAAGCAGAGCCTCCCGGGTCAAGGGATCTCCGTATCCTTGTTGCATCATATCCGTCTCCTTTATCAAATCATTCCCCGAAAGGAAATCCTATGGAAATTTTATATCAAGACAATGCCCTTTGGGTCCTTCAAAAGCCTTTGGAGCTTGTGAGCGAGCAGACCCCCGACCAAAGCGGTCTGGCCGATCTTCTGGCCGCGCAGAATCGCGGCTACGTTGGCGTAGTTCACCGACTGGACCGAGGGGTTGGCGGCGTGATGGTATACGCCAAGACGCCCCGTGCCGCCGCGACGCTCTCGGCCCAGGTGCAATCCCGCGCCCTGAAAAAAGAATACCTGGCCGTGGTGGAAGGGGTTCCCGACGCGCCCACGGGGCAACTTCGGGATCTGTTGTTCCACGACCGCAGGATCAATAAGACGTTTGTTGTGGAACGGGAGCGCAAGGGCGTAAAGGAGGCGCTTTTGGACTACGAGCTGTTGCAAACGCTGACCACCGAAGCCTTTGGAACCATTTCCCTGCTACGGGTACGGCTCCACACTGGACGCACGCACCAGATCCGCGCCCAATTCGCCCACCGCAAGCTACCGCTGCTGGGAGATCGGAAATACGGGGCGCGCAACACCCACACCATTGGGCTGTTCTCCCACCGATTGACCTTTTTGCACCCGCTGAACGGCCGGGAGGTTCGCTTCTCCGCCCTTCCCACGGGGGCTCCCTGGGAGTGCTTTTCCACCCTTCCCCCGCAAGAGAAGGACGTTCATGATTGATACAGGGGCTGCCATAAGACATTCTTACGGCAGCCCCTGTTGTTTACTCCTCGGGCGGGTTGGTGCCGTCGTTCTCCTCGGGCGTTCCCTCAGGAGATTCCTCGGGAAGCTCCTGTGCAACCTCTGTCGGAGTGTCTTCCGTCGCGTTGACCGCAAGGGTCAGTGCCTTTTTCTTTTTTCGGTACCGCAGGAAGAAGAATCCTCCCACCCCAAGAGCAATAACTCCCAGTCCAATGGGGAGATATGTGGTAAGAAAGCGGTTGTTATCGTTGCCCGAATGGTAGGGATCCTCTCCCTCCAACAGGGTCTTGGAAAAGACTGCCTCAAAGGTCAGGGAACGCTCCTCTCCCACGGCCAGCGCCAGAGCGGGCGACCATTGGGTGAATACGTAGGTATAAACGCCGTCCGAAGGAAGGCTGGGGTCGGCGGGGGCCAGAATCTGCTCGCCAAAGGCGTAGTCCTGCTCTGCGTACACCCTGCCATTGACCAGGAAGGTTACGTGATAAACGATCTTGGATAAGATCAGAGAAATCTCCACGTCGCCTCCGGGCATAAAGAAGCCCAAGCCGCGCGCGGGATCTCGGGTCACCGCCACGCGGGTGCCGTCGGCAAGGGTCACGGTGGCATCCGAAATCTCGTAGGCCGCCTCGTGGGCCAACTCCAGGGACACCCAATCCCCCTGGGCCGCGTTGGGGATCAAGGCCTCGGTGTGGCAAAATTCGTTCTTCTCAATACGCAGGGCGTACACCGGCTTCACCAGCACCGAGAGGGCCCCTTGAGCAGAACCGCTCTCGGCCGCGGTATCGCTCCATCCCCCCTCCGCGGGGAAATAATAGGCGTAGCGACTACCGTCCTCCCGTTGGGGGATTCCCTGTGCCGTCAGGGGCAGTGCCGGATCGATCTCCTTGCCGCTCTGATTGAGATACCGCAACGTCAGCACCTCGCCGTTGGGGTTGCTTTCCTTCTTCAAGCCCATCTGCTTGCATTGGGAAGTCGTTAGCACCGACAGATCGGCGGCCTTGACCGTGATCTGCAGCGCGTTCCAACGCAGAACCAGGTCCTTCCCCACCGATGCGGCGTAGTTGGCCACGTCAGAAAGATTCACTGTGGAATTGCCCGCCGTGACCGTTACCGCGGTGTCGCTGTGCAGCACGGAAAGTCCCACGCCGCTGGCCGAGGTGGCCAAGGGCTTTTTTTGGAAGCTTGCCGTGAAGGTGACGTCCGCGGTCACGGGCATGAGCAAACTGCGATCCCAGGATTGGAAGGTGTAAAGGTAATCATCCGCCGGCAGAGTAGGCGTTCCCCCGGGATAGACCGGATAGGTGCCGTGCTCCACCCGCTGGGTCACGGTTTGCTCTCCAACCACCCAGGTCACGGTGTAGAGGTGGGGAGTCTTGGTAAAGGAACCCACGTAGGTGGCATCCCCGGTTACGGGAGATACGGGGATATCCCAACCCGAAAAAACGTAGGAATGATCCGCGCCGTCGGGCTTGGTCAGGGGAAAGGGCGAAACGGGGGTTTCGCCGTAGCGACAGTAGGTGACCTGCTCCACGCCGTCCAGGATCCAGGTGATCCGATAGATGCGCGGGGTGATTTTATAATTGGCAAACACCGAAAGATTGCCGCGCACCTCCCCAAAGACCGCAGGCGAGCCGTCGGCAAGGATCCAGCCCAAAAACTCGTAGATGTTCTTCCCGTCCTCTTTCTTCACACTGGGGCCGCCGTAGCTTACCGACTGGCCGTAGTCCACCTTTTGCTGATCCAGGACCGTGACGCCGTCGTAATCGTAAAAGGTGACGGTTTTGAGATTTTGAATCGAGATCGAGCAGGTGACCGTCTTTTCCAGACGCAGCCTTCCCACCTCGCCCAAAGGCGCTCGGGCCACCACACGGCCTGCGCGGATCTCCTCGGCCAGCAATTCCAGCGCGGGCTCCAGGGTTGGCTTAGGCGGCATCGCACCGGGATGGGTAGCCTCGGCCGGGGGATTGGAGGTATCGGGAGATGCCACGTAGGTCGGCTCCACGGGCTTTTCGACCCGCGCGGGCTCTGTGGGCTTTTCGACCTTGGGAGGCTCCACCGTGGGCTTTTCGATGGGCGTGACCGCCTCCACCTTTTCCACGGCGGTGGCGGGCATCAAAACCCCTGTGGGATCGGCCACGATGGTATCGGGTAGCAGTTGGAGAGGCTCCACCACCTGCGCCAGGGTCTTACCGCTGATCTTCCAATTTTCCATGCGAATGCCCTTTTCGCTATCGTCCAGGCAGGTCACGGTGACGTACATCTGTCCCATAAACTGCTGGAAGTGGGCCAGCTTGCCCTTACTGTTCAGGGCCACGACCACAAATTCGTTATCGTACAAGGAGATCAACGCGCCGTAAAGCTGGGCGTAGGTATCCCGCAGCGCGGCGTAGTTCTCGGTGTAGTAGGCGTACAGGGCGGCAATGCGCTCGTGCTCCGAGGCGTACGTGGCCTGGCGCAGATCGGCATACCCCTTGAGCAGAGGACGCAAGCGGACGGTGGCCGCGCCGGCGCTCTCAATGTCCTGGGCGTTGCAGCCGGCGGTGATCAGCTCGGCCTTGCGCGCCACCACCGTGGTGACCGTATCGCCCATGATCGAGCCGTACATCTGCCAACGGTTGCTATCGTGGGTGAACAACGCCTCCAGAATGCTCAGCTTTTTCCAAATGACGTCCACCTGATTTTGATAAAGAAGGTACTGGTTGTATTTTTCCAGATCGTTCTTAAGAAAGTTCTGATAATCGTAGTAGTGCTGAAGATCGGCCTCGTATTTCTGCCGCGCCAGGTAGGCCTCCATCTGGAGGGTGTAGGCTTGGTAGTCGGCCACGTAGACCTCGTACGCCGCCAGGGCAACGCGATAGGCCTCCAGATCGGTCAGATACTGCTCCCGATCACGGATCGCCTGCAAATAGGCTTGGTAGACCTCGTAGCGCTCCAGAGCGGCAAGGTAGTCGGCCAGGGGGCCGTTCTCGTAGGCTCGGAGCGTCTCCAGGGCAACGCTGCCGTCGGTATAGGCACGGGTACGAAGGGTATCGATGAAGTCGGCGGGCAGGGTGGCCTCCCAGGTAAAGTCGACGGTCACGTCAAAATCGTCGGAATAGAGCAGACCGCCGAACTGACAGGTATAGCTCCCCGCCATTTCGGTCAACACAAGGGTGGTCTCTCCCAAGGTCACGCTTTGCGGCACCCAGGTTACGGTAACGCCGTTGTTGGCGGTGTAGGAATAGGTGGACACGCTCACATCCAGGGTTCCCGCTTCCCCATTGTAGTGGGTGGTCAGGACGCTCTCGGGGATGAGATTGCTATACAGGAGGGTCAACTCGGACAGGGTATCCAGATACGCCGCCTCGACCTGGGCAAGGGGATGGTCAAACAGCTGCTCATAGATCTGGGATGCCGTAAGACTCTGCCCTCCGCTGACGCCGGGAGCGCGGTAGTCCGGGGACGTGATCCCCTCGGCACGCACACTCGGAAGGAGGGGCACCGCAACGCCCAGCAGCAAAACGCAGCAAAGCAATATGGAGATTCCGGTTCGCATTATGGCAAAGCCTTGTTTTTTCATGGAGTATTCTCCCTTAAAATTCATGGATTCTCCCCAAAAAGTCGGGTTTTCGGGGCTTTTTCTATCCTTTTCATCATATCATATTCCCCCAAAAAAGTCAAGCATTCTTTCGGCTTTTCCCCTTCCCCGGGAAGAATTGTTTCATTTGTTAACAAAATGTAAATCATAAAAATTTTTCATACAATCACTTGACAGTGTTCTGGAATTGTGTTATTATATAGTCACAATCATATTGGCCGGAGACGCCGGCAAGAAAGGAGAAAAATTATGATTGCTTTATTTGTTGTTGGATTGTTGCTCGCCCTGGTGGCCGTTGGCCTGCTGTTTTTAAAGACCAAGGGCAACCGCTTCCTGGCCCGAGTGCTTCCCGCCACCGTGCTGAGCGTAGCCGCCGTAGCGGCCATTGGTGTCAGCTGCCTGCGCACCGTCCCCACTGGACACACGGGTATCATTACCACCTTTGGTAGGGTGGAGGAAGAAACCTTTGAGGCAGGCGTTCACTTTGTAGCCCCTTGGAAGAGCGTGGTGAACATGGACAACCGAAACCAGAAGGCCTCCATTGACCTCCTCTGCTTCTCCTCGGACATCCAGGAGGTAGCGGTAACCTACACCCTGAACTACCAGATCTCCAAGCAGAACGCCCAAATGATCTACAAGGACATTGGCGTTTCCTACTACGAGACCATCATCCAGCCCCGCGTGCAGGAGGCAGTCAAGAGCGAAATGGCAAAATACACCGCCGAGGAGCTGCTCAGCAACCGCGCCCAGCTCTCCCAGGACATCCGCCAGGTACTGACCTCCAAGCTGGAAAGCTATAACATCATCGTGATCGACGCCTCCATGGAGAACCTGGACTTCTCGGACGCCTTTACCGATGCCGTGGAAGCCAAGCAGGTGGCCGAGCAAAAGAGTAAGCAGGCCAAGATCGAGGAGGAACAGAAGATCATGGAAGCCGAGGCCGCCGCAAAGCGTGCCCAGATTGAGGCCGAGGCCTCTGCAAAGGTGGCCGTGATCGCCGCCAACGCCGAGCTGGACGTGGTGAAGATCCAGGCCGACGCCGCCGAATACGCCGGACAGAAGGATGCCGCCGTGATCGGACAGGTGCGTGACATTTTTGCCAAGGATCCCGAAAATCTCACCGACGAGGATCTGCACAGTCTCCTGCTCTACTACTACATCCTGCAATGGGACGGCAAGCTGCCCGAGACCTATTTCAGCACCGACGACTTCTACGCCATGCTGGCTGCCATCGGCACCACCATGGGGGAAGCTCCCTCGGCCGACGCGCCCGCGGACGTGATCACTCCCGAGCCCACCGTATAACCCTTCCATAAACAAAACCATCCCCCGAAGGCTCACCTTCGGGGGATGCATTTTTATTACAGATCCAACCAGATATCACACTGCTTGGCGGCGCGTACCGCGCCCTGGCACAAGCGCATGACCTCCAGCGTTTCCTCGGGAGTGACGCTGGATTCTCCGCTCTCATAGTAGCGAAGGATCTCGGCCATCAGCCCCTGGAAAAAGGCCGATTTGACCGCGGCGTATGCGGGCTTTCCGTTGGCGTCGGTCATCAGCAGGGTGTAAGGAAGCTTTTTGGAAAAGATCATCATGGCTTCCCTGTCATCCCCGTACTTCACCTGGAAGTAGGACTGGATGCCGCAGGTTTGGCAACGAATGCTCTTGGCACCAACGCCCAGCTTTTTTACCACCATCTCTGCCAGATGCACGATGTATTCCTCTACCGATGAGCCCGAACCCGTCACCATCATACTGCGCGTGGGATTCTCGGTCTCCAGCTCGGTGGAATAGCGAAGAGCGGAGGAGCTGAACACGGGAGTGCCGTGCTTTGCGGCAATGGCAAAGATCTCCTCGGCCGTTGCCAGATCGGGGGCAAAGGTCTTATCAATGTAGGTGGTCTTTTGGTAAGGAAGCACCGCCTTGGCATAGGCCAGATGCTTTTCGGGATTGGAGGGTGCCAGCACCAGGATCACGTCACTCTTTTCGCAGAGCTCCTCAATGCTTGCGCAGAGCTCCACGCCGTTCTTCTCGCACCACTGGGCACTGGTAACGCCGTCCAGGGGAGAGGTCTCCAGCTCGCCCCAGGCGTAAGCCACCTGATAGTCCAGCCCCTTCTCCCGGCAAACCTCCGCCATCCATGCGGGGTAGTTGTTGGCGTGCCACTCACTCAGATAATAATCAACAAAACCGATTTTTTTCATGGTCTTCTCTCCTTCTGCTTCAACGATCAGAGAACGATCTCCTTCTTTACCTCAGCCGACTGGTACAGCGCATCCAAAAGCTTTGCGCTCTCCAGGATGTTGTCGATGTAGTTGCGGTTCTTCTCACCGGAGTTCACCGACTTGATAAAGTCCTCGTCCTCGCAGAAGTACATATTGGGGATCTCGTACTCGGGAGCCTCCTCCTCCAGGGTCTCGCCGCTGACGTACACGAACTTCTTGCCGTAGTCCAAACGCGCGCCGCCCTGATCACCAAGGAAGTCGATGAACATTTCGTTCTTCTTCAAATTCTGTGCCCAGGCGCCGTTGAAGGAAATGCTTGCCTTGTCGGTACGAATGTAGCCGGTAACAAAATCGTCCACGTCATTGACGCCGTTCTCCACGTCCTTGGTATCCTCGGCCCACATGCTCTTATACTTGTAGGCCTTCATATCCTTGGCCATCTCGCAGTAGGTATCGCAGGTCAGGTTCTGCAGCTTTGCGCCGCCCAGAACGTAGAGGATGAGATCCAGGAAGTGCACGCCCCAGTCGATGAGCACGCCGCCGCCCGACTGTGCCTTATCGGTAAAGGCACCGCCCAGGCCGGGAATGCTGCGGAAGGAGCGGAAGGAGCAGTACACGTGGTAGATGTTGCCGAACTTGCCCTCGCGCACCATCTGCTCCAGCATCTCCACCGAGCGGTGGTAGCGGTTGCAAACGCCAATGTTGAGGATCTTATTCTGCTTTCTTGCCTCCTCTGCCATCTCACAGGAGAGGGCGTAGTTTACGGTAATGGGCTTTTCACACATCACGTGCTTGCCGGCGCGCAGAGCGTCCATGGTCACGGTGTAGTGGGCGTAGTTGGGAGTCAGTACAAAGACTGCCTCCACCTCGGGGTCGGCCAGAGCCACCTTATAGTCGGTAATGGTCTCTTCGATGATCGGGAACTTCTCCTTCAGGGCGTTTGCCTTCTCAATGAGAAGATCGCAGCCGTATTTCACACGGACGTTTTCCATCTTGGAAAGGGCGGGAAGGTGAGCGTTGTTTGCAATTCTTCCGCAACCGATGATAGCCAAAACTGTTTTCTTCATAAAAGCCTCCGTTTTGTATTAAAAAAGATTCTGTCCTTATTATAATGCCTGGGAAGGGATTTGTAAATAGTATTTCTTTCCTAAAATTTAGCATTTTTTTGGTTCTTTGGCCTTTTTGAAGGTTTTTTCGGTTTTTTATTGGATTTTTCTTGACTTTTTTCTCTTTGCCGACTATAATAATTTCATCGGGACAAGGGAGGTGCGCTATGGAAGCCATACAGATCATGGAAAATCCCCATAAGAATGACCGTCGCTATCATTTTTCCTGGGATTACGTGTCCAACCCCATTGAATACGGCTGTCTGAAGCTCTTTCAGATCGGCCGCAGTCATTGCAAGGAGGAGACCATTATTGAGACCCACGCCCATCGGAACTGGTTTGAATTGACCATTGCCACCGACGGCGCGGGGTTTGTATCCACCAACGGGCGGGAGATCCGCATTGAACGCGGGGACATCTATCTGTCCTTTCCCGGGGAGTTTCACGGCATCCGCTCCGACGCGGTCAATCCTCTGAAATACGACTTTTACGCCTTTTATCCCAACGAGCCCGAAATGGTGGACGCCCTGGAGAACATTATGCGTTGCTGTCACGACGCCGACCAGCGCACCATTCGGGATGAACGGATCTCCTTTTTGGTCAGCAATGCCCTGGCCGAGATCCATCTGCCCACCGAGTTTTCCCAGCGCCTGCTGGAGGTCATTTTCATGCAGATCATGTTCTACATCATTCAGGACTTTCGGGAGCTGCCCTACCGCTCGGCGCAAAAGGGCGTGGGAGAGCATGAGGAGATCTGCTACCAGATCATGAACTACATCGATACCCACATCTATTCCATGAAGAGCCTGCACGAGCTCTCGGACATTTTTTGCTACAATTACAGCTATCTCTCGGATCTGTTCCGCCGCGTGACCAAGGATTCGCTAAAGGGCTACTACCAGGCTCGCCGCCTGGAGGTGGCCAAAAAGCTGATCCAGGAGGGCGAGCTCAAGCTCTCCCAAATCGCCGAGATGCTGCATTACTCCTCCATCTACACCTTCAGCCGCTCCTTTAAGGAAAAATACGGCGCGGCCCCCAGTCAGTTCCGACAGGGATAAATCATAACCACCCGTCAAACGGGTGGTATGCACGAGGGCTAAAAGCCCAATAGGACCGGCCAGCGGCTCAAGCCGCTGGCTTTTGCTTCGCAAAAGCTTTGAGCAAACTCACCCTCCATAATCGAGAGCGCAAACAACAGTAAGCCTTCCCCAGTGGGGGAAGGTGGCAGCCGAAGGCTGACGGATGAGGTGTTCTAATTCTAAAGTAACTCCTCATCCACCACCTACGGTGGTCCCCCTTCTCCCACAGGAGAAGGCTTATGTTACATCTACTCAAAAAACGAGGGTAAAACCTTTGTTGCCCACCCGCGTAGCGGATGGTTGTCTGTTTCGCGCATAGCGCTCAACTGCCTAAAGGCA